>JBKBXP010000224.1:0-5495 GCA_046314035.1 Pseudorhizobium sp. | reverse complement strand
CCCGCCTTGGCAGTCACCAGCATCCGGCCGTCCGGCAGGAATTCCATGGCCCAGAGATGGGGAAGACCATCGGCGAAGACTTCCGTTGCGAGTTCCGGCATTTCCGGAGGCTGCGGTGCGCGGGTCTGCTGCTCGAAGGCAGGCTCCTGGTCCGGCGCGTTCGGCGGTGCAGTTTCCACGGGGGTGCCGGGCTGCGCGCTCCCTGCACCCGTCGCCGGGGCAGTGCCTTCCTGCGCGGATGCCGGCAGGATGGCCAGCGTGGCGGACAGCATGGTTCCGGAGAGAAGAAGGATCAGGCGGTTCATATGGTCGCTCCCTTGTTGGCTCGCGGCAGAGGTGCCGCGTTGCGGCCGTCATGGGTTCGACCGCGATAGGGGGAGAACTAGGGCGGCGACGACGAGTTGGCCGCACACGAGCACTTCAAGATTAGTTTATTGCAATTGAAGCGCGGAGAGCGCGGAATGAAATGCGCCGATCACAAGTCGCGACTTCGCAATTGCTCCTCGGAGTTGTTTGTATGGTGATTTTGGGCGTTCATTTGGAACAATGCGGTGCGGACTTCGCTTTTCCTCCACCTTCATGCGGGTGCGTCCGTTCCATCGGCAGAGGCATGGGAAACCAGGAGAGAAGAATGACCAAAGTTGTCTACAAGGTCGTCGAGCACGACGGTGGCTGGGCCTACCGGCTCGGAGACGTCTATTCCGAAACCTTCGCGTCCCATTCGGACGCCCTCCAGGCGGCGCGCAGGGTTGCGGCCGAGCAGCAGGTCGGCGGGGAAGCGGAGGAGATCAGCTGGCAGGATGCCGCAGGCGAGTGGCACACCGAATACAGCGACGGCGGCGATCGTCCCGAGGCAGAAGTGGTCGATGGCGACGACGACGGTGCGACCAGGCGC
Source organism: Pseudorhizobium sp. (assembly GCA_046314035.1). GTDB lineage: Bacteria > Pseudomonadota > Alphaproteobacteria > Rhizobiales > Rhizobiaceae > Neorhizobium. The sequence goes on along the minus strand of JBKBXP010000224.1, from coordinate 4,600 downwards.
ACTTAGTCTGGGCGAGCGGTCGCCTTCACATAATCGCGCAGGCCCTTCACCAGAGCGTCGAAGGTCTTGCGCCACCGGAGCCCGCTTCTCAGGTTCTCGTGCATGACGACCCATGTCTCGAGCGGCAGCTCGAAGACATCCGGCAGGATCCGGACGAGATCCGGATCCCGTTCGGCAATGCCGATCTGGCACATGCCGATGCCGGCACCCGCCCGGATTGCCGCAAGCTGTGCGACATTGCTGTCGATCCGGTAGCTCCAGTTAAGTTCGTTCAGCGCGGGAAACAGGGGGAAGTCGCTCTGGAATCGACTTTCCATGGCTCGGATGAAGGATGTCCGCCGGTCAAAGCCGATGAAGCGATGGGCGGTCAGATCTGCCGGTGATTTCGGAATGCCATGCCGGTCAAGATAGCGCTTGTGAGCGTGAAGGCCGACCGGGATGCTGCCGATCCTCTGGGCGACCAGGGCGTCATGGGACGGATTGGTCATGCGGATGGCGATATCCGACTCTCGCCGCAACAGATCCTCCACCGCATCCGACAACGACAACTCGATGACAAGCTGCGGGTGTTCCTCCTGCAGGTCCGCGAGGATCGGGGGCAGGACCTCGATGCCGATGACGTCGCTGGCACTGATGCGGACCGTCCCGGCAATCTCGCCCGAAGTTCCCGTCGCGTGTCGCGCCATGGCGGCCGCGGTCGAGGCAAGTGTTTCCGCGTAAGGCGCCAGGGCCAGCGCCGCATCGGTTGGGCCCAGGCCCTGTTGTGATCGTGTGAAAAGCGGGTACCCCAGTGCCTGCTCCAGGGCCTCCACATGCCGTCCCACGGTCGGCTGCGTCAGGCCCAAGTCGCGGGCGCCGGCCGACAGGGAACCGGCGCGAAGGACCGCCAAGAAGGTCCGATAATAGTCCCAGCCGATATCATTCATTTTTGTATGGCGGCTCCACGCAGTTAGTCAATTCCATATATCTCCTGCATGTCTGACAATCCAGCCATCAACCGATGGAGATTCCGATGACTAACGATCTGATCCTGCCCCGTACGGCTCTCGTCCTCGGAGCGACGGGGGGAATTGGGGGCCATGTGGCCCGTGGGCTTTTTGCCCGAGGCTGGACCGTCCGGGCCTTGAGCCGTGGCGCGAGTACCGGTCGCCAGCTCGATCCCCGGTTTCAGTGGCACAGGGGCGACGCTCTCAATGCCGAGGATGTGCGCCGTGCCGCGGAGGGGGCGGAGCTCATCGTGCATGGCGTCAATCCGCCCGGTTACCGAGACTGGGAAAAGCTGGTGCTGCCGATGCTGGACAATACGATTTCGGCAGCGAGAGCGGTCGGCGCGCGGATTCTTCTTCCGGGGACGGTCTACAACTACGGGCCAGACGTGTTTCCGGTGATCACGGAAGAGAGCCCTCAAAATGCCCTGACGCGGAAGGGCAAGATCCGGGTCGAGATGGAGCGGCGTCTGCAGGCTGCGGCAACTTCGGGTGTTGCTGTCCTGATCGTGCGGGCCGGCGACTTTTTCGGACCCGGTGCCGGCAACAGCTGGTTCTCGCAGGGCGTGATCAAGCCGGGAAAGCCGGTCACGACGTTCAGCAATCCCGGCAAAGGCGGGATCGGACACCAATGGGCCTATCTGCCCGATGTTGCCGAAACCATGCTGCGGCTCGTGGATCGCTCCCGCGACCTGCCGGTGTTTGCGCTCTTCCACATGCAGGGCGTCTGGGACCATGACGGACAGCAAATGAGGCTGGCGATCGAGCGCGTCCAGGGGCGCAGCGTCAAAGAGAGCCCGCTTCCCTGGTGGCTGCTGCGTCTCGCTGCGCCTTTCGTGCCGATGTTTCGGGAGCTCGGAGAGATGCGCTATCTCTGGCGCACGCCGGTGCGGATGACGAACGACAAGCTTGCGGACTTCCTCGGCGTGGAGCCCTGCACACCGCTCGACGTCGCCATGCGCGCGACGTTGACGGATCTCGGCTGCCTGGATGCGGACGCCGGTCATGGCGATCTGGCCGGGCAGCGGGACACGGGGAGAGCGGCATGAGCGCCGCGCAGGGAAGGTCGTCCGGCATGGCCGGACGTGGCTTTCTTCTCCTGGCGCTGGGGCTGCCCGTGCTGATCCTGGTGCAGGTCTATCTCGCAGGGCTGGCGATCTTCTCGGATGGCGCCCTATGGGGGGCGCACGGTGCAGTCGGCGGGGCAATCGGCGTGCCGATCATCGCCTTGGCTCTGATGGCCTGGCTGAGCGCGCCGCTTCACCGGCATCGGATGCTCACGACCCTGCTGTTCGGGCTCTACATCCTGCAGTTCATCTTCATCATTGCCGGCGAGGGCATGGGGTTCATGCTGGCCCTGCATCCGGCCAATGCCATCGCCATCACCGTGGCGGCCGTTCTTCTGGCAAGAGCCGCTTGGACCGCACGGAGATCGGGGGCGCCGCACGGCGCCCCCGGAATGCATCAGGCTGCGGCGTCGAGCGCCGGATAGTCGGTATAGCCCTTGGCGCCGCCACCATAGAAGGTGCTGCCGTCCGGGTCGTTGAGCGCGGCACCGGATTCGAGGCGCTCGACCAGATCCGGGTTGGCGATGAACAGGCGGCCGAAGGACACCATGTCGGCGCGGCCGCTTTCGACGGCCTGCATGGCAGCGTCGCGGTCATAGCCGTTGTTGACCATCCAGCCGGCCTTGCCGCCGGCGTTGCGGTATGTCGCCTTGAAGGCATCGTAATCGAAGCTGGTGCCCTCGTACTGGAAGCTGCGGTCGCCGCCCGTTGCACCCTCGATGACGTGGATGAAGGAGAGGTTGCGCGTGGCGAGCTGTGCTGCGACGTGGTTGAAGAGGGCCTGGGGATCTGCGTCGGAAATGCCGTTGGCAGGCGTCGTCGGCGACAGGCGGATGCCGGTGCGGCCGGCACCGATCTCATCGGCCACGGCATCGACCACTTCGAGAAGGAAGCGGGCGCGGTTCTCGATCGAGCCGCCGTAGTCGTCGGTCCGCTGGTTGGCGCCGGTCTTCAGGAACTGGTCGATCAGATAGCCATTGGCCGCGTGGAGCTCGACGCCGTCGAAACCGGCATCGACCGCCGCCCGGGCAGCCTTGCGGAAATCGTCGACGATGCCGGGGATTTCAGATGCTTCCAGGGCCCGGGGAGCAGAGGTCTCGACGAATTCGCCGCTGCCGTCTGCATTGATGATGTAGGTCTTGCCACCGGCCGGAATGGCCGAGGGCGCGACAGGGGCTACACCGTCCGGCTGCAGCGAGACATGCGAGACGCGACCGACATGCCAGAGCTGGGTGACGATCTTGCCGCCTCTGGCGTGAACCGCGTCGGTCACCTTCTTCCAGCCATCGATAGCCGGCTGCAGGTAGAGGCCCGGAACGTCGGCATAGCCCTGGCCCTGCTGGGTGACGGGCGTGCCTTCCGTGATGATCAGGCCGGCCGTGGCCCGCTGCTCGTAATAGGTGACGTTCAGGTCGTTGGGGATCGCCTTGGGCGAACGATTGCGCGTCAGGGGCGCCATCGCCACCCGGTTGGCGACAGTGATGTCGCCGATCTTCATCGGTTCAAAAAGTGTGGTCATCGTGAAATCCTTGGCGGGCTGGGAGGAATGCAGGAGAGGGAGGTGATCAAAGTGTTTTTTTCAGCTCATCGACAAATGCCTGGATGGCATTTTCGTTTCGGCGGTAGAACGACCATTGGCCGACGCGGTTGATCTCGACGAGACCTGCCTTCTCAAGCGTCGCCAGGTGGGCGGAAACGGTCGACTGCGACAGCGAGCAGCGCCGTTCGAACTGATTGGCGCAGATACCCATGTCCAGCGGATGGGCCTGAGAGGAGAAGTGCGCTTCCGGTTCCCGCATCCACTCCAGGAACTCAACCCGGGCGGGATGCGACAGCGCCTTGAGGATCTCGGTCTTGTTCATGAGTGCGCCAAATCGTTCATGTCCGATATATAGATCGGATTTTCTCGATTTAAAGGTGCGGCGCCAGGCAGCGAAGCCAAAAAAATAGGGCCCGGATTTCTCCTGGCCCTGAGATGTGAAGGTTCAAAACCTCCAGAGGGGAACAGCTGGCGGCGGCAACTTGGAGTCACTGCATGCCAACTGGACCCGATATGGGAACATGAGCACGGTCAGGCAAGGAGATGCCGCGACATACAGGCAAAAAAAAGGGCCACCGAATTGCTTCGGGGCCCTATAGGTATGAAGGTCAAAAACCTCCAGAGGGGAACAGCTGATGCGGTGGAACTGGGAGGAAAGCCACCGTGTGCATCAACTGAGTGCGATATGGTCGTTATTTGTGCAGTGAACAATGCATAAATGTGCAGGACAGCCATGCAGGCGGCGCAGGCCTGTCGAAAAGTGCCTATTAACCGCTCAAAAGCTCCAGTTTCGCGCCTTCGACACGACGAAATCGCGGAAGACCTTCAGCTTCGCAGCGTTCTTCATTTCGTCGGGGTAGCAGAAATAGGTGTCGAAGGAGGGGATGTCGGCGGCCAATGGCAGCTGAATCAGTCCGGGATCGCGGCCGACGATATAGTCGGGCAGGACGGCGATGCCGATTCCCAGCAGGCAGGCGCGCTTGATCGATGTCTGGCTGTTGATCTGC
>JBKBXP010000223.1:0-5495 GCA_046314035.1 Pseudorhizobium sp. | reverse complement strand
GACCGTCGCAATCTCGTTTTCCACGAAGTTTGCCTGCCCCGAGCCGGTGATCCGGATCCGGACGTTCAGCCAGGCATCGCCGTCGAGGAAATCATTGCCGCCATTGCCCTGCAGAAGGTCACTTCCGCCACCGCCGAGCAGGATGTTGCCCTCATCGAAGGCAATTTGGAGTTCAGGATCGGCAAGCTGCTGCAACGTGTAGCTTGGATCGTTCTTCGCCAAGATCAAGTTCCCGAGCAAAATGCGCAGCCCGTCGATCCGATCGACGCCGGCCTGGGTGAGCTCGTCTTCGAAGAAAACCCCTTCCGCGGTCCCGACCGTCGCGGCCCCGCCCACGTCCGTGATGCGGTCGTCGCCGCGCAGGATGTCGTCGTGGTCCCAGCCCGAAAGCGCTTCCGTCTTGTCAAAGCGGTTACGCAGGATGTCCTCCTGCTCCGTCGTGAAGATCGGCACGCGCAGATCGGCATCGGCGCCGAAGGAGACGCCCTTGTAGATCGCCCAGTCAAAACCGAACATGCCTTCGTTGCGGATGACGCTTTCGCCCTGGACCATGATGTCATCGCCGGATTCGGCGTCGAAATCATGCTCGTCATTGCCGGCGAACATCACATCGTGGCCCTTGATGGCCGAATTGAAGAACAGTTCCGAGTTGTCGCCGGCTGTGGTGTCGAAGCCGCCGCCGCCCTCGATCCAGTCGTCGCCTTCGTTGCCCATCAGGAAATCCGCATCATCCCCACCGAGGATGAAGTCGTCACCCTGACCAGCAAAGACCTCCGTGGCATCGACCCCGACGAAGAAGACGTCCTTGCCGGAACCTCCCATCAGGATATCGAACCCGTTCGAGTTGGCGATCACGTCGTCGCCCTCGTCCCCCTTAAGGAAGTCGCCGGTGTCGCCGGAGTCGGTGATGATATCGTTCCCTGCCCCTCCGTTGACGAGATCGACGCCGGCGCCCGCCTCGATGCGGTCGTCGCCCGCATCACCCCAGATGCCGTCGTCGCCGAAATCGCCGATGATGGTGTCGTTGCCGGCGGTGCCGCCCAGCACGACATGCTCCCCGCCGAAGAAGCGGATGTAGTTGCTGTCGGCACCGGCGGTGCCGGGATCGTCGCGGACCACCTTGGTCAAACCGAGCGCTTCCAGCGTTGGATCGTTGCCGAGCGGATCGACGCCCGCAGCGTCACCGTTGTAATCCGCCTGCTTGCTCGCATCGACTTCCAGGACGTAATCGTAGGTCGCAAAGGAATCGACGCCGATGTGACGCTCGATGATGTCGTCGGCCGTGCCACGGATGCCATCGGGACCCGGCTGGGCAAGGTTGGTATTGGCCATGATCAACTTGGCGAAGGAGTTCTGCTCCAGCGAGGTGAGGAGGTTCTGGCCCTGGGTGCGGGTGAGATAATAGAAGCGGTCGCCGTCCTGCAGGTTTTCCATCTGCAGTTCGAAGACGGCGTTGAAAGTCGAGCCGAGCATGCCGCCGAAAGGCATCTTCTTCTCGGCGAGACCACCGATCCAGAGGTCGATATCGTTGAGACCGCTGTTGGCGGCGGACCAGGTGTCGGTGCTGTTGAGGAAATCGAGGCGGTCAGACGGCTCGTTCGCGCCGCCGAAGACAAGAAGCATCGCGGCGTCGCGCTTCTGATCGAGCGTCTCGGCGTCTGTGATGCTGTCATGCTGGCCGTAGGCGGCGATGAAGTTCACCACCGACATCGGGTTCTTCAGGTTGGCGGCAAATTCCGTCCAGCTGGTATAGGGCGTGAGGAAGGTCGATCCGCTCGCGTCGAAGAGCTGCTGGCGGGCCTGGTTCAGTGTCGGCATGCCGGTGTCGCGACCGCGGGCGATGTTGATGGCCGCAAGATCGAGCGGCAGTCCAAGCAGGTTGTTGCGCAGGGCCCCGGTGATGAACTCGTCGATCTCGTTGCCGCGCTCGATGGTCATGCCGCGTACGATTGCCGCCGCGCCCTCGTCATGGGTGAGGCCACCGTCATTGTCGAACAATACGGGATTGAGGAAGGACTCGATCAGGGTCAGATCGCCGCCATCCATAACGGCGCCGTCGGGCCCGATGCGCGGCATGTTCTCGGTCAGCATCGAATGGCCGAACCGGTAGATGACGTTGGCGAATTCGCCGAAGATCCGCGGATCGACGTCGGTCACATTGTTGAAGACGAAGACGTCGATGTTGGGCTGGATCTTGCGCCCGAACTCCTCGAACACGAGGTGCTGATACTGCATCTCCGTGGCAACGCGCGCCGCCTGGAAGAGACGCTCGCCGTCCCACGTGTTACCGTTGAAGAGGGTCGACGTCTCAAGGAACAATGCCTTGTTGGTTGCAGCAGCGTATCCATCAACGAACTGATTGAGCGTCGCCGCATCGGTATCGATCGCCAGCCATTCGTTGACGAAGTCCAGATCTCCCGAGTTCAGGATCGTGACCTTCTGCTGGTCGACCTGACGATTGTGCTCGGAGTGGAACACGTGGTGGACAGCCGTGAGGCCGATGTTCTCGTTGCCGCGGCCGTCGCCGGTTACGAAGTGGCGGTCGAGCAGTTCGTCGTCATAGGCGACCTTGCGACCGCGGAAATCGGTCGCGATGGTGTTTCCGGTGTCGCTGTCGCTGTCGGCCCCCACGATGAGGGTCCCCGGCGTAGCCGGGTCACCATCGGCATCGAAGACCGTCCCCGGCACCGCATTGTGGGCGATGTCGTCGAGGAAGGCGTTGGCAGTCCGGATGGCCGCGGTAAGGCCGACCGGCGTTGTGGGCGTGCCCGAAATGACGATGTCGTCCGCCGTGTTCGGGATGCCGTCGGCACCCAGTCCGGTGATGACCTGCGCAAATCCCGTCTCGGGATCGCGGATGAACTCGCCATAGGCATCGGTGCGCAGCAAGGGCACGGCGAAAACGTCCATGTCTGTCAGTTCGATGCCCAGCATCTCCCGTGCCTGCACCTTGACATCCGCCCAGGTCGCCAAGCCCCCTGTCGCTCCGCCCAGCAGCTTGCCGGTGGCCACCGGGTCGCCGTCGCCGTCCAGGCGATATTCGCGCAGGAACACCTGGTGCGACGCGTGCGAGGTATAGGTCTGGTTCTGGTCGACGAAGGGCGTCGTGACGTTGCGCTGCGTCGGCTCTCCGTCTGGGCCGATGACGGTCGTCGAACGCGTCAGCGTCATGAAGCGAAGCTCTGGCGGGAGATCGTCCAGTGTGCCCGCCACACCATCGGCCCCAAGGACCAATGGATCATCGTCTTCGAGTGGAACATAGATCGTCCCGTTGCCCCCCTTGGAGATCAGGTCGAGACCGTGATCGAAGAACTGGCCGAAGAAGGTCATCCAGGCGTTGAACGGGGCAGACAGGCCCTCGTCGGGAGCGATATTGGGAATGTCGAGCGAGCCGTTGTTGAAGGTCAGGCCCTTCTCCTCGGCCAGCGCGATCATCGCCGCCTGCGGATTGGCGACAACATCCTCGGCCTGCGCCAGCGCCGCTTCAGCAGCGGTGACACCCTCCGCCGCCTGCTGGATCGCGTCGATGAGAGCGGGCCTCAGCAGGGGATCCGAGGTACCGGAATAAGCCACAACGGCGGCATCGAGCGCGTCGTTCGCAGTCTCGAGGGCCGTTGTCGCCGCGACAAACGCAGCCGTGGCCTCAGCTGGCGACAGGTTCAGCGCCATGATTTCGGCCAGATCCGCCATCGGATCTTCCGAGCCTGCAAATGTCAACGCCGCCAGGACGGCAGCAGGATTGTTCATCGACATGTCGACGATGAGGTTGGAAATGGTGCGCGGATCCGCATCGGCGACGCTGCCGGGAAGGCTGTAGTCTGTATTGGTGACGACCTGCGTGGGGCCCAGCGGCATCACATCGCCATCTGCGTCATTGATGTAGTTCGGCTCAAACAGCCGCGGCATCGGCTCGCCGGAAGCACCCCACATCTCCCGGCCTTCGACCAGATTGTTATAGCTGCCGTCCACGGTGCGCAGTCCGAACGGCACGTGCGGGTCCGGGATCGCCAGGGTCAGGGCAAGGGCCGGGTGGGTGTCGGGGCTGTAGGGGGTGCCGAGCTCATCCATCGTATTGCCTTCGGCATCGACATAAACCTCGCGCAGGTCGACTGCATCGGTCGCCGCATGGGCTGTCGAGTTGGCCTCGGCGATCTTGATCTGGCGCAGGATGAACTGCAGATCCGCGAGATTAAGAGAAAGAGCACTCATTTTCGTTCCCCTGAGGTGTGCATCTAGACGGGAAAGCCTCATGCCTCCCGGGCCCACTCCCATCATGCTAGCTCAGGTGAAGACGGAGGATCAGGCCACAAAGGCTGGCGATCTTCGGGACGAAGGGGCCCGGGTGAGCGAGTCCAAAGCTGCGGGGACACAGCCAAAGGTCCGATAATCACTGAGACCAAAGTCCCTAGCGCATCGCCTGATTGCATGGTTCGTTACACTGCGGCGCCCGGTGTAACCGGCAACGCCGCTGATGGGCACATCACCTTGTCCGGACACAGGATTGCGGGCATGCATTCATCCCTCAGGGGATCTGTAAGGGACGGCCGGACGGCGAGACTAATTCGGCCCGTGAGGACGATGTTCCGCCGTGCCCGGCTTGAGACACAGTTCGTCCTCATCGCTTCCATGTTCGTGATTCTGTTGATGGCCGGCCTGGCCTTCTGGACGACGCGGAGCATCGAGCAAGCGGTTCTCAGAGGCGCGGCAAGTGTCGGGACGGGTTATCTTCGGGCTTTTGTTGGCCCGATGCTCGACGAAGACGAAATCCGGGCAAGTCGTGCCAGCCCTCGTCTGGAGGAGCAACTGGACCTGGTGGTCAGCCACGGGGTGCTTCACCGGCATGTGACCCAGCTGAAGATCTGGAACCCCGACGGGACCCTCTTCTACTCATCGTCTTCCGACAATAACGCAGAGGGAGAGGGAAAGCTTTTCGCTGAGCTGCGGCGGGCATTCTCCGGCGAAGTCGTCATTTCCAGTACGGCCGAGCCCAAACATTTCTACTCAGGCGACGAAATAGACCAGGGTCTAATCGAAATCTACGCGCCGCTCGTCGAGGATGCGGAGGGCACCGTCAGGCTCGTGGGCGAGTTCTACGAAACACCCGGTTTCATCTTGACGGAAATGGCCCAAGCCAGATGGCGGACCGCCCTGTTCGTTCTTGCATTTTCCTTGCCGCTGCTCGGGGGCCTCTATTACATTGTGCGACGCGGCAGCCTGGTGATCGATCGACAGCATCTGGCCATGTGGGATGGCCTCCGCGGAGCACTCGAACTGGCAAAGCAGAACGAACGGCTTCGCTACGACGCCGAAAGTACCCGCCGTGAGGCCGGCAAACTCAACGAGAAAGTTCTCGACCAGATCGGGTGGGAGCTTCACGACGGCCCAATCCAGACCCTGACGCTGATCGGTCTCTCGCTGAGCGATCTCGTGGCGAGCCAGGGACAGGCTCCCGAGATCAGGATCGCCTCTAGTTCGTTGAAAGACCTCGACACCCT
>JBKBXP010000222.1:0-5539 GCA_046314035.1 Pseudorhizobium sp. | reverse complement strand
GGTGAAGATGATCTCGTCGACCGATCCGGCGTTCAGGAAGCGGCGCACGGTTTCGCGCGACGCCTCATAGGCGTCGGTCGCGGCATTGGAGAGGAAATGCAGACCGCGATGGACGTTGGCATATTCGTTGGAATAGGCGTTCGAAATGGCGTCGATCACCACCTGCGGCTTCTGTGCCGAGGCGCCATTGTCCAGATACACCAGCGGCTTTCCATAGACCTCGCGCGACAGGATCGGAAAATCCCGCCGGATGGCTTCTACGTCGTAATCGGTCGCTGGTGTAATCTGGTCCATGTCAGGCGTGCTTTTCCAGCCAGGCCGAGATGACGCCTTCCAGCGCCTCGACCAGCTTTTCATCCTCGAGTTCTTCGACGATCTCGGCCACGAAGGCGTTGACCAGCATGGCGCGCGCCTTGTTTTCCGGGATTCCGCGCGACATCAGGTAGTAGAGATGATTGCCGTCGATGTCCGACACCGTGGCGCCGTGACCGCAGATGACGTCGTCGGCAAAGATCTCCAGCTCCGGCTTGACGCAGAACTCGCCATCGTCGGTCAGGAGCAGCGTGTTGCAGGCCATCTTGGCGTCGGTCTTCTGCGCGTCGGGCGCCACGCGGATCATCCCCTGGAACACACCCTTGGCGCGGTCGAAGACGACGTTGCGGATGATCTCGGTCGAATCGGTGTTCGGTACGTTGTGGCCGAGAACCAGCGTCACGTCCGTGTGGGTTTCGCCGCCGAGCAGGTTGACGCCGCGAAGCGTCAGTTCGCTGCCTTCGCCGTCGACGTCGATGCGCAGCTCCTGGCGCACCAGCTTGCCGCCGGCGTTGATGACGAACAGCCTCAGCTTCGAATTGGTGCCGAACTTGACCCGGATCTGGCCGAGATGCGTGTCCTCTGCCCCCTGCTCCTGCAGGATGATCCAGACAGCTTCCGCGCCCTCTTCCAGCGTGATGTCGCTGATGCTCGTGACCAGGGCCGCCTCGCCGGTGATCGAGTGGTGACGCTCGATCACCGTGGCCCTGGCGCCGGCGCCAAACACGACGGGAAAGCGGGTGTGAACCTGCCCTGCCCCATGCAGCGCCTGCAGTTCGATCGGAGCCTCGACGGTTGCTCCGGCGGGAATGGCAAGGCTGTAGCCGTCGCGAACGAGGCTGCCGTTGATCTTGCCGATCGCGTCGTCCTTGTCGATTGCTGCGAGACCCGCCGCCGCCGTGCCGTTCACGAGGCTGTCGGCGAAAGGGGCAATTTCCACACCTTCGACCGAGGCCGCCGGATCGACAGCACCCTGCAGTACCGGGAGCACCTGAGCGCCCTCGACGAGAGGAGCGATGGTGACGAGCGAAGGCGGCGCCACGAGGGGCGCCGGAACGTTGCGCAACAGCGTGCGCAGATCCGTATAGTGCCAGGCCTCGACGCGGCGCGTCGGCAGGCCGGCGGTCTTGATGTCGTTGAGCAGCCGATCGCGCGTGACGGTGACGGCGCCGTCGCCCGGCAGATCACCGACCTGCGCCGTGTAGGATTCCACCAGAGCCGTCTCGGCCGGTGTCAGGCGAATGGGCGTGTGAATGTTCATGTCGACGTCCTTTCCGGGAATCAGGCTGCTTTCCCGATGATGTCGGCGTAGCCGTTGGCTTCCAGCTCGAGCGCCAGATCCTTGTCGCCGGACCGGATGACCTGACCCTTGTAGAGAACATGGACCGTGTCCGGAACGATGTATTCGAGCAGGCGCTGGTAGTGGGTGATGACGATCACGGCGCGATCCGGCGACTTCAGCGCGTTGACGCCGTCGGCGACGATCTTCAGCGCATCGATGTCGAGGCCGGAATCGGTCTCGTCGAGGATGCAGAGCTTCGGCTCGAGCAGCGCCATCTGCAGGATTTCGGCACGCTTCTTCTCGCCGCCGGAAAAGCCGACGTTGAGCGGACGGCGCAGCATGGCCGGGTCGATCTTCAGTTCCGCAGCGGCTTCCTTGACGCGCCTGATGAAGTCCGGCGTCGTCAGCTCCTCTTCGCCGCGCGCCTTGCGCTGCTCGTTCATCGCCACCTTCAGAAACTGCATGGTCGCGACGCCGGGGATTTCGACCGGATACTGGAAGGCGAGGAAAATGCCCTTGGAGGCGCGTTCCGCCGGATCGAGATCGAGAATGCTCTCGCCGTTGTAGAGGATCTCGCCTTCGGTGACTTCATAGTCCTCGCGGCCGGACAGGATGTAGGACAGCGTCGACTTCCCCGAACCGTTGGGGCCCATGATGGCGGCGACTTCGCCTGCCCTGACCGTCAGGTTCAGGCCCTTGATGATTTCGGTGCCGTCTTCGGCAATGCGGGCGTGAAGATTGCGAATTTCAAGCATGTTTGTGTTCCTGTCCATCGAGCGGCACCAGGGCCGCCTGTCGTTACTTTTTGCGCCGTTCAGCGCCTTCTCATTCCGTCATCCTCGGGCTTGTCCCGAGGATCCACTGCGGTATCAGTTGTAGTCAGACCACTGCGGTGTGTTCGGCGGCGGTACGTAGACGTTCACGATTTCATCGATGCGATCATAAAGATCGAGCCAAGTCGGGTTCAACCCTTCAACCAGCTTGATCTTCCAGTCGCGCAGATAGCGCTTCAACGACTTCTCTCGCTGGATCGCCAATACGATGTTCGGATGCAATTCGAACCACACCAAAAGCTTCACATTGTATCTGGACGTAAAACTCTTCCTTACTTCATTCCGGTGTTCCCAAATGCGGCCCTGCAGGTCGCTGGTCACACCGACGTAGATCACTCCGCGCGGCTTGTCCGACATCATGTAGACGAAGCCGGACATCGCGGATCAGCCCTTCCGGAAGTAGATCCTCGGGACAAGCCCGAGGATGACGACCAACGCCGGCTGAGCGCGCCGTCTCATCAGCCCACGCTTCCTTCGAGCGAAATACCGATCAGCTTCTGCGCTTCCACGGCAAATTCCATCGGCAGTTCCTGGATGACATCCTTGACGAAGCCGTTGACGATGAGGGCGATGGCTTCCTCTTCGGGGATACCGCGCTGCATGACGTAGAACTTCTGGTCGTCGGAGATCTTCGAGGTGGTCGCCTCGTGTTCCACCTGGGCGGACGCGTTCTTGACCTCGATGTAGGGCACCGTATGGGCACCGCACTTGTCGCCGATCAGGAGCGAATCGCAGTTGGTGAAGTTGCGGGCATTTTCCGCACGGCGGTGGATGGAGACCTGGCCGCGATAGGTATTGTTGGAGCGCCCGGCCGAAATCCCCTTGGAGATGATGCGGCTCGACGTGTTCTTGCCGAGGTGGATCATCTTGGTGCCGGAGTCGATCTGCTGGTAACCGTTCGACACGGCGATCGAGTAGAACTCGCCGCGGCTGTCGTCGCCGCGCAGGATGCAGCTCGGATACTTCCAGGTGATCGCCGAGCCGGTTTCGACCTGCGTCCAGGAGATCTTCGACCGGTGGCCGCGGCAGTCACCGCGCTTGGTGACGAAGTTGTAGATGCCGCCCTTGCCCTGGGCATCGCCCGGGTACCAGTTCTGCACGGTCGAATATTTGATCTCGGCGTCATCGAGAGCGACCAGTTCCACGACTGCGGCATGCAGCTGGTTCTCGTCGCGCTGCGGTGCCGTGCAGCCTTCGAGATAGGAGACGTAGGCGCCTTCCTCGGCGATGATCAGGGTCCGTTCGAACTGGCCCGTGTTCTTCTCGTTGATGCGGAAGTAGGTCGACAGCTCCATCGGGCAGCGAACGCCCTTCGGCACGAAGACGAAGGAACCGTCAGTGAAGACGGCGGCGTTCAACGTGGCGTAGTAGTTGTCGGTGGTCGGAACGACGCTGCCGAGATACTGCTTGATCAGCTCCGGATGCTCGCGGATCGCCTCCGAGATCGACATGAAGATCACGCCGGCCTTCTGCAGTTCCTTCTTGAAGGTCGTGACGACCGAGACGGAATCGAAGATGGCGTCGACGGCAACCTTGGAGGTCTTCACGCCAGCCAGCATTTCCTGCTCGCGAAGCGGGATGCCGAGCTTCTCATAGACGCGCAGCAGCTCCGGATCGACCTCCTCCAGCGACGTCGGACCTGTCAGGTTCTTAGGTGCCGCGTAATAGTAGAGGTCGTTGAAATCGATCTTCGGATAGTCAACGCGCGCCCAGGTGGGCTCTTCCATCGTCAGCCAGCGGCGATAGGCGTCGAGGCGCCACTCCAGCATCCATTCCGGCTCCTGTTTCTTGGCCGAGATGAAGCGAATGATCTCCTCGGACAGGCCTTTGGGAGCCTTGTCCACTTCGATGACGGTTTCGAAGCCGTATTTGTACTGGTCCACATCAATCTGGCGAACCTGATCGATAGTTTCCTGCACCGCAGCCATGGTGTTCTCCAACTCTCGCCGGCAATCAGGCCGGCACCTCTTTTTTCGGGCGGGAAGTTCCGCCGGTATGTAGTGGCCAGAAGGATGTTTTCACACCTCCGGGCAAGCGGAAAATTGCCTTTCCGCAGGTTTATTGCCGCCTAGGCGGCTTCCCCGGCCGAACGACGTCGGCCGGAAATCCTCTTGAATGCCGCCAAAACGGCATCGATGTCGACCGAGCTCGTGGTCGGACCGATCGAGATGCGAAGTGCGCCGAGATCGGCATCGAAGCCCATGGCCGTCAGCACGTGACTCTGGCCGACCTTGCCGGACGAGCAGGCAGACCCGGCCGACAGCGCCACGCCTTCGATGTCGAAGGCGATCTGGCCGGTCTCCGATTTCAACCCGGGAAGGGTGAAGAAGCAGGTGTTGCCGACCCGCTCCATGTCCTGCCCGTGGACCAGAACGTCCGGCGCGATGGCAGTCATGCCGACTTCCAGGGCATCGCGCAGCGTCGAGATCTCGGGCTGGCAGGACTCAACGGCTTCTAGCGCTGCATCAGCAGCGGCTCCGAAGCCTATGATTCCATGATAATTTTCTGTTCCGGACCGGTGCCCTTTTTCCTGTCCGCCACCACGGATCAAGGCAGAGGGCAGCAACAGCTCACCGCGTGAGATCAGAGCGCCGACGCCCTTTGGACCACCGATCTTGTGGGATGATATAATCAGGAAATCAGCGTCGAGCGCTGCGATCTCGACAGATATCCGGCCCACGGCCTGCACCGCATCGACGATCATCAAGCCGCCGTGCTGATGGACAAGCCGTGCCGCCTCCGCCACGGGCTGGACGATCCCCGTCTCGTTGTTGACCAGCATCAGCGCGACCATGGGCAATCCCGCTGCACGATCATGAGCGGCAAGTGCGGCCTCCAGTGCCTGCAGGTCGAGAACACCGTGACGGGTGACGGGAACTTCCGATATCTGGTCGGGCGCAAACCGTCCGCCCTCGCGCACCGCCGGGTGCTCGATCGCCGAGACATACAGGCGGCTCACGGCAAGCGGGGTGCGTCCCATCCTGAAATCCGGCGTCAGGACATGGTTGGCCGCTTCCGTCGCGCCGCTCGTGAAGACGACGTGGGCGGGTTCGGCCGCCACCAGCGCCGCCACCTGCCGCCGGGCCTTGTCGATACCAGCGCGCGCCGCCCG
>JBKBXP010000221.1:0-5547 GCA_046314035.1 Pseudorhizobium sp. | reverse complement strand
GTGGTCGCGGCACTGCACGACCTCAACCATGCGGCAATGTTCTGTGACCGGATCGCGGTGATGCAGGGCGGGCGCCTGGTCGCCCTGGGCCGACCGCAGGAGGTGCTCACGCGCGCTCGCATTCATGACGTCTTCGGCGTCGATGTCCGGGTGGATACCGATGCGGACGGTGTCTGCCACATCCGCTTCCTGACCAAGGGCGTGGCGCCGCGGCAAGACGTGCCGCGGGAAAAACCCATGCTGATGACAGGAGCGTAGTCGATGGATATGCGCAACAGGGATCTGAAAGAGGATATCCGGGAGTACTGGTCGAGGAGGTCCGCGACCTTCGATCTGGCATTCGGTCACCGTATTCCTCCCGGCCCGGAACTGGATGCCTGGGCGGCAGCCGTGCGCAAGGCGATCGGGCCGGAGCCCCGCAAGGTGCTGGAGCTTGCCTGCGGCACGGGAGAGGTGACGAACGTCCTGCTCTCGCTCGGTCATGAGGTGACGGCCCTGGATTTCTCCGAGACCATGCTTGCCGTGGCCCGAGCAAAGCATGCAGGCCAGTCGCGGGCCAGGTTCGTTCTGGCCGACGCCGAACGCACCATGGAGCCCGACGAAGCCTATGACGCCGTGATCTGCCGACACCTGGTCTGGACGCTGACGGAGCCGGAGGCGGCGCTCGCCGACTGGTTGCGGGTGTTGAAGCCGGGCGGCATGCTGCTTGTCTTCGATGGCGACTGGGCGAGGCCAACGCGCCTTGGTCGGCTCGCTTCCCTTGCGGTTCGCGTGATCGACCGCGTGGTCGGAGAAGATCCCCACTATGACGGCGCCATGAGCGAGAAACACGCCGATATCATGCAGCGTCTTCCGTTCAGCGAGGGTCTGACGGCCGAGCGTCTCGAGCCGATGGTACGAGAGGCGGGTTTCTCCGACATCGCCTTTCCCTCCCGCCGATCAATCGCTGTTGCTCAGCGCAAGGATGCTGATCTCAGGAACAGATTGCGCACGTATTTCTACCGCCGGTTCGTTCTCGTGGCGTCGCGCCCTCTGGATCTCGTTCCGCGGTAGTCATTCGATCGGACCGTTTGACTGGCTTGGCTCCGGAACGACGCGACCCGTTGAAGACGTTGTTGCGGTCGCGCAATTATCTCCGACCTGGCGCCTTGGCGACCGGAGGGATCACCAGGATGTCTATGGATGAATTCCGCAAGACCTGTTCGGTCACGCTGCCAAGCAGTCTCTTTTCCAGGCTGCGCTTTTGATGGGTTGCCATGACAATCAGGTCGGCAGTGATCTCGGCTGCGGTTGCCAGGATCTCGTGACTGGTCTTGTTTCCTTCCTGGCGGACAAGCGGTGCGAAATAGGGGGTGGGGGCAGAGGCCAGAAACCGGGCAAGCGAGGCGGACGCGCTTGCGTTCTGGGCCTGGGCATATTCATCCTGGTCGTTCTCGGGCAGCTCCGTCGACATCGCCAGCCGCAGAACGGGCGTATCATAAATGTGCAGGATTGACTGCTCCGCGGATCCGGTCAGCTTCAGTCGGGCCAAGGACACGATCGCGTCCCGCGAGACGTCGCTCAGATCGGTGGTCATCATCAGATGTCGGTAGGGTGCTGCAGGCGCCGCGTTCACCATGAGAATTGGGCAGGGCGCTTCTCGAATGGTGCGTTCGGCCGTGGTTCCGATAAAGACGTCGCGGAACAACTGGCGCCGGTGCGGTCCCAGAACGAGCAAGTCCGGCGCAACGTCATGTACCGCCCGAACGATTGCTTGAGATGCTTCGGCGAGAATGACGGTGGCATCGCATTCGATGCCATCCACGCTGCGAAGGGTCGCGCTCATCTCGCTCAACAGCGCCTCGGCCAGGCGTCTTTCTTCATCGACGATCCGCTTTGGTCGATCGTCGTCCACCGCGCTCACGAGCGTCACGGCCGCATCGGTCTGTTTGGCCAGCAGGGCGGCGCGCCGGAGGGCTCGGTCGGAGCGCTCGGAAAAGTCGGTGGCAACCATGATACGCTTCATTGACTGCTCCTGTTCATCTTCTTGCGACGAAGGCGATGGTCGCTCACCGCCGGTGCTGTGATGCTACCCGATTCAGCTGAAAATATCTTGCGAGGATCGGGTCAAGAACTGCGGGCGCCGCATGTCAGCAGCGCCAGTTCACACCGAGGGATCAGGCTTTGTCGGATGGCTTCCCGAGCGGTTCCGCGGGCGTCATGCTGAGACCTGGGCCGCAGCCCTCCACCGATGTGAAAAGGACACCGGCGTCCTCGAAGGTGCGTTTCAACTGACAGGCTGTCGATTGGTGCAGGCCATGCCGGCAACCCTCGAAATCACGGATCGTGCTTCGTGACACCATGGATCGCTCCGCCAGTTGCTGCTGCGTCCAATCCAGCATTCCTCTTGCCGCGCGGCACAAGGCCGGCGTGATCACCGGCTCTTTCGTCGCTTGACCCATGGATGTTCTCCCACCATAGTGACGTACATACGCCATTTTGGGTGGTTTGAGAAGACGGGGGGCGCGGCATTGGGATAACGACGGAACAGGCTCTTCTTCTTCTGCTGACTGTCGTTCCCTTTGTGGGAAGCGTGGTCGTGGCCCTCTCGCTGCGAACGGATACACGGCTCTTCCCGGCCTCCATCGCCGGCGGGGTCGCCGTCTGGACGATCGCTGCCACTGCTGCCCTTTATCCCTTCGTCGCGGACGGCGGCGTCGTGCGGTTCGAGCAGCCGTGGATGCCGCAACTGGGGATCAACTTCACCCTCAGAATGGACGGATTTGCCTGGCTCTTCTCGATGCTCGTGGCGATCATCGGGCTGCTCGTGGTCCTCTACGCCCGGTACTACATGTCGGAGCGGGATCCGATCCCGCGTTTCTTCTCGTTCTTCCTCGCCTTCATGGGCTCGATGCTCGGCATCATCGTCTCGGGCAACGTCATCCTGCTGTCGTTGTTCTGGGAGCTGACGAGCCTGTCGTCGTTTCTTCTCATCAGCTATTGGCATCAAAACTCCGCGGCGCGCGACGGTGCACGCATGGCGCTGACGATCACCGCGACGGGAGGCTTTTGCCTGCTGATCGGCATGCTGATCCTGGGCTCGATCGTTGGCAGCTACGAACTGGACGCCATCCTGGCAGCGGGCGACCAGATCCGTGCCCACCCGCTCTATCTGACAAGCCTGATCCTGGTTCTCATCGGCGCCTTCACCAAAAGTGCCCAGTTTCCGTTTCACTTCTGGTTGCCATCCGCCATGGCAGCGCCGACACCTGTCTCGGCCTATCTGCATTCCGCGACAATGGTGAAGGCCGGCGTGTTTCTTCTGGTTCGCATGTCGCCCGCTCTGTCCGGCACCTACGAGTGGTTTCTGCTGGTCGGAACCGCAGGGATCACGACGCTTGTTCTCGGCGCCTATTTCGCGATGTTCCAGCAAGACCTGAAAGGGCTGCTTGCCTATTCCACGATCAGCCATCTCGGGCTGATCACGACGCTTCTCAGTCTCGACAGTCCGCTGGCGACGATTGCGGCGATCTTCCACATGGCCAACCACGCCACCTTCAAGGCCTCGCTCTTCATGGCTGCGGGCATCATCGACCACGAGACGGGGACGCGTGACCTGCGGCGTCTCAGCGGGATGATGAAATATCTGCCGATCACGGGTCGACTGGCAATGGTCGCCAGTGCTGCCATGGCTGGCGTGCCGCTGTTGAACGGCTTTCTTTCGAAGGAAATGTTCTTCGCCGAGTCGGTGGAAACCCATGCGGATTCCTGGCTGGATGTGGCGTTGCCCTATCTGGCAGTTCTGGCAAGCGCATTCAGCGTCGTGTATTCGCTCCGCTTCATCCACTCCGTCTTCTTCGGGCCGCCACCGGTCGACCTGCCGATTGCCAAGCCGCATGAGCCGCCGCGCTGGATGCGCTTTCCCATCGAGTTCCTGGTGCTGGCCTGTCTCGTCGTTGGCGTCATTCCCAACATCACCATCGGACCGTTTCTGCGGGTGGCCGCCGTCAGCGTTCTCGGACCGTCGACCCCGGAATACAGTCTCTCGGTCTGGCACGGGTTCAACATACCTCTGCTCATGAGCGGGCTGGCGCTCGCGGTCGGCTGCGGGATCTACGTGGTCTTCCGGCAGTATTTCGCAAATTGTGCTGACGGTGCGCTGGGGTTCCGGCGTCTTCGCGGTGCCCGCATCTTCGAACGGGTGCTGGTGACGATCTCGTGGCGGTGGGCAAGAGGGCTGGAGGCGCGCCTGGGGACGCGAACCCTGCAGCCGCAACTGCGCTGGGTGACCTTCATGGGATTCATGGCTGCCCTGATGCCGCTCTATCTTTCGGGTTTTCAATCTTGGATGATCGTACCCTCCCGCATCGATATTCCCTTTACGGGGCTCTGGATTCTCGGTTCCTGCCTCGCGGTGGGAACGGCGGTTCTGGCCAAATATCACCGGCTGGCATCGCTGGTGATGTTGGGCGGTGTCGGTCTGATCGTCTGCCTGACCTTTGTCTGGCTCTCAGCCCCGGATCTCGCCATCACGCAACTGCTCGTCGAGATCGTGACGACCGTCCTGATCCTGCTCGGCCTGCGCTGGCTGCCGAAGCGAACCGAGGAACTAAAAGACGAGCTGACCTTCAGAGCCCGGTTCAGGCGCTTCCGGGACTTTGCGCTTGCGGCTGCCTGTGGCGTCGGAATGGCCTTCATCGCCTATGCGGTCATGACGATGTCGGTGCCGGACGCCATAGCGAACTTCTTCGTCCAAAATGCCTATACGCTGGGCGGAGGACGCAACATCGTCAACGTCATCCTCGTCGACTTCCGGGGCTTCGACACGTTTGGTGAGATCACGGTGCTGGGGATCGTCGCATTGACCGTGTATGCGCTGCTGCGCAGGTTCCGACCTGCGCCGGACAGTATCGAGCCGCCTGAACAGCAGCGGGTCCAGTCCAGCTTCGATCAGCAACAACCCGAGCGGTCTGTCGGCGATACCGCCCGTGATTACCTCCTCGTTCCGTCAGTGATCATGCAGTGGATGTTTCCTGTTGTCATCACGTTTGCCATCTACCTCTTTATCCGTGGACACGACCTTCCAGGAGGGGGGTTCTCCGCCGGTCTCACGATGTCGATCGCGTTCCTTCTGCAATACCTCGCCGGCGGAACCCGCTGGGCCGAGGAGCGGATCCGCATCCTGCCGCTTCGCTGGATAGGCACCGGGCTACTCGTAGCAGCGGCGAGCGGGATCGGGTCCTGGTTCCTGGGTTACCCGTTCCTCACATCGCATTCGCGCTACCTGGACCTGCCGCTGATCGGCCAAGTTCCGGCAGCCACGGCCATGGTGTTCGATCTCGGGGTGTTCATGCTCGTCGTCGGCTCGACCGTCCTCATTCTTGTGGCCCTTGCGCACCAGTCCATCCGTATCAACCGCCTCAACTCGCTTGAGAAGAAGAACGAGGAGGCAGCCTGATGGAGCTTGTTCTGGCAGTGGCGATCGGCATCATGACAGGCTGCGGGGTCTGGCTGCTGCTTCGACCGCGCACTTATCAGGTGATCGTCGGCCTCTCCCTGCTGTCCTAT
>JBKBXP010000220.1:0-5577 GCA_046314035.1 Pseudorhizobium sp. | reverse complement strand
CGAAGCTCGACGTGCTCGACGGCCTCGACGAACTGAAGATCTGCGTCGGCTACACGCTGGATGGCCAGGAGATCGACCATCTTCCGGCAAACCAGGCGGCTCAGGCGCGGGTCCAGCCGATCTACATCACGCTGGAAGGCTGGAAAGAATCGACGGTCGGTGCGCGCAAGTGGGCAGACCTGCCGGCCCAGGCGATCAAGTATGTTCGTCAGGTCGAGGAGTTGATCGGTGCGCCTGTCGCCCTACTTTCCACCAGCCCGGAGCGGGAAGACACAATACTTGTGACTGACCCGTTTGAGGACTAATGTTCATCGTTGATTAATTATCAATCGTTGGACGACCCAATGACCATGAGAAAGTACTGATGGCAGATTTTGTTGCGGTGATCCGCCGCGCCGTCGACGGTCTGGCGAAGAATACGCCGGAGATGCGCGAAAAGGTGTACGACAAGGCGCGAAGCGCTGTTCGGCGGCAACTCGAGAACATGAAGCCGGCGCCTCCTGAAGCGATGATCCATCGTCAGATGGACAAGCTGGAGTCGGCGATCGTCTCGGTAGAGGCGGAGCATGCGGAAGCGCTGCCGGCGGAGGAACCCGCGGTGGAGGCGCCTTTCGTTGCGCCTTTCCCTGTTTCTTCCCAGGAGCCGGACGAGGTCCATCCGGCGGATCGCGAAGACGCCGGGAGTGCGGAGCCCTATGCAGCGCCCGGGGAAGAGCCGCAGGCTGCGCCCATGGAGGCGCAGGCCGACGTCTACGGCGCGCCCGAGCACCGTTACGAGGACGCAAGCCTCGACGAACAGCCTTCCCCTCAGGAAGACGTTCACCAGGAGCCGACGGCTTTCGTCGATACGCCGGAAGACAGCTGGTCGACCCGCGAGCATGCGGAGACCCATGCCGCGGAGCCCGTAGATATCTCCGCCGATCAGCAGCCGGACCATTGGCCGCGCGACGTGGCTGTCACGAACGACGTCGTCTCCGAGCCCATCGGCATGTGGCCGACGTCGGAGCCGTATCCTCCGACCGATGAGCCGGCGACAGACGACCATCAGGCGGTGTCGAATCATTTCGCAGCATCTGAACCCGTGTCGCCGCCATCGGAGCCGGCCTCGTTTGCCTGGCAGGATGAGCCGGCACCCGCCGCTCCGGTCGCCGAAGATGGCTGGCAATGGCCGGAGGCCCAGGAGGCTTCTCCGCCGGCCGAGACGGTCTGGCAGGACGTGCCCGATCTGGCGCCCTCGGAGCAGATCGGGGAGCCCGTCGGCGCGCCGCTGGCTTCCGAAACCGTCGAGGGCCATTTTACAGAAGAGACCCATGCCGGCGCGTCGTCGGTGCGGATGCCGTCCACGGACGATTTTCCCGCCTTCGCGCCCGCAGTTAGCGGTCGCGACGATTTCGAGGATGTACTGCGCGCCGCTCCCGAGGAGACGGTCCAGACGCCCGCGAGCAGCGCCAAGGACCCCTGGAACGATCTCGAAGAACTGATCGGCTACAATCCGAACGCGATGCCGGCGGGCCGTCCCGATGATCCGGCCGACGATGCGGCTGCGGATACGGACATGGTTCCGCCACCACGGCCCTACCGTGTCGCGCCGAAGAAGCGCAATTACGCCGGACCGGTTCTGGCGCTGATCGGCGTCATCATCATCGCGGCGGGAGGCTATGCGCTCTGGCTCAACAGGGACTCCTTGACGGAAGTCGTCGGCCTTGCCGGACCGGCCGCGGTCAGCGTCCCGGCAACGGACGGCGCCGTCGAAGATGCGGCCGAGGAGACGGCGGAAGCTCCGGTCTCGGACGCGCCTGTCGCCGCGCAGCCGGAGACGGAAGAGGACACGGCTGAACCCGCATCCGAGGACGTGGCGGAGCTGTCGAAGTTCACGCAGCGCCTGCTCACCGATGGTACGGAAGTGGACGAAGGTCCAGGCCCGACCAACGGCACGGGAGAAGGTCAATCAGTCGCGCAGCTCAACGCGCCGCCCGTGACGCCGGCCGAGGCCGCGGCAAACGCTCCGGCTGGCGCCGCCGAGCCGACCGCCACGCCCGAGGATGCCCCAGCGCTCGCTGGCGAGAGGATGTTCCTCTACGAGGAGCGTGTCGGACAGACGGCTCCCACCGCCATCGAGGGTGCGATATCCTGGTCGCTGCAGCGGGAAGCCGGCCCCAACGGCGTGCAGGAGCCCGTGGTGCAGGGACGGGTCAACATTCCCGGTCGCGGCCTGACGGCGCTGATCACCTTCAAGCGCAATACCGACACGTCGTTGCCGGCGAGCCATCTGGTCGAGGTCGTCTTTGCCGTTCCTCCCGGCTTCGAGGGCGGTGCGATCGACAGCGTCCAGCGGATTGCGATGAAGCAGACGGAGCAGGATCGCGGCGACGCGCTGATTGCCGTTCCGGCCAAGATCACCGACGACTTCCACATGATCGCGCTGAACGACTTTCCGGATGCGCGGGCAACCAACCTCGAACTCCTGCGCAGCCGCAACTGGATGGACATCCCGCTGGCCTACCGCAATGGACGGCGTGCGCTCATGACCTTGCAGAAGGGGCCTGCTGGAACGCAGGCCTTCACCGAGGCCATCCAGGAATGGCAGGCAATGAGCACCAACGGAAGTACCGGACAATAATAAAAAAAAGCCGGCGGATTGATCCGCCGGCTTTTTCGTATCTGAACGGTGAGGCGTGACGGATCAGGCGTCGACGACGCGCAGCGCCTGCGCCTGGGCCAATGCTTCCTTCTGAACCGAATCCTGAACCTTCTCGAAAGCTCTCACTTCGATCTGGCGGACACGTTCGCGGCTGATGTCGAACTCGGAGGAGAGTTCTTCCAGCGTGATCGGCGTTTCAGCCAGACGGCGGGCCTCGAAAATGCGCCGTTCGCGGTCGTTGAGGACGCTCATGGCCTTCGACAGCATGCGCCGGCGCGTCTCCAGTTCGTCCTGCTCGATGAGCACGTCTTCCTGGCTCTCGTGATCGTCCACGAGCCAATCCTGCCACTGGCCGGATTCGCCCTCCGTCGCCCGGATTGGCGCGTTAAGCGAAGCGTCCCCGGACAGGCGCCGGTTCATGGACACCACTTCCTCTTCCGAGACCTTCAGCTTGGTGGCGATCTCGGCCACCTGGTCGGGCTTCAGGTCACCCTCGTCGATGGCCTGGATCTTGCCCTTCATGCGGCGCAGGTTGAAGAAGAGCCGCTTCTGGTTGGCGGTGGTCCCCATCTTCACGAGCGACCACGAGCGCAGGATGTATTCCTGGATCGATGCCTTGATCCACCACATCGCATAGGTCGCAAGGCGGAAGCCGCGTTCCGGGTCGAATTTCTTGACGGCCTGCATCAGGCCGACGTTGCCTTCGGAGACCACTTCGCCGATCGGCAGGCCGTAGCCGCGGTAGCCCATGGCGATCTTTGCCACGAGGCGCAGGTGGCTGGTCACGAGCTGATGGGCTGCGTCGCGGTCGCCATGTTCGGCGTAGCGCTTGGCGAGCATATATTCCTGCTGCGGTTCCAGCATCGGAAACTTGCGGATTTCATCGAGGTAGCGGTTGAGACCTGCTTCCCCGGCAGTGATGGACGGCAGTGAATTGCGGGCCATGAAAGCACCCCCTTCTGATCGATATTCCGGCTCCCTCGTCACAAGCGACAAACGCTGAGGCAAGCCAAACGGCGCGGGTCAATATCGACCCCGCACCGACCCATCTACCAAATAAGTGCGGCATAAGGGTGGTTCAAGTGAACGCAGCGTTCACTCCGGCGTTACAGCATTACGATTGTGTAATGCGGATCCCCGAGCTCGCGTCTACCGCTACTGCCGCAGAGACGCGACGAGGGCCGCCATGTCGTCCGGCATGGGTGCTTCGAACTCCATCACTTCTCCGGTGCGCGGATGCTCGAAGGCGAGAAGGAAGGCGTGCAATGCCTGGCGACGGAAGCCGTTCACGACCGTCTTTGCGGGCTCGGGCAGGAGGTTGGCCTTGGTCCGGAAGCCGGCGCTGTAATCCGGGTCGCCGATCAGCGGGCAGCCGACATGGGCCATGTGGACGCGGATCTGGTGGGTGCGCCCGGTCTCCAGCCGGCATTCGATGAGAGCGGCCAGAGACGTCGCATCCGGCTTCTCGTGGAAGCGCTCCATGACCTCGTAATGGGTGACCGCCTCGCGGGCGTCGTCGCTGCCCTCGCGCTTCACCGCACGCTTGATGCGGTCTCCGGCGCGGCCGAGCGGAGCGTCGATGGTGCCGCGCAACTGCTTCGGCCGGCCCCAGACGACGGCCTGATAGGCGCGCTCAAGCGGGCCGGTCCGTCCATGGTCGGCGAACTGCGCGGCGAGATGGCGGTGGGCGGCGTCGTTCTTGGCGGCGATCAGTACGCCGCTGGTGTCCTTGTCGAGGCGATGCACGATCCCCGGCCGGCGGACGCCGCCGATGCCCGAGAGTGTGTCGCCGCAATGATAGATCAGTGCGTTGACGAGCGTGCCCGTCCAGTTGCCGGCGCCCGGATGGACGACGAGGCCGGCCGGTTTGGCGATGACGATGACGTCAAGATCCTCGTAGAGGACCTCCAGCGGGATGTCCTCGCCCTTCGGCTCGGGATCCTCCGGTTCCGGAAGGATGATCTCCACCTCATCGCCGGGGGAGACCTTGCGCTTCGGTTCGGTGCAGACGACACCCTTGACCAGAACCGCGCCCTGCTCGATCAGGGCCTTGATGCGGCTGCGCGAAAACTCGCCTTCCAGGCGTGCCGTCAGCCAAGCGTCCAGGCGGCCTGCGGCGTCTTCGTCGGCCACCAGCACTTTCCTTGGCGCCTCGGCTTGTTTAAAGGGATCGTTCATTCATTCAACCCGACAGCAGCAAGGACATTCGCAATGGCAAATCCTGATCCCGTGGAACAGGAAGAACCGCTTGATCCGGCAATGGAAAGGGTCCGCCGGAAGATGGTGCTGCTGCAACTCGTTTCGGGCGGCGTTATGTTCGTCTGCTTTATGGCGGTCCTGGCTGCGGTTGTCTACAAGGTGTCGCAGTCGCCCGAGGGCGCGCCGGTCGCCGCTGGGGCCTTCTCCGTCCCTGCCGATCAGCCGCTGACATCCTCCGTCACCCTTCCGGCCGGCTTCCAAGTTCAGTCCGTGTCGCTGTCCGGCAGCCAGATCCTCTTCTATGGATCGATCGGCGGCGCGCAGAAGGCGCTGGTGTTCGATGCATCCGTCGGACGCATCATCGCCGACGTGGCGGTGGGGACCGCTCCCTGAATGGCACCCGGCGACGACGCCCGCATCATCCGGATCGACGATCCCGAGGATGCGCGGATCCTGGAGTTCCGCTCCATCCGCGAACGGGACCTGACGGGCCGGCAGAACCGCTTCATCGCTGAGGGCACCGTGGTGCTGCGGATGCTGGCGGACGCGCATGCGGCGGGCGACGCACGCTTCGTCGCCGAAAAGATCCTGCTCCTGGAAAACCGGGTGGCGGGACTGGAAGCGGAACTGGCGCGTTTTCCGGCGGATGTACCGGTCTATGTGGCCAGTGCTGCGGTGCTGGACGCCATTGCCGGATTTCACCTGCATCGCGGCGTGCTGGCGCTCGGGTATCGGCG
>JBKBXP010000219.1:0-5580 GCA_046314035.1 Pseudorhizobium sp. | reverse complement strand
TTCACGCACGCCTTCTTCAAGGCGCTGCTGTTCCTGGGCGCCGGCTCCGTGATCCATGCCGTCGATGGCGAGCAGGACATGCGCTACATGGGTGGCCTGCGCAAGCACATCCCCGTCACCTTCTGGATGATGACGATCGGCACGCTGGCACTGACCGGCGTCGGTATCCCCGGCACCATGTTCGGCTTTGCCGGCTTCTTCTCCAAGGATGTGATCATCGAGTCCGCCTATGCCTCGAGCTCCGCTGCCGCGGGCTTTGCCTTCACGCTCCTGGTGATCGCAGCGCTGTTCACGAGCTTCTATTCCTGGCGCCTCGCGTTCCTGACCTTCTTCGGCAAGCCCCGCGCATCGGCCGACGTCATGCACCACGTCCACGAATCGCCGCAGGTCATGCTGGTGCCGCTCTACGTGCTGGCGCTGGGGGCCGTGGTCGCCGGCGTGCTGTTCGAAGGGTACTTCTTCGGCCATCACTACGCCGACTTCTGGAAGGGCGCTCTCTTCACGCTGCCGGAAAACGAGATCCTGGAAGAGTTCCACCACGTACCGCTCTGGGTGAAGTGGAGCCCGTTCGTCGCGATGGCGCTCGGCTTCGTGACGGCCTGGTACATGTACATCAAGTCGCCTTCGACGCCCAAGCGCCTCGCCGAGCAGCAGAGCATTCTCTACAACTTCCTGCTCAACAAATGGTACTTCGACGAGATCTACGACTTCCTCTTCGTCCGGTCCGCCAAGGCGCTTGGTCGGTTCCTGTGGAAGAAGGGTGACGTTGGCGTCATCGACGCCTATGGTCCGAACGGCGTTGCCGCTCGAGTCGTGGAAGTCACTCGCGGCGTCGTTCGCCTGCAGTCCGGCTACCTTTATCACTACGCGTTTGCGATGCTGATCGGCGTCGCCGCCCTCGTCACCTGGATGATGCTCGGGAGCTCAATGTAATGACCGACTGGCCAATTCTCACGACGGTCACCTTTCTGCCTCTCGTCGGCGTCCTGCTTCTTCTCTTGACCCGCGAAGACAGCGCCTACGGCCGACGCAACATCCTCAACGTCTCGCTTCTGACGACGGTCTTCACGTTCATCGTGTCGCTGTTCATCTGGATGGGCTTCGACAATTCGAACCCCGGCTTCCAGATGGTCGAGAAGCACGCCTGGCTGGGCACCGGCATTTCCTACCATCTCGGCGTCGACGGCATTTCCATGCTGTTCGTCATCCTGACCACCTTCCTGATGCCGTTCTGCATCCTGGCCAGCTGGCATTCGGTCCAGAAGCGCCTCAAGGAATACATGATCGCCTTCCTGCTTCTGGAAGTCGTCATGGTCGGCGTCTTCGTGGCTCTCGACATCGTCCTCTTCTACGTCTTCTTCGAAGCGACGCTGATCCCGATGTTCGTGATCATCGGCGTGTGGGGCGGCAAGGATCGCGTCTACGCCAGCTACAAGTTCTTCCTCTACACGCTCGCCGGCTCGGTCCTGATGATGCTCGCCATCATGGCGATGTACTGGCAGACCGGGACAACGGACATCCCCGAGCTGCTGCGCTACAACTTCCCGGCCGGTCTGCAGACTTGGCTATGGCTTGCCTGCTTTGCCGCCTTCGCCGTCAAGATGCCGATGTGGCCGGTCCACACCTGGCTCCCGGACGCGCACGTTCAGGCCCCGACGGCAGGTTCGGTCATCCTAGCCGGCGTCATGCTGAAGCTCGGCGGCTACGGGTTCATCCGGATTTCGCTGGCGATGTTCCCGCTCGCGTCCGACTACTTCGCGCCCTTCGTCTTCACCCTGTCGGTGGTGGCGATCATCTACACCTCGCTGGTCGCGATGATGCAGGATGACATCAAGAAGCTGATCGCCTATTCCTCGGTCGCCCACATGGGCTTCGTAACAATGGGCATCTTCGCCGCCAACGTTCAGGGCGTGCAGGGTGCGATCTTCCAGATGCTGTCGCACGGTATCGTCTCCGGCGCTCTTTTTCTCTGCGTCGGCGTCATCTACGACCGTCTCCACACCCGCGAGATCTCGGCCTACGGCGGCCTCGTCAACAACATGCCGAAGTATGCGGTGGCCTTCATGGTCTTCACCATGGCAAACGTCGGTCTGCCCGGCACCTCCGGTTTCGTCGGAGAATTCCTGACGGTCGTCGGCGTCTTCCAGGTCAACACCTGGGTGGCCTTCTTCGCCGCCACCGGCGTCATCCTCTCGGCCTGTTACGCACTCTGGCTGTATCGCCGCGTGATCTGGGGTGCGCTCGAGAAGGAAAGCCTGAAGGGCATGCTTGATCTTTCCGGGCGCGAAAAGCTGATCCTCTATCCGCTGATCGCCCTGACCATTTTCTACGGCGTCTATCCGGCTCCGATCTTCGATGCGACGGCGGCTTCGGTGGACCTGCTTGTAAACAATTACGCCGCGGCCCTGCAGGCAGCGCAAGATCTTGCACTGACAGTGCACTGAGACGGGACACGATAGGCCATGACCTCTGAACTACTCCTCGCAAGCCTGCAGCTCGCCATGCCGGAGATCATCCTGGCCGTGGGAGCGCTCGCCCTTCTGATGATCGGTGTCTTTTCCGGTGAACGGTCGACGCCGACCGTGACCGGTCTGGCCGTTGCACTCATCATCGTCTCCGGCCTCTGGCTGGTGCTGGTTCCGGGTGAGGGGGAAGCCTTCGGTGGCGCCTTCCTGCTAGATCCCTTCACCCGCTTCATGAAGGTGGTGGCTCTGATCGGCTCCGTGACGGCCATGATCATGACCGTCGGCCATGCCCGCTCCGAGCAGCTCGACCGTTTTGAATTCCCGGTGTTGCTGGTGCTTGCCACGCTTGGCATGATGCTGCTGATCTCGGCCAACGACCTTCTGGCGCTCTATCTCGGCCTCGAACTGATGTCGCTCGCCCTCTACGTGGTCGCTGCGATCAACCGCGACAGCCTGCGGTCGACTGAATCCGGTCTCAAGTATTTCGTCCTCGGCTCGCTCTCCTCGGGCATGCTGCTTTACGGCATGTCGCTGGTCTACGGCTTCACCGGCAACACCGGCTTCGACGGCATCGCCGCCGTGCTTGCCGGCGAGACGCGCTCGCTCGGCGTGGTGTTCGGCCTCGTCTTCGTAATGGCTGGCCTCTGCTTCAAGATTTCCGCCGTGCCGTTCCACATGTGGACGCCGGACGTCTATGAAGGTGCGCCCACTCCGGTTACCGCCTTCTTCGCCGCGGGACCCAAGGTTGCCGCCATGGCGATCCTCGTCCGCGTCGTTTCGGATGCCTTCGTCCCGCTGGTCGCCGACTGGCAGCAGATCCTGGTCTTCGTGTCGATCGCCTCGATGCTGCTCGGTTCCTTTGCCGCTATCGGCCAGCGCAACATCAAGCGACTGATGGCCTATTCCTCGATCGGTCACATGGGCTTTGCGCTCGTGGGTCTCGCAGCCGGAACCGAGACGGGGATTTCCGGTGTCGTGCTCTACATGCTCATCTACATGGTGATGACGCTCGGCACCTTCGCCTGCATCATGGCCATGCGCCGCAAGGAAGGTGACAACGTCGAGAATGTCGACGATCTGGCCGGCCTTGCTTCGACCAAGCCCTTCATGGCGCTGGTACTGACGGCGCTGATGTTCTCCATGGCCGGCATCCCGCCGCTGGCAGGCTTCTTCGCCAAATACTTCGTCTTCATCGCCGCCATCGAAGCCGAACTCTATCCGCTCGCCATCATCGGCGTCCTGTCCTCGGTCGTCGGCGCCTATTACTATCTGCGCATCGTCAAGCTGATGTGGTTCGATGAGCCGACAGGCGAGTTTGCGAGGGTGCCCGGCGAACTGCGGCTGGTGTTTGGCCTGTCGGGCCTCTTCGTCACCGCCTATGTGATCTTTGGTGGACCAGTCGGCTCCGCAGCGAATGCTGCCGCCGCGTCCTTCTTCTGAGCATGACGGAAAAAGGGGAACGCTTTTCGCTGGAAGCGTTCCGCCACGTCTCCCTGCAGGACGTCGGCTCGACCAATACCGAGTGCCTGGCACGGGCCCGGGCCGGCGATCCGGGCAACCTCTGGATCACCGCGACCCGCCAGACGAGCGGTCGTGGCAGGCGCGGTCGAGCCTGGACGTCTGAGCCCGGCAACCTATATGCGTCTCTACTGCTGATAAATCCCGCTCCCTTGGACCGGATAGCCTCTCTCCCTCTGGCCGTTGCTGTTGGTGTCCAGGCCGCAATCAGTGCGGTGATGCCACGCGATGCCGAGCCGGTCGAGGTGAAATGGCCGAACGACATTCTGATTGGACGAAAGAAGACCTGCGGAATTCTGATCGAGGGCGAAGGGCTGCCGGACGGCAGACACGCCCTGGTCATCGGTATGGGGATCAACATCCGCCACAAGCCGGATGCCGGATCCTACGCCGTGACCCGCCTGGAGGATCACGGGTGCTTTATCGCGGCAGATGAATTGTTTGCTCATCTTTTCAGAGAGATGGCAGTTGTACTTGAGGTTTGGAACGAAGGCCAAGGGATCTCCGAGATAACGCGCAACTGGCTCGATGTGGCCTGTGGCGTTGGCGAGAAGATCACCGTGAACCTTCCTGACAGATCTCTCACGGGACGTTTCGACGGCATAGCGGCAGATGGCCTGCTGATGCTGAATTTGGGCGGCGGGCAGATTGTGCCCATTGCCGCCGGTGATGTATTCTTTGAAAGAACGGAATAAGGACATTATGGCCAAGCAAGAAGAACTGGTGTTTCTGCCCCTCGGCGGGGTGGGCGAAATCGGCATGAACCTCGCCCTCTATGGCTACGGAGTACCCGGCAAGCGCCAGTGGATCATGGTCGACTGCGGCGTGACATTTCCAGGCCCCGACCTCCCAGGTGTCGACCTGGTGCTGCCGGACATCCGCTTCCTGAAGAACGAGCGCAAGAACCTCAAGGGCATCATCATTACCCATGCCCATGAGGACCACTATGGCGCCCTGAACGACCTGTGGCCGGGACTGAACGTCCCCGTCTACGCCTCCGGTTTCACAGCCGGGATGCTCGAGGCCAAGCGCGCCTACGAAGGCAACCGGCCGGAAATTCCGATCACGCCGTTCAAGGCCGGTGACCGCATCAATGTCGGTCCGTTCGAGATCGAGGCGATCGGCGTGAACCACTCGATTCCCGAGCCCATGTCCCTGGTGATCCGGACACCGCTCGGCAACCTCGTGCATACGGGCGACTGGAAGATCGACGACGCGCCGTCGCTTGGACCGTTCACTGACGAGGCGCGATTCCGCGCCGTCGGCGACGAGGGCGTGCTGGCGCTGATGTGCGATTCGACCAACGCCGAGCGCGACGGCGTCTCGCCCTCCGAAGCGGAAGTTTCCGAAGGACTGCGCAAGATCATCGAGAGCGCCGAGGGCAGGGTGGCGATCACCACCTTCTCGTCCAACGTCGGGCGCATCCGCTCGATCGCGCAGGCCGCTCAGGCCGCGGGCCGGCAGACCCTGCTGTTGGGGAGTTCCATGAAGCGGGTGGTGAACGTCGCCCGCGACGTCGGTCTGATGGAAGGCATCGCTCCCTTCCTCGCCGAGGACGAGTTCGGCTATCTCCCGCGCGACAAGGTCGGCGTCATCC
>JBKBXP010000218.1:0-5580 GCA_046314035.1 Pseudorhizobium sp. | reverse complement strand
CCGTGCCAGCCGGGCGCTGCGCCAACCGGGCTCCTCCTTCAAGCTCTACACCTATGCCGCCGCCATGGAGAAGGGGTTTACGCCCGAATCCGTCGTCTCGGATGCGCCGGTCACCTGGCGCGGCTGGTCGCCGCAGAACTACGGCCGCTCCTACAAGGGCAAGGTCACGCTGATGACGGCCATGGCGCAGTCCTACAACACCGTGCCGGTGCGGCTGGCGAAGGACGAACTCGGCACCGAACGGATCGCGCAGATGGCGAAGGACATGGGGATCGAGACGCCGCTTCGCACCGACAAGACAATTCCGCTCGGCACCTCCGAAGTCACCGTGCTCGACCAGGCAACCGCCTATGCGGTGATGCCGGCGGGTGGGCTCCAGTCGCGGCGGCACGGGATCGCCCAGGTCGTCGGCTATGGCGGCGACGTGCTCTATGATTTCCAGCGCGATGCAACAGCGCCGCAACGGGTGCTTTCAGAGCAGGCGCTGTCGTCGATGAACCGCATCCTCACCACCATTCCCTACAACGGCACGGCCCGGCGCGCCGCCGTTGACGGCGTTTTGACCGGCGGAAAGACCGGCACCTCGCAGAGCTACCGCGATGCCTGGTTCGTCGGCTTTACCGGCAACTACACCACCGCCGTCTGGTTCGGCAACGACGACTACACGCCGATGAACAACATGACCGGCGGTTCACTGCCGGCGATGACCTTCAAGAAGCTGATGGATTACGCCCACCAGGGCATCGAGCTGAAGCCCATTCCCGGTCTCGAGGACCCGTTCCCGGAAGGCGTCACGAAGCCGCAGGCCGTGGCGGAAAAGCCGGACGAAGGCGAGGAGGCGATCCCGGCACTGGTGCGTCCGCGCTCCATGCCGGCGGAAGCGACCCGGGTGCTGCGGCGGATCGCCGAGAAGCTGAAGACCGCCGCGCCGCTCCAGCCTGCGACCGCGAAGCTCGCCGATGCGACGGTTACCGGTTCGGTGACGGAGGGTGCTGCCACAGCCAGGGTGGCCGGCGACTAGCAGCATCCGCGGCGGCGTGACGGGAGGGTTGGTCTTGTCCCGGCCCGGGACAGACTGTCCATAAGCCGTTCCTTTCACGGGGAATCAGTGCTAACCCTCGGCGGCAACCTTGAGGGCATGTCTTCCGTGTTTCGTGTTCCGTTTCTTGTCGCCATCGCCCTTGCGATCGCCTTCGGTGGCGGCATCTGGTCCGCGCTCTGGGCACTGGAGGCGACCACCGGTTTCGGCGCCATCCGGCTCGGCGCCTGGGAGGCGTTTCCCGACGCCCAGACCAACCGGGCCGATCCTTACGCCAAATCGCACCGCGCCAGTGCCGGCGCACTTCTCTACGGCAGCGCCGAGGGGCTGAGCTTCACGGCCGGCATCGATGACGGCGGCGCACCGCTGCGGGCCGGCTGCACCTATCGCATCAGCGGCCACACGCCCCCTGCCCGCCTCTGGACGCTCTATACGCTGCAGGGAGGCCAGGCGAACCGCCCGCAGGCCAACAGCCGGCCGGTGGCGCTCAACTCGCGCTCCATCCTGCGCCACGCGGACGGATCCTTCGAAATTGCGGTCGCGGCCGATGCGCAGCCGAGGAACTGGCTGGCGATCCCGCAGGACGGCCGCTTCCGGATGCGGCTGACGCTTCTCGATACGCCCGCCGCCGGGAGTTCCGGATTGATCGATCTGTCGATGCCCGCCATCGAGAACCTTGGATGCGGCAATGCTTAAAGTGCTTTTCGCGGTTGCCACCGGGCTCTTCGGCGCGGCCCTGCTGCATCTCGTGATCATCCTGTCGCTGCCCTATTTCAGCGAGAAGGATGCCTATACGCGGGTGCTGGCCGAGGGCAGCCGCCATGACTTCCACAGGCTTCCCGACCAGCGCGACAGGGCGGGACTGGTGCAGGACGATCCGCTGATGGAGGCTTCGGTCTGCGCCTACGATATTTCCGAGGGACCGGTGCGCATCTTCGCGCAGGGCAATGTGCCCTTCTGGTCGCTGGCGATCTTCGATGCCGCCTCCAACGAGGTCTTCAGCATCAACGATCGCACCGCCGCAGCCGGCATTCTCGATGTCGTGCTGGCGACCCCGGTGCATCTGACGGTGCTGCGAAAGGCGCTGCCGGAGGCCATTGCGGAATCGATCCTGGTCGAGACGCAGCAGGCCGACGGCTATGTGGTCGTGAGGACGATGGTACCGCAGCCGAGTTTTGCGCCGGCAGCCGATCAATTTCTGGCCGACGCGGTGTGCGCGCCGTTTCAATGGCGCCAGCGTCAGCAGTTCTGATCTCTCTGATCTTCCTGATCGAACCTGACTTGCCGGTCGTCGCCGTCAGTTCTGTTCGAGCAGCATTACCGGAACGGAGGCCACCTGCGGCGGCACGGCTTCCAGGCGCTCGTACCGGACGCCCGTGAAGATCAGCAATTGCCCCGTCTCGACCGTTTCGTTGCGGCCGATCAGGATTTCGGGTCTGCGGCGCTGCTGTTGGCGCCATCTGTTCAGCACTACGATTTCTGCCATGCTCGTCTCCATGATGGTTCGAGACGGATGAATGACGGCTCTATTTCACCCTGCCCTCCAGTGGGCCGACGCATCCCCATGTGGGGCATCTGCGCCTTACTCGTCGCTGCACCATCTGATGCCTACGACATTCACGACCGGTCCCGCCGAACCGGCTCATCGGGATCCGGGGGAGCCCCCCGGCGTTTCCGGCGTGTTTTCCGGACTGGTGCCATTCAGGCAGCAAACCGGTTAACCAGTCGTTAATGCTAATTAAGCGCAAAGCGGCATTACAGCTATTACTACAGGAAAAACGCCCGGCGTGGCTTTTTTGTTCACACCGCTGGCGATCACAGCCAGCTTACCACGTGATCCGACGGCGCTGCCGCGGCACGTCCCGTGACGATACAGCTGCGGCATGATTCACCCGGCATTAACCGCGGCTTGTTACCATCTGGTTTACCATAGATGGGCGGGATCTTCGGACCTCGTGACGATCCTCCCATCCCCAAGAATGCCCTGACGCGGGACTGTCCTTCCGGCAACCGGGATGCGGCTGTCGTCCCCGGATCGGGTGCTGCCAGAAGTTTTGTATTGCGTAACGTGAGTTTGGCCGTGACCGACCAGTTTCGAGATCTTGAAAGGCCTCTGGCCATGCGCAGGAAGGACGTGGTGTTGATTGCCACCGTGACGAGCTTCGAGGGCGTTCCACATCCATCCCGCTCGGAACTGCGGCAGTTCGCAGAACTTTTCGGCCCTCTCTTTGGCGCATCCAGCGAAGAGGCCCGCCGGCATGCGGTGGCGGCCCTGTCGCAATCGAAGACGGTTCCGCCGGCGGTTGCCTTCTTCATCGCCTGCCAGCCGATCGCCATCGCAGCGCCCTTCCTCGCCTCCTCCCCCTGCCTCGACGACGACACTCTGATCACCGTTGCGCGCACCCAGGGCGCCGCGCATGCGAAAGCCATCGTGCTGCGCGACGACCTGTCGCCGAAGGTGATCGATGCGCTCGTCAGCCTCCGGCACGACTGGCCCTTGGCCCAGCAGGAGAAGACGGCAGCCGATCCCGCCGATCCGGCAGTGTTGCAAGCGCAGGCGCAGGACGAAGAGCGGGCGTGGCGCGAGGAACAGCTGCGCCAGCGCATCAAGGCGCTTGCCGCGCACGTCCACCGCGCCGACGACGACAGGCTGGGATTGCGCACGCTGAGCCCGGTGCAGGAGGCGCTTCTGGTGCGCTTTTCCCGCAACCGCGAGGGCGGTCTGTTCGCCACGACGCTGGCAGACGCGCTTTCGGCCAGCCGCTGGCTTGCCGAGCGCATCATGCTCGACATTTCCGGCCAGCAGTTGGCCACCACGCTGAAGGCACTGGGGATGACGGGGGAGGACGCGCTCTTCGTGCTGGAGCGCTTCTATTCGCATCTCGGGACGCTGACGAACGGTGTCAGCCGCGGGCAGTTCCTGTGGAATTCGCTGGATGCCGCAGACTGCGGCCGGCGGATCGAGGCCTGGCGGCGCGCCGATGGCTATACGGTCCGAGATTCGGAGCTGCATCCGGCAGCCGACCAAGATACGCTCAAGAGCACCGCGGACGGTTCTGACGCCGTCGTCCCGCTGCGCAACGCCGGCTGAGGATCAGGGACCCGTCTCGACGACCGGAAAGAGGTCGCCGATCGTGTCGACTTCCAGTTCGAGAACCCAGAGATCGCGGTCGAATTTGCGTTCGCGCGCGATCAACTGCTCGACCTCGTCCGGCTCCACCCGATCGAGCCGCTTCTCGAAGCGCCGCTCCGTCACCTCGTCCTCCTCGAAGACCTGCTGGGGTGCCGGCGCAAAGAGCGTCTCGGTACCGTCGCGGAACCGCTGGCGGATGAAGACGGCACCGGCTTCTTCGGCGCCCTTGTGCTCGATCGCGGCAAAGCCGCCAGCGGAAAAGACGCGGCGGGTCAGGGCACTGACGAAGATATCGGAGCGAATGCGCATCCGGTTGTCTTAGACCAATCGGATGCCGGCGCAAAGGCGGCCGTCACCGCGGCCGCCCATTGCCTGGGCTCAGCTCTCGGCAGAGGATGGCGGCGTGGTGGTTGCCTCGCCCGGCTTCGTCCAGGACAGATAGTAATAGGTGTCGCCGATCATGCCGAAGTAGGCGCTTTGCCCGGTCAGCCGGTCCTGGTGGCTGGAATCGGGATTGCGCACGTAGAGGCCGCTGCTTTCGCGGGTCAGATGCTGCTTCAGGAAGGTCGTCCAGTCCGTCGCCGCTGCCATGGCCTTGGCGCTTCCGGTCGCCTCTGGATCGGCAGGGTTCCATGCCTTGATGGTCTCGCCTGCAGCGGCATCGGTCACGGTCAGCGTTCCGGCATCGATCGCCGCCTGCATCGCCTCTGCCATGGCGCTGGTGCCGCTCGAGCCTTCGAGCTCTTCCAACTTGGCGGTGAGCGCCTTCATGAAGGCCTTGCTTTCGATATCCTCAACGGCGCCGTCACCCGCCGCGTCACCGGCCTCATCGGCGGGCGCGCCGCCGGCCATGGCCTGTTGCTGCAGCGTGGCAATCAGCCGGGAGAGGCTGGTGTCGTCGTCGGCGTCGTCGCTGTTGCTGCCGGAAAACAGGATGTCGGCGAGCGAGCTTTGGGAACTGCCCGAGGATTGCGACGCAGACTGGGGGGCGCTCTCGTCGGACACCTCCTTGAAGCCCCTCAGGGCCGTCTGCTGCGACCACAGGCGGACGGTGGTGATTTCGGAAACCATGCTGCTTCTCCGATTGCGACCCGGCCCATGTCCGGCGGCAGAAAGCGCCTGGGGGCACGGGAACGGACAGACGCTATCGGTCGTGGCCTGCGCGAGGCTGTGCGCCGGCTCGGCTGCAACCCAGGATTCTAAAGCGCGCCGATCGACTTCAGCTTCTTCAGCACCATTTCGTTCGGCTCGCCGGTCTCCGGCAGCCGGTAGTGCTTCTCGAAGCGGCGAATCGCCGCCTTCGTCTGGGCACCGGCGACGCCGTCGACGGTGATGTCGCTGTAGGCGATGTTGGCGAGGCCGCGCTGGATCTGCAGCACCAGGGTGGCGGAGGCGGCGATATCGGGGC
>JBKBXP010000217.1:0-5582 GCA_046314035.1 Pseudorhizobium sp. | reverse complement strand
CGCTGAGGTAGATCTTCGATTTCTTGAACCGCATCTTGAAGGGCAGGCGGTGGACCCAGATGTGCTGGCCGGGTCGCTTGGCAACCGGCGGCTCGTTGCGCGCCGTGCGGCGCAGCGCCCGCACGCTCTCGTTCAGCATCAGCGCCCCGACGGTGCTGAGCAGCAGCACGTAGAGCAGCGAGATGAACAGGTCGAGCTGGCCGAGCCGTCTCAGCCAGGAGAAGATCGAGATGCCGAGCGTGGCGCCGGCCAGACCCCCGACCAGCAGCACCGTGCCGAGCTTGATGTCCAGCGTCCCGCGCCGGAAATGGGTGATGGCACCGGAGATCGACGATGCGACCACCTGGTTGGCGCCGGTCGCGACGGCCACCACGGGCGGAATGTTGTAGAAGATCAGGAGCGGCGTGATCAGGAAGCCGCCGCCGACACCGAACATGCCCGACAGGAAACCGACGGCCGCACCCATGCCGAGAATGATGAAGATGTTGACCGAAAGCTCTGCGATCGGCAGGTAAACTGTCACGGCCGAACCTCAATACGATGGGCCGCCCCGGAACGGAGCGGCGTCGCCATGCGGATGGACCACTCCGCGTCAGCGTCGGAAAACAGCTGCAGGCGACCGAAAAAAGGGGCGGTGCAGCGATACTTTTCATGCGCCCGACCTCGGGGCCGAGTCAACGTGCAAACCCCGATCACATCGGCATTTTCCCGATTTTGTGACGACGTGCTCAACGCCGCCTTACCCGGTCCGGAACCCGTTCAGCTGTTGCGCGACAGCAATTCCTTGACGAGAGCGTCGTTGATCGTGCCGGTTGGCTCCTGGCCGAGCGACGTCTGGAATTCCTTGATGGCGCTGATGGTCTTCTGTCCCATCTTGCCGTCCGGCGCGCCGGCGTCGAAGCCGTTCTTGTTGAGAATGGCCTGGATGTTGCGGATCGCCTTCTCCATGTCGACCGACGAGGTCTTCACCGGCGTCTCACCGGCCCATTCGTCGGGCAGCTGCACGCCGTTGGCCTCTGCGTTGAGCGGCTGGGCCGTCCAAGCCTCCACGGCGGCACGCGCAGCCTCCAGGTCCTGCTGGCGCATCGCTTTGGCCACTTCGTCGCGCTTCTGCGCCGCATCCGCGTCGCCGCCATTGGCGGCAATCGCAAACCATTTGTAGGATTCCACGAGGTTCTGGGCCGTGCCGTTGCCGCGGGCGTAGAGGATGGCGAGGTTGAACTGGCTGTCGGAGACGCCGAGCTCGGCAGCCTTGTGGAACCAGTCTGCGGCGGCGGCATAATCCGGTTCGCCCTTGGCGCCGGAGGCATTGAGGACGGCGAGATTGTGCATCGCGCTCGCGTTTCCGGCTTCGGCCGCCTGTTGGTAATAGGCCATCGCCCTGTCGAGATCGCGCTCGACCCCCGTTCCCTTCTCGAAGAGATTGCCGATCCGGTACTGGGCAGGGGCAAGGCCCCGGTCCGCCGAAAGCTTGTACCAGTTGGCCGCCTCGGAAAGATCGGTCGCGACGCCGCGGCCGTCCGTGAAGCGGGCGCCGATTTCGAAAAGTGCGATGGGGTCGCCCGCTTCGGCCGCCTTGGCAAGCGATTCCGGTCCGATCGAGGCGGGCACGATGATCGGCGGGACCGCCGTCGTCGTGGCGCTGGCCAAGGCCGGTGCGGCTTCTTCGGGCTGGGGGCGTTCGAGAGTGGAGGCAATGCCTTCCGCCGGGCGCGGATCCATCATCGAGGCCTGCTGGGTCTCGCGGGTCACGGGCGTGACGGAAGCCGGCGCGGCATCCTCCGGCACGGCAGTTGCGGACGGCGAGGTTGCTGCCGTCTCCTGCAAGGCCATGGCGACTGGATCCGCGGCAATGGCGGATCCCTCGGCCGGCGTTTCCTCCGTCGCCGGCGCTTCCGTGACGGCCGGTGGTTGCGGAGCCTGGTCGCCGCTGGTCAGCGTCTTGGCAAGCGGCAGAGCCATCAGGGCCAGCAGCACGGCGCCGATCGCCATCATGATGGGCCGGCGGTGGCGGGAAAACGTGCTGCCGACGGCCGAGCCTCCGGCCTTTTTGGGTCCGCTGGTCGAGGTGGCCGGGTCGGTTTCGAGTGCGGCCGCCTTGGCAGCCCGACGTGCCGCGGCAATGTAGTCGGCGCGCTCGGTGACACTGGCCTGCGGACCGCTGCCGCTTGCAGCAGCCTGGCTGGCGCGCACGCGTTCGAGGATCTGGCGCACATCCGGCGTGCCGGAGCCCGGCTCGAGCGGCTCATGCTCGCGCTCCGGCGACAGCATGTCGACCGGGTCGAGGGAGGGAGCCGGATCGACGACGGTCCGGCCGGGCGTCGACGCCACCTGTTTCTGTCCAGGCCGCAGCCGCTGCGAAATCTTTCCGAGAAGCCCCGGCTTTGCAGCCTTCTCGCCGGCTTGCGCGACGGTATTCTGGTCCGGATCGATGGACGGACCTTCCATCGTGTCGGCTGTCATTGGAGCGTCGGCAAGGTCATCGCCGGTGGTGCCGAGAATCGGCGCATCCTGCCGGCGCACGCCCGCATGCGATGTGCTGCCCGCCAGCGAATGGATCAGGTCGGAATGGGAATCGTCGACGCTCGCGAAAGCGCGCGCCGATCTGGCGTCTTGTGCCAGCGCCCCGACGGAAAGGGCGGATGCAGCGTTCCACTGGTCCGCCGTCTGGGGCGCCACCGGCTGCTGCGGAATGGCCGGTGCATAGCGGTCTTCCATGGTGTCCAGCCGGTCGGCGATCTGCACCAGCGTGGCATGCAGCGCGTTGAGCGTGTGTTGCGAACGCTCTTCGGTGCTGCGCGTCAGTTCCTCGAGTTGGCGAAGATCTTCGGCAAGTGCCGTCAGTGCCGACATGTCCATGGCAGGCGCTGCAGACTGTCCGCGGCGGGTGAAGCTGTCGACCACCGCCTCTGCGGCCTGACGTGCTGCCTCAATGATATATTCGTCGTTGGTGCTCATGTAGCTTTCGAGCGCCGTGACCCGGTTGTCGATCTCCGGCGAGGCAGGCTGCGCCCGTGCCGGATCGCTCATCAGGCTCGACAGATGGGAGATCTGCGCTTCGAGGCTCTTCAGCGCAACACTGTCGCCGATCGGTCCTTGGACGGTTTCGTCAAGACGGGCAGCGATGTCGCTCAGCCTGTCCTCGATGCGGCCGATCGCGGCCTGTTCGGTCGCCGGCTGCTGCAGGCTCTGGTTATAATCCATCTCGTCGATGCGACGGGCCAGATAGTCCAGCCGCTCGGCCAGCGCCTCGTTGACCTGTCCGTGACCCAGACGGTCGATCTTGTCGGAGATATCGGCCAGATATTCGGTCAGGCCGGGCTGCTCGTCGGAGCGGCTGGGCTGCGAAAGCATGTAGGAAAGCTGCTCCAGCCGTTCTTCCAGCCGCAGCGCGACCTCTTCGCTCGACAGCTGCTCGATACGGCCCGACAGGGCTTCGATCCGCTCCGACAGCCCGTCGTTGGGGGCGGTGGGCGGATTGGTCGCCATGGTGTCGATCTGATCGGCCAGGCCG
The DNA here is from genome assembly GCA_046314035.1 of Pseudorhizobium sp. Lineage (GTDB taxonomy): Bacteria > Pseudomonadota > Alphaproteobacteria > Rhizobiales > Rhizobiaceae > Neorhizobium. The sequence goes on along the minus strand of JBKBXP010000217.1, from coordinate 2,068 downwards.
GCGATCCGGCTTTCCAGCCTCTGGAAGGCGCTATGGTCGGCGGCAGAGGCCGAGGCGGCGCGGCTGCCGGCGGCAATCGCCCGGCTGATCTCGTCCAGGCGCTCGGCGAGCAGCACGAACTGCTCGTTCAGCGTATCGTCGTTGGGCAGCATGCGCGATCCGAGCTGCTCCATCACGGTCGCGACGGCCACGAGCTTCTGTTCGATGCCGCGAACGGCCGGGCCGTTGTTCATGGAGGCGAGCTGGTTCTTGATGTCGTCGATCCGGTAGGCGAGCCCCACCAGGTCCTCGCGCAGCTCCTGCGTGTCGAAATCGACGATCCGCTCCTCGATCCCCTGCCAGCGGGCGTCGATGTGCCGGAGGCTGTCCTCCCGCGCCAGGCCTTCGAGGACGGAGCGCAACTCGTTGTATTCGCCGCGCAGGGCGTCGGCCTCGGGCCCACCGCGGTGGCCCAGCGTCTCGATGCCGTCGGCAAGACGCGCCAGATCATGGCGCAGCTCGTCGCCGATCTGCTGTTCCTGGGCATCCGAGCGAATGCTGGTCACCTCGGCACGCAGCGCGTTCATCTCCTGCGCGACGCCCTCGGCGATATCCTGCTTGAGCTCCTGGCGCAGGCTGACCAGCGCCTCGGCGATCTCGCGAAGGGAAATCTCGTCGTTGGGTCTCGCGGCAACGGAGTGCGCTGGTGCGGGGCGGGGCGGTTCCGGGACGCGAAGCTCGGGACGGCGCTCCATCCGCGGACGCGGCATGACGGGCGGCGCGACGGGCTCTGTCCGGGAAATCTCTTCCCGTGCGGCGGCCAGCATGCGCTGGCGATTGCGGATTTCCTGGAGCGCATCGATCGAGCTTGGGCTGGGTGAAAGCGGAGCGGGCGAACCGACATGCGCTGAGGCTGAGGGAAGATGATCGGTCGCGGCCTGCCCGGGTGCCGGCGGCGTATCCACGCGCCGTGGCTCGCGAGACGCCTGCATCAGGCCGTCGATACGGGATTCGAGCCCCTTGATCGTTCGGTTGAGCGCATCGAGGGACGATCTGTCGCCGGGCCGGGGAGATGTCGATCGTGAACCGTTCATGATTGCTGCTCGTTCCAACGTTGCGCGTGGCGGTCGGCCGCGATTGCCGGCCGTGGCGAAATTGCGTGCCCTGGACCAGCCACCGGGGCATGCGGTGGAAGAAGGGCTCCTCCGAGGTCGAATGTCGACCGGACGGGGAAACCTTGTTTCAATGTCGAGTATTTCCTCCGACGTGGTAAATAAGCCGTTAACCAGGGGAGACTTTTTTAACCATTGAAGTAGCTTTGCGGCTGTCCGGCTCGGGAGGTCGGTGACGACCGCCTCAGCGGATGCGGCAAAAAATCCTTCGGCCGATATTTGACGTTTACGCAAACGTCAATTATTTATGGAACCATGATGGGCGGACTTGGAGGTCCGCGCGAGGATATGGAGGACGCTCGACCATGCCTGTTTACAAGGCTCCGGTAACCGATACCCTTTTCGTGCTGAACGACGTGCTTGGCCTGGAGCGCTACGGCAATCTGCCGGGCTTCGCCGACGCCTCTCCCGACATGGTCGAAGCCATTCTCGGCGAAGCCGCGAAAGTGGCCGAGGAAGCGCTCTTCCCGCTCAATCTCTCCGGCGACCAGGAAGGCTGCACCCGCCACGATGATGGCTCCGTCACCGTCCCGAAGGGCTTCAAGCAAGCCTATGACCAATACTGTCAGGGCGGCTGGATCGGCCTCGCCGTCCCGGAAGAATTCGGCGGCCAGGGCCTGCCCTACACGCTGCACGCCGCCGTCGGCGAATACATGTCGTCCGCCAATATGTCGCTGATGATGTATCCGGGCCTCACCCAGGGCGCGATCGCCGCGATCCTCGTCCATGGTTCGGACGAGCAGAAGCAGACCTATCTGCCGAAGATGGTCGAGGGCACCTGGTCCGGCACCATGAACCTGACGGAGCCCCATTGCGGCACCGATCTCGGCCTCCTGCGCACCAAGGCCGTCCCCCAGGCCGATGGCACCTATAAGCTCTCCGGCCAGAAGATCTTCATCTCCGCCGGCGAACACGGC
>JBKBXP010000216.1:0-5583 GCA_046314035.1 Pseudorhizobium sp. | reverse complement strand
GCGGCCTCGACGGTCGACGAGACGGAACTCCTGGCCATCCTGACCTGCCTGCGCGAAGGCGGGCCGCAGAACATGCGCCTGCTGGCCGCCCGTCTGGCCGCCGTCGCGCGCGGCGAACAGCTGGAGCTGGACGCGGCGCAGGTCATGCCCAAGGCCGGCTTCTATCAGCCCGCAACAGGTGCCGTCGCGCTTGAGGACCTGCTGGCCTCCCTCCCGGCCGACGCGCCGAGATTGCCGGTCCTCTTCTACCGCTCCATGCTGCTCGCCAATGATGCGGCACCCATCGACGCGCTCTTCGAAGCACTGGTACAACGCGGCTACGCCCCGGTGCCGATCTTCGTCGGCAGCCTGAAGGACGAGCACAGTCTGGGGTTTGTTGAGCAGGCGCTTTCCAATCTCTCTCCCGCGGCGATCCTTGCAACGACGGCCTTCGCCGCCGGTGCCGATGCGGACGGCGAGACCCTCTTCGATCGCGCCGGCGTCACAGTCTTCCAGGTCGTCATCGCGACGACGCAGCGCGATGCTTGGCGGCAGAACCGCCGCGGCCTCGGTCCCTCCGATCTCGCCATGCATGTCGTACTGCCGGAACTCGACGGCCGGCTGCTGGCCGGCCCGATCTCTTTCAAACAGGGCAGCACGGCATCCAGCCTCGTCAACCAGCCGGAACAGGACCGGGTCGAGCAGGTTGCGGACCGCGTCACGCGCTTCCTGCGGATGAAGGCGACATCCCGGGCCGAGCGCAAGGTGGTCATCCTGCTGCCGGACTACCCGAATGCGCCGGGCCGCACCGGCTATGCCGTCGGTCTCGACGTGCCCCAGAGCGTGCTCGGCATGCTGGAGGCACTTTCGAAAGCCGGCTATGCAGTGGGCGATATCCCTGAGACGCCCCGCGCGCTTCTCGATCTGTTGACCGAACGGCAGGCCAGGATGACCGTCGATGCCTATCGTGCCTTCTTCCAGAGCCTTCCCGAAGCCTCACGCGCCGCCGCCACCGCCGCATGGGGCGCGGCCGAGGACGATCCGGAGGTCGAAGGCGAAGCATTCCGCTTCCGGGCCGCCCGCTTCGGCAATATCACCGTGGCGCTGGCACCCGATCGCGGCCGCGACGGCGATCGGCGCGCCGATTTTCACGACCCCGACCTGCCGCCGCGTCACGCGCTGCTGGCGTTCGGCGCCTGGATGCAGGACACGATCGGGGCCCATGCCGTCGTCCATGTCGGCGCCCATGGCACGCTGGAATGGCTGCCGGGCAAGACGGCTGCGCTCTCCGGCGAATGCTTCCCCGAAATCATCCTCGGCGGCCTGCCTGTCATATATCCCTTCATCGTCTCCAATCCGGGCGAGGCGGCCGTCGCTAAACGACGCATCGCCGCCGTCACCATCGGACATCTTCCCCCGGTTCTGGCCGGCGCCGGACTGTCCGAAAGCCAGACGCGGCTCGAGCTGCTGGTCGACGAATATGCACAGGCCGACGGCTTGGACCGGCGCCGCCGCGACCGGCTGGCGAAGCTGATCGTCGACACCGCCCATGAGCTGGGGCTCGCCGACGAGGCCGGCGTCTCGCGCGACGACGACCCGGACACGGCGCTGACCCGCATCGACGCCTTTCTCTGCGACCTGAAGGATTTTTCGATCAAGGACGGCCAGCATGTCTATGGCGCGGTGGCCGTCAACGACGACGACCCGTCGCGGATGGCCTGCGCGGCGGCCGAACGCGATGCGCTGCTCCGCGCCCTCGACGGACGCCATGTCCGTCCCGGCCCCTCCGGAGCACCGGCCCGCGGTCGGCTGGATGTCATGCCGACCGGCCGCAATCTGTTTGCCAGCGATCCGCGCACGCTGCCGACGCCGACCGCCTTCGAGCTCGGCCGCAAGGCCGCCGATGAGGTGTTGCGCCGATACCTGCAGGACCACGGCGACTGGCCGACAAGTCTCGTCTTCGATCTCTGGGGCAGCGCCTCGCTGCGCAGCGGCGGCGAGGAAGTGGCACAGGTCCTGGCGCTGATGGGCGCCCGTCCCGTCCATGATCCGATGACCGGCCGCGTCACCGGCATCGAGGTCCTGCCGCCGGCATCGCTCGGCCGCCCGCGCATTGACGTGACGCTGCGCATCTCCGGCCTCTTCCGCGACATGTTCCCTGCGCTGATCGCACTTCTGGATGCCGCCACCCGCGCCATTGCGGTCCGTGACGAGGCACCGGGCGACAACCCGCTCGCCGAAGAGGCGAAGGAGCGCGGCAGCATCCCCTCGCGCATCTTCGGCTCGGCGCCCGGCACCTATGGCGCCGGCATCGAGGACCAGCTGGCCGATGGCGCTTGGGACGACCGCGAAGAGCTTGGCCGCATCTATCTCGACGCCACCAGCCATTCCTTTTCCGGCGCGCAAGGCGATGCCGCCGAGGCCCACGGACAGTTTGCGGAGCGCATCCAGTCGGCGGATCTGCTGGTTCACACGGGCGACGACCCGGGCCGCGATCTGCTCGACGGATCGGCGGACGTCGCCTTCATCGGCGGCTTTTCCGCCGCCGTCGCGGCACTCGGCGGCAAGGCCGATGTGATCGCGCTCGACACCACCGACCCGAACAACCCCAGAGCCCGCTCGATCTCCGAAGCCATCACCCGGGTGGTGCGGGCGCGCGCCGTCAACCCGCGCTTCATCGCCGGCCAGATGCGCCACGGGCCGCGCGGTGCGGCCGAACTGGTGGAGACGGTCGACCGGCTGATCGGCTTTGCCGAGACCACCCACGCCATTCCGCATGCGCTGATCGAGGCGACCTACGAGGCCTATGTGGTCGACGAGGTGGTGCGCGACTTCCTGCTGTCCCAGAACCCGGAAGGCGCGCGCTACATGGGCGAGCGCTTCCGCGCCGCCCTTCGCCGCGGCCTCTGGCACCCCCGCCGCAATGCCGTGGATCAGGAGCTGGAAATGCTGTTCGGGGAGAGGGCCGCATGACGGCGCTCTCGCTCGACACCAGCACGCTCGACAGGCGCCGCGGCGCCTGCCCGGCGCTCTCCGCCCCGATGCAGACCGGCGACGGCTTGCTGGCCCGCATTGCGCTGACAGAGGCGCTCCGTCCGTCGCAGCTCGTGGCCCTCTGCCGGCTGGCGCGCCGGCACGGCAACGGCATTCTCGATATTTCCGCGCGCGGCAATCTGCAGGTTCGTGGTCTCACAGAATACTCCGCGCCGCGGCTCGACGCCGATGTGCGCGCCCTGCAGCTGCCATTGCGGGACGGCCTGGCTGCGGAAGTGCCGCCGCTCGCCGGCATGGACCCTGATGAGACCGCCGATCCTCGCCTGCTGGCTGCAGCGATTCGCAAGGGTGCGGCCGAGATCCAGGGCTTGGCGCCGAAGATGAGCGTCGTCGTCGACGGCGGCGGGCGCCTGCGCCTGTCGGGTCTGCTCGCCGACGTCCGCCTAGTGGCGGAACCGCACCACGATGGCATCGGCTGGAAGCTGCTGCTTGGCGGCACGGAAGACGCTGGCGGAGTCCATGGTGTGTTCAGCGAGGCAGAGGCTGCCGCGGCAACGCTCGCCCTGCTCCGCGAACTGGCATCAAGAGGCTCGAAAGCGCGGGGTCGCGATCTGGCAGCCGGCCTGCCGCGCCACGCGGCGGCGATACAGTCCATTTCGCTCTTCGGTCTCCACCCGCTCGCAGAGGGGCACGCGGCGGCGGGTATTGGCCCAGCGTTTGGCCAGATCGATGCCGAACGGCTTGCCGCACTCTGCGAGGAGGCTGTGGCTCTGGGCATGACTGCGGTGAAGCCGGCGCTCGATCATTCGCTCATCTTCTTCGGCGCGCCCGACGCCTGCGACAGATTGCTCGCCTTCGCAGACATCAACCGCTTCGTCACCTCCGGGAACGATCCCCGCAGTTCCATTGCCGCCTGCCCCGGTCGCCCCGCCTGCGCATCGGGGGAGATCGAGACGCACGCCCTCGGCGCCCTGGCTGCGCGCGAATGCGCCGACCTGCTGGATGGCTCCTTCAAGCTGCACGTCTCGGGCTGCGCGAAGGGCTGCGCCCATCCGCAACCCTCTCCGCTCACGCTCTGCGGCACGCCGGCCGGACTGGCCTGGATCGCCGGTCGTGCCGCTGATCCGGCCCTGGCGGTGATCGACCCTCACAATATCGCCACGGCGCTTGGCCGTGTCTCCGCCCTCGTCAGGAGCGAACGCCGCGACGGCGAACACTCTGCAGCCTGCCTGTCCCGGCTGGGGCCGGACCGGATTGCTGCCTATCTCATGTCAGGACAACCATGACCTCTTACGACTACATCCGCGAGGGTGATGCCATCTACGAGAAATCCTTCGCGATCATCCGCGAAGAGGCAGACCTCTCGGCCTTTACCGCCGAACAGGCCGATGTCGCCATCCGCATGATCCATGCCTGCGGCCTTGTCGAGGCGGCCGAACATTTCCGCTTCTCCGATGACTTCGTTTCCACGGCCCGCGGCGCTTTGCGGGCCGGCAAGCCGATCTTCTGCGACGCGGAAATGGTGGCGCAGGGCGTGACACGCGCCCGTCTCGCCGCCGGCAACCCGGTGATCTGCACCCTGCGCGACAGCCGCACCATCGAACTGGCGCGCACGATCGGCAACACCCGCTCGGCAGCGGCGCTCGACCTTTGGGACGAGATGGAGGGGGCGGTGGTCGCCATCGGCAACGCCCCGACCGCCCTCTTCCGCCTGCTCGAACTTCTCGACGCCGGCGCGCCTCGACCGGCTGCGATCATCGGCATGCCGGTGGGCTTCGTCGGCGCGGCTGAATCCAAGGAAGCGCTGATGGAAAGCCCGCTCGGCATTCCCTATGCGGTCGTGCGCGGGCGCATGGGTGGATCGGCGATGACGGCAGCAGCCGTCAACGCGCTGGCGAGGGCCGGCCTGTGACAGCCGCCGCCAAGGGCAGGCTCACCGGCGTCGGCACCGGGCCGGGCGATCCGGAACTTCTGACGCTGAAGGCGGTGCGGGCGCTGTCTGAGGCCGATGTCGTCGCCTTCTTCTGCAAGAAGGGCAGCGCCGGCAACGGCCGCATGATCGTAGCGGCCCACATCAGGCCGGGGACGGTGGAACTGCCGCTCGTCTACCCGGTGACGGTGGAGACGCACAAGGACGAAGCCGACTACCGCGGCCCGATCGCCGACTTCTTCGATCGCTCGGCACGCGAGATCGCCGTCCATCTCGACGAGGGCAAAAATGTTGCGGTGCTGAGCGAGGGCGACCCGCTGTTCTACGGCTCCTACATGCATCTGCACGTGCGGCTAGCACCCCACTACGAGGCCGAGGTGGTCGCCGGCGTCACCGCCATGTCCGGCTGCTGGTCGATGGCCGGCCTGCCGCTGGTGCAGGGCGACGACATCCTGAGCGTGCTGCCCGGCACCCTGTCGGAGGAAAAGCTGACCGAGCGCCTGTCGGATACGGATGGCGCCGTGATCATGAAGGTCGGTCGCAACCTGCCGAAGATCCGCCGCGCCCTGCAGGCCGTCGGCAAGCTGTCGGAGGCGCTCTACGTGGAGCGTGGCACGATGAGCAACGGCTCGGCGCAAAGGCTTGCCGACCGCGACGAAAGCCCGGCACCCTATTTCTCC
>JBKBXP010000215.1:0-5585 GCA_046314035.1 Pseudorhizobium sp. | reverse complement strand
GATCACATCCTGGTGTCGGATGACATAGAGGTTCTCGATGCCCAGGTGATCGCCGACCCGCTGGCTCGCCTGGCGTCGGACCATCTGCCGCTGTTGGCAACGGTGCGCATCTGACACTGCAGCAGAAGATGCGCTCGTGCCTCACCCCGCTCTTCTCGCTTTGGCTATTGGTCGTCGCGACCGCATTGCTTGGAGCTGCGGTCACGATCTCCTGTCTGCTCCGCAGTCGTCAGTCACTGGTGCGGGAGACGAACTTGTTGAACCGGCTGGTTCCGCCGCTTGAGGCCTCTTCCTGATAGAGAAAGCAGAGCTCGTTCTCGTCAAATATTGAAAAGAAGTCCTCCCAGCCGATCTGCTCGAGCGACTCTTCCGGCTCTCCGAAATCGACCCGCAGGATGCCGCCCTCTCCGGAGGTCTTGACCCGCGCAGGATGACCGCCGCGCTCTTCGATCCAGCTTTGGATTTCCTTGTGATCTGTCGTCTGAACGGATTTGCTCACGCTTGCCTCCTTCGCGTGGTTCGAAGCCAAAACCGGGCTGCAGACATGATTGTTCCCCCAGAAAAGGTGGCATGACGGCAAGAACGTCCGCAGGTAGCTACCGGAGGCTGCCGGAAATGCATCGGGCTCCCTATAGTGCCTAAGCACCCCCGATCCGACGCTTCCCTCGGAGGAATCATCTCTCCGGCTCTGCGGCAAACCGCCTCGCTGCGGCGATCCGCCTGTATTGACCTTTGTCGATATGGAGGCATTTTAAAGATCAAGGCCGCAGTTGTGGCGCATTTGCAAAGGTACGAGGCTCATGTTCGAGAATCTCGACGCCATTCTCCTGGCTCGATTTCAGTTCGCCTTCACGGTCTCCTTCCACATCATCTTCCCGGCGTTCTCGATCGGGCTGGCGAGCTATCTTGCTGTCCTGCAAGGGTTGTGGCTCTGGACGAAGCAGGAGGTCTATCTCGAGCTCTTCGACTTCTGGAAGACCATTTTCGCACTCGCCTTCGGTATGGGCGTGGTCTCCGGCATCGTCATGTCCTACCAGTTCGGCACCAACTGGAGCGTCTTCTCGGACAAGGCAGGACCTGTCATCGGCCCGCTGATGGGCTACGAAGTGCTCTCGGCCTTCTTCCTGGAGGCAGGCTTCCTCGGCGTCATGCTCTTCGGACGCCATCGTGTCGGCCCCAAACTGCACTTCTTTTCCACGCTGATGGTCGCCTTCGGCACCTTGATGTCCGCCACCTGGATCTTGTCGGTGAATTCCTGGATGCAGACGCCACAGGGCTTCGGCATGAACGACGTCGGCCAGTTCATCCCGCTCGACTGGTGGGCGATCGTCTTCAACCCCTCCTTCCCCTACCGCCTGCTCCATATGGTGCTGGCCGCCTACCTCACGACCGCGCTCGTAGTCGGCGCCGTCGGCGCGCTGCACCTCATCCGCCGCACCTCCCCGCTTCGGGCCGGAACCATGTTCTCCATGGCCATGTGGATGCTGACGATCGTGGCGCCCCTGCAGATCTTCGCCGGCGACCTGCACGGCCTCAACACGCTGGAGCATCAGCCCGTCAAGGTTATGGCCATGGAGGGCCATTACGAGAGCCATCCGAATGGCGCGCCGCTGATCCTGTTCGGCATCCCCAACCCGGAAGAAAAGCGCATCGATTACGCCATCGAGATCCCGAAGCTGTCCAGCCTGATCCTGAAGCACGACCTCAATGCACCTCTCGACGGCCTGGATACCGTGCCTGAGGAACTGCATCCGCCGGTGGCGATCGTCTTCTGGTCCTTCCGCATCATGATCATGCTGGGTTTCGCCATGCTCGGGCTTGGTCTCTTCAGCCTCTACTGTCGCTGGAAGGGCACGCTCTACCAAAGCCCCATGCTTCACCGCCTGGCGCTGGTGATGGGGCCCGCCGGTTTCGTCGCCGTGCTGGCTGGGTGGGTCACGACGGAGGTCGGGCGGCAGCCGTACACGGTCTACGGTCACCTGCTGACGGTCGACTCGGTATCGCCCATCTCGGCCCCCGCCGTCGCATCGTCGCTGATAGCCTTTATCATCGTCTACTTCCTCGTCTTCGGCGCCGGCACCTTCTACATCCTGCGGCTGATGTCGCGCTTGCCGAAGGATCCGATGGGCGATCTCGACGAAGGCCCGATCCGCACCGCCGGCATCACGCCTGCCCCCCACGTCTCCCGCAAGCAGGAGTTCGATCACCATGGACATTGATCTTGCGTTCATCTGGGCAGGCATCATCGCCTTTGCCGTCCTCGCCTATGTGATCCTCGACGGCTTCGATCTGGGGGTCGGGATCCTGTTCCCCTTCTTTTCCGAGAAGCGGGACAAGGACGTGATGATGAACAGCGTCGCTCCCGTCTGGGACGGCAACGAGACCTGGCTGGTCCTGGGTGGCGGCGGCCTGCTGGCCGTCTTCCCACTCGCCTATGCCACCATCCTGCCGGCCCTATACGCGCCGATCATCGCCATGCTGCTCGGCCTGATCTTTCGAGGCGTGGCCTTCGAATACCGCTGGCGGACGCATCGTGCGGAGCATCTTTGGAACTGGGCCTTCACCGGCGGGTCGGTGGTTGCCGCCTTTTCCCAAGGGGTTGCTCTCGGCGCCCTTGTCCAGGGCATACCGGTCGTCGACCGTGCCTATGCCGGCGGCTGGTGGGACTGGCTGACGCCCTTCTCGATCGCGACGGGCCTTGCCGTTCTGATCGGCTATGCCCTTTTGGGCGCCACCTGGCTGGTGATGAAGACCACCGGGGAGCTTGCCGAACAGGCCCGCCGCTATGCCTATCTGACCGCCGTCGGGACGCTCGTGTCGATGGGCATCGTCAGCCTCTGGACGCCCTTCCTCGAACCGCTTTATCTGGAGCGCTGGTTCAGCTGGCCGACTGCCGCCTTCAGCGTCATCGTGCCACTGCTGGTCTCCGGGTGCTTTCTGCTGATGCTACACGGACTTCGCACCCACCACGACACCCGCCCCTTCATCGCGGCGCTCGGCCTCTTCGTTCTTGGCTTCGCCGGCATCGGCATCAGCTTCTATCCCTATATCGTGCCCCCCTCGGTCACCATCTGGGACGCGGCCGCGCCGGATTCGAGCCTTGCCTTCCTGCTGGTGGGCGCCGTCGTCCTCGTGCCGATGATCCTCGGTTACACGGCCTATGCCTATTGGGTCTTCCGCGGGAAGGTCGATCCGGAAGAGGGTTATCACTGATGGCAGAGCCGAGCACCGGCAAGCGCCTGCTCTGGTTCGTCGGTCTCTGGCTGGCGGGCGTGGTGACCATCACCATCGTCGGCCTCGCGATCAAGTTCTGGCTCGGCGTCTGATCACGCCTCGCCGGGGTACTGGCTGGCCTTCAGAAGCTTGGCGAGATGGACCGTGTTGCGCGCCAGCATGGACACCGTGCTCGTCACCTTCTCGGGGATCTGCTCCAGATCCGTGAAGTTGGTGCTCTGCATGGCTTCGCCCACCCAGTAGGCCACCGCGTTGGCCGGAATGGTGAAGCCGACGTCGCTCAGGGCCTGATAGAACTCCGCAGAGACGTGATGCGCCCCGTCCTCATTGCCGACAACGGCGACGGCCGCGACGCGGCCGTAGGAGACCATCCGCCCCTCGTCATCCGTCTCGCTGAGGAAAGCGTCCATCCTTTCCAGCGCCCGCTTGGAGACGCTGGAGGGCTGTCCCATCCAGATCGGCGTGCCCATGATCAGGATATCGGCATCGAGGATCATCTGGCGGATCTTCGGCCACTCATCACCCTCGCCTTCGTCCGAAGTGACGCCCGGCTTGATGTTGTAGTCGGCGAGCCGGAGGATGGTCGTCGTCACGCCCATCGGCCTCATGGCGGCATCGATCAGGCCAAGCATGCGATCGGTCGACGAGGGCTCCCCGCCGCTCGATTTCAGCGTCGCGTTGAGGGCAAGGGCGGTCAGGGCCATGATCTTCTCCTGGGAACGGCAATGGGGTTCATCGCCGCCCCAACTGCCCGTCCTGCAGCATGTTCCAGGATTTCGGGTCACTACCGGCGCACGAGCGCGATGGCGTAGCTGGCCGGCTCATCTCCCGGATTGAAGAAAACGCAGTCCGACGGTGGTCCCAGAAGCAGGCAGTCGCCCTGCTTCAGATGATGGACGACATGGCCCTCCCGAAACTCCAGCTCGCCCTCGAGCACCCAGATTTGCTGCTGCTGGAAGGCAAAGGCCGACGCCGGGTAGGGAACCTTCACGCCGGCAGGAAGCGCAACTTCGATCAGTTCCACCAGGCTGTTGGCAGGCGAGATGGCGCGCCTTGTATAGCCCGTCTCCGGATCCTGCCACACCGGCTGCCCTTCATGGGCGCTGAGCCGCTCCGGCTTGCGTTCCGCCAGGGCCAGCAGCACCGAGAGCGGCAGCCCGAATGCGCCGGAAAGTCGCCCGAGCACCGTGGCGGTCGGGCTTGCCTCCGAGCGCTCGATCTTGCTGATCATCGCCTTGGAGACGCCGGAGCGTTCGGCAAGCTCGGCCAGTGACCAGCCGCGCGCCTCCCGCTCGACCTTCAGCCGCGAAGCAATCGCCTGGACCGGATCTATCTGGCTTTCCTGCACCGTCTTGCCTTCCGTCAACCGTCTTCTATAGTGGACATTCAAATCTTATATGAGACAGGCCTCGTCGGCAACGAGGCAAAGGAGCCTGACGTGACAAAGAAGATCTTGTTCAATGCCTTCGACATGAATTGCGTCGGCCATATCCAGCAGGGGCTGTGGGCGCATCCGCGCGACCAGTCGCGCCGCTATGCGGAGCTCGCCTACTGGACGGACTATGCCCGCAGGCTCGAGGCCGGACTGTTCGACGGGATTTTCCTTGCCGACGTCGTCGGCGTCAACGACGTCTATGGCGCCAGCAATGCGGCGGCCCTGCGCGGCGCGGTGCAGGTACCGGTCAACGACCCGATGCTGCTGGTGCCCGCCATGGCGGCGGTGACCAAGCATCTGGCCTTCGGCATCACCGCCAACCTGACCTATGAGACGCCCTTCCTCTTTGCCCGCCGCATGTCGACGCTCGACCATCTGACCGGCGGCCGCATCGGCTGGAACATCGTGACCGGCTACCTCGACAGCGCCGCCAAGGCCATCGGCCTTCACGCCCAGGCAGCCCACGACGACCGCTACGATCTGGCCGACGAATACATGGAAGTGGTCTACCGCCTGTGGGAGGGCAGCTGGGAGGACGATGCTGTGGTCAACGATGCGGCGCGCCACCTCTATGCCGACCCCTCCAAGGTCCACAAGGTCCGCCATGAAGGGCCGCAGTACAACATCGATGCCATCCACCTCTGCGAACCGTCGCCGCAACGCAGTCCGGTTCTCTATCAGGCCGGCTCCTCCACACGCGGCCGCCAGTTTGCCGCGACCCACGCGGAGTGCGTTTTCGTCAACGGCCAGAAGATCGACGGCGTGAAAACGATCATCGACGACATCCGCGCCCGCGCCGTGGAGTACGGTCGTCTGCCGGACGACATCAAGGTCTTCATGGGTGCGACGATCGTCACCGGCCGGACGGACAAGGAGGCGCAGGAGAAGTTTGAGGACTACCGCTCCTACGTCAGCT
>JBKBXP010000214.1:0-5635 GCA_046314035.1 Pseudorhizobium sp. | reverse complement strand
CGCAGAGCATCATCACCGCGAGGATGCGCCGGGCCCGGCGGGCGGCGGCGACAGTGACCTCCTCGCCGTCGTCGGGATCGTCGAGCATCAGGAAGTGACCGGCCCTGGCGAGACCGCGGCAGTCGAGTGTGATGGCGCACTGGTGGACATAGGCGTCCATGACCTTTTCCACCGGATGCTTCAGGTTGCCGTGGTGGCGGGCCATGAACATCAGCGATCGGTTGAGATCGCCGCCGGTGCGGTCGCTCTCCATGACGGAGGGGTTGAAATCGAGCGTCGGGTCGTCGAGCTGGTCCTGCAGGAACCGCACCACATGGTGGTTGGGGTCCGTCTTGCCGCCGATGCCGACGAGGATGTCGCAGACGACGAGGGCGCCGGCATTGATGAAGGGATTGCGGGGGATGCCCTTGTGGCGTTCCAGATCGATGATCGAGTTGAAGGGGTCGCCGGAGGGCTCGCGGCCGATCCGCTTGAAGAGCGCTTCGCCGACGGTCTCCAGCGCCACTTCCAGCGCAAAAACCTTGGAGATCGACTGGATGGGAAAGCCGATCCCGGCATTGCCGGCCGACACCATGTCGCCGGCGCGGGTGGAGACGGCGATGCCGAATTTTTCGAAATCGCTGCGCGACGGGGCCGGCTTGTCGTTCTCCGCAGCTTCCACCACGGCCTCTTCGTAGAGCCCGGGTGCCGCCGCGCGGACCTCGTCGACGACTTCGTCGAGGGTCGCCTTGAGTGCCCGGGTGTCCTCCGAGGGATTGTCCATACCGTTCCTGCCTTCCATTGTGCGCTGCAACCGGCGCGAGGGGTATCTAGAGCAGGAGATCTGTCAGGCGAGCGACGGCATGCAAAAAGGGCTCCGCCGTCACCGGCAAAGCCCCCTTTTCAATACTGGAACGTCTTGTCAGGCGGCGCGGCGGGAGAAGCCGGAGGCCGCTTTATCCTCGAAGCGGAACTGTTCCAGCAGTTGGAAGAGCGCCTTGGCCTCCTCGGCCAGTCCGTGGCTTGCCGCGGTCTGTTCCTCGACCATGGCCGCATTCTTCTGCGTGCTCTGGTCGACGCTGTTGATCGACTGGTTGATGCCGCCGAGCGCCAGCGACTGCTCGCGGGCCGCATCGACGATGGCGACGATGTCCTGGTTGATCTCCTGCACGTGCCCGGCGATTTCCTGCAGGGCCTCGCCCGCCTTGCTGACCAGCGACACGCCGCTGGTGACATGGGTGCCCGAGGCGGTGATCAGCGTCTTGATCTCCTTGGCGGCGGCCGCCGAGCGCTGGGCGAGTTCACGCACTTCCTGCGCCACGACCGCAAAGCCCTTGCCGGCTTCGCCGGCGCGCGCGGCCTCGACGCCGGCGTTCAGCGCCAAGAGGTTGGTCTGGAAGGCGATTTCGTCGATCACGCCGATGATGCTGGAAATCTCCCGCGACGACGCGTCGATCTTGTCCATGGCCGTGATCGTCTCGCGGACGATCTGGCCGGAATGATCCGCATGCGCCTTGGCGCGTCCGACCAGACGGCCGGAATCCTCGGCGCGGCGGCTGGAATCCTTCACCGTGGTGGTGATTTCCTCCAGTGCTGCGGCGGTCTCCTCGACGGAGGCTGCCTGCTGCTCGGTGCGGCGCGCCAGATCGTCGGCGGCGGTGCGGATCTCGTGGGCGCCGGACGAGATCGCCTGGGCGTTGAGGCGCACCGTGTGCATGGCCTCCTTGAGGCGCGTCGAGGCGGCGTTGAAGTCCTGGCGCAGCCTGTCCAGCGACGGAATGAAGGGTCTGTCGATCGACTGCGACAGGTCGCCATGGGCGAGATTGTTGAGACAGCTGGCGAGCTGTTCGACGTTCTCGACCCGGCACGTCACGTCGGTGGCGAATTTGACGACCTTGATGACCCGGCCCTTCAGGTCGAAGACCGGGTTGTAGGAGGCCTGGATGAAGACCGAGCGGCCACCCTTGCCGATGCGCTTGAATTCGCCGGCGACGAACTCGCCAGCGTTCAGCTTTTTCCAGAACTCGCGGTACTCGGCAGAATTGGCCTGGTCCGCTTCGATGAACATGCTGTGGTGACGGCCGGCGATCTCCGCAAGCGAATAGCCCATTGCCGAGAGGAAGTTCTCGTTGGCGGAGAGGATGGTGCCGTCCGGCTTGAACTCGATGGCGGCCTGGGCGCGGTTGACGGCGTCGATCTTGGCGCCGGTATCGATCGCGTGCAGCTTGGTCTCGCTGATGTCGTTGGCGAATTTGACGATCTTCACGACCTTGCCGGCGCCGTTCTTGATCGGGTTGTAGTTGCCGCGGATATAGATTTCCGTGCCGTTCTTGGCGATGCGGGTGAATTCCCGACAGATGAATTCGCCGTTGCGGAGCGTATTCCAGAACGCGGTGTATTCCGCCGAATCCGCGTAGTCGCGGTCGAGGAACATCCGGTGCTTCTTGCCGACGATTTCCGCTTCCGAATAGCCCATCAGGTCACAGAAGTTCTTGTTCGCCTTGACGATCGTGCCGTCGGGCTTGAACTCGATGATCGCCATCGAGAGATCGAGCGCGCCGAGAATTTGGTCGGATTGGAGGTGAAGATGTTCAGCATGCGCTGCGGGCCCCGGGATGGTTCAGGCGAGATTGCCTTGGAGCCTATTCTCGCATGCGATCGTTAAGATTGCTGAAATACATACGTTCCCAGTGGGTTGTTGAGCTCCCTGGACGGGGTGGGAGCCCCCGATATCGGTGCCGAAAGATAAAATCACCGTGATAGGAATTTAATCCTTGACGGCGTGACGGTGCTTTGCTATCGTTCAGTCACAGTCAAAGATCTGTAGCCGGCGGCAAGCCGGTTGAAGACCTTTCAGTCAAAGTTGGCCCGGCCCCCTGCGCCGGGCCTTTTTTCGTTCAAACGCTGCCGTTGTGGCGCCCGGGGAGCTTCCCCGCGGCGGGCCTGGCGCGTTGCAGAGGATATGCCATGCAAGGCTTGGTGACGAATTTCGGGGTCAGGGACGGGCAGGGAGGACTGGCTGCGGCTCCGGCGCCGTCCGATCCGTTGGATCCGGCGTGCGCCGATCTCAGCCTGTTCGGCTGCTGGGCGGCTGCATCGGCCTATGGCGAAGCGCTGCCCGAGGGCGATCCGCTGGCAGACAGCGTGCGGTCGCTGGTGTTGGAGACGAAGTCGGCCTCGGCGCCAGAGGTCTCTCCCGCCGAGGCACTGCGCCTGCTCCTGAACGAGATGACGGTGGAGATGCGCAAGCAGTTCGAGACGTTCCGCGAGATGCGGGCCGCCGCCGACGTGGCGCTGCAGGGCGACGACGAGGCGGCCGGCAAGCTGGCCCGCGCCGACATCAAGGCGGCGACCGACGCCATGTCGCTGATCGTGCGCACGCTGGAGAAGGTCGACAGCCTGCAGCGCCAGCTTGCCCGCGACCGCGAGGACGAGGCCGAGCGGGCGGTGGATGCGAGCGGGTATGGGGAGGCGAAGACGCGTTTCCTGCAGATGATCAAGGATCGGGCGCATGAAGATGCTGTCAGGCTTTACAACGAATGGAAGCGCGATGGGCCGCCCGCCGGCGGCTTGCTTCGGTCGGGAGGCCAGGCTGCCCAGCCAGCGCACGCAGAGACGGAGGTTGGAGGCGATAGCGGGCAAACAGGTGAAGAATTCAACAGGGATGGACAGGACGGTCGGCGAGATTGCGGCGGCGCGTGAGGCGCAGGTGGGTGCCATCGGTAAGGGACAGGCACTTATCGACGCGATGGCCCGTCAGGATGTTGGGCTCCATCCGATCTCCCCCCTTGTGGGGGAGATGTCGCCGGAGGCGACAGAGGGGGGCGGTCTTGTTGAGCAGGAGCTTGGGGGTGGACCCCCCTGGGCCGGGCGGGCCATCTCCCCAAACGGGGGGGACCTCGACTCGCGGATAGGCTTGCTTCCCTCGCATGACGGCATAAATGAGCAGCCGGACGATGAAGTTGACCTTTCCGGCTTTCAGCCGGGCCATGGGCGGGACTGGGATCTCGGCGGCCGTCGCGACCAGAGGCCGCCCGATGGCGACTGGCGGACGTGGCTGCTCATGGGTGGGCGCGGGTCGGGCAAGACGCGGGCCGGGGCGGAATGGGTCCAGGCGCTGGCCTCAGCCGGCGCCCGATCGGAACTGCGGATTGCCTTGGTGGCGGAGACGCTGGGCGAAGCGCGCGAGGTGATGGTGGACGGCGTCTCCGGCATCTGCCGGATTGCCCGCGAGGATCGACCGGATTTCGAGATTTCCCGCCGCCGGCTCGTCTGGCCGAACGGGGCGATCGCGCAGATCTTCTCCTCGGAGGATCCAGAAAGCCTGCGCGGGCCGCAGTTTCATTATGCCTGGTGCGACGAGCTGGCGAAATGGAAGCATGCGCAGGAGACCTTCGACATGCTGCAGTTCGGGCTGCGGCTCGGGCAGGATCCGCGCCAGCTGGTGACGACGACGCCGCGGCCGGTGCCGCTCCTGAAACGGCTGCTCGCCGATGTCGACACGCGACTGGTGCGCATGGAGACGCGCGGGAATGCGCTGAACCTGGCGCCGGGCTTCATCGCAGCACTCGAAAAGCGCTATGGCGGCACGCGGCTCGGGCGCCAGGAGATCGATGGCGAGCTGATCGAGGATCGCGAGGACGCACTCTGGAAACGCGACGAGATCGAGGCCTGCACGCTGCGTGTGACGGACGCGCTGCGGCGGATCGTCGTGGCGGTCGATCCGCCCTCCGGTTCCGGCGAGACCTCCTGCTGCGGCATCGTCGTGGCGGGACTGGACGCGGGCGGTCGGGCGGTGGTGCTGGCCGATTGCTCGGTGGAGGGCATGAGCCCGGCGGGCTGGGCGAACGCGGTGGCAAACGCCTACCGCCGGTTCGCGGCCGACCGCATCGTCGCCGAGGTGAACCAGGGCGGCGAGATGGTGGCGGCGATGCTGCGAAGCGTCGACGCGGCGCTGCGCTGACGCTGGTGCGGGCGACCCGCGGCAAATACCTGCGCGCCGAACCGGTCGCAGCACTCTACGAGCAGCGGCGGGTGGTGCATGCGGTACGATTTGTGGAGCTGGAAGACCAGATGTGCGATTTCGGGCCGGAAGGGCTGTCTTCGGGCCGCTCGCCTGACCGACTCGATGCGCTGGTCTGGGCGTTGACGGCGCTGCTGATCGACGGTCAGGGGGAGCCGAGGATCAGAGGGATCTGACCGGAACGACACCACGCTCCGACCAGTGTCGCGATCACTCTGCGGCGGGCAGCGGCTTTGCCGGCTGCGGAACGCTCTCGCGCATCTGGCGCCATTCGGACTCGAGACGATCGAGGACGTGCTGGGGAATAGGCTGGTTCGGCTGCGGGGCCGGGACCTGGGGGTGAATCATCATGACTTCTCCTGTTCGAAAGGCCGAGCAAAACGCCCCGTCACCCCGTTGGTTCCACAGTGTGAAGGAAATGTAAATCGGCCGCTAAACACCTAAAACGATTTAGTTTTTCTAAACCGATTGAAACTTGACGATTTGTCGGGAGAGGGCAGTCAGCATGACAAGCGGGACGATCGACAGGGCGGCTTTCTTCGCGCAGGTGCGCCTCAGCCTCTTCGGCGGCCGGTTGACAAAGGCCCAGGTCGAGGGGCTATCGGCCATTCTCGACGGCTGGCAGGCTCGGGT
>JBKBXP010000213.1:5434-5677 GCA_046314035.1 Pseudorhizobium sp. | reverse complement strand
AAGCGGGAGCGCATGTCTGGGCCACACGCAAGGGGCACTACACCTCGCTGACCACCTGGGAGAAGGACAGGCAAGGCCGCCTCATCGGCACATTGGAACTGCCAATGGCGGTTGGCATCGTGGGTGGCGCAACCAAAACGCATCCACTGGCAAAATTAGCGTTGAAGATCCTCAACATCAGCTCTGCAGGAGAATTGGCTCAGCTTTGTGCTGCTGTGGGCTTAGCCCAGAATATGGCTGCCA
>JBKBXP010000213.1:0-5424 GCA_046314035.1 Pseudorhizobium sp. | reverse complement strand
ACCGAAGGTATTCAGCGGGGTCACATGGCACTTCACGCCCGCAACATCGCAATTGTCGCAGGCGCTACGGGTCAGGAAGTGGATGCTGTGGCACACGCACTTGCGGCGAGCCACGACGTGCGGGTGGAACGGGCGCGGGATTTGTTGGAGGAAATGCGCCAGAACGATCCGACGGGGACGGCACAGGAGGCTTAACCGCAGGTTTGCGGGGTGGCAGTAGAGGCACTCAAATGAGTGCAGGCATATTCAACGGGAGGAAAACATGACTATCGACATCACACGACGTTCATTGTTTCAGCTTGCAGCAGGTGGCGTTGCAGCAACTGCGGCGATTCAACTTGCCAGTCCGGCTCTTGCACAAGCCAACAAGGTAACATGGCGCATTCAGTCGCTTTGGGACGGTGGCACCACGCCGCAGAAGTACGAGGAACTGTTCGTCAAGAAGGTGGCCGAGAAGACAGGCGGCGCTTTTGAGCTGAAACTCTTCTCGGCCGGCCAGATCGTGCCGCCCGCGCAGTCCTTCGATGCCGTCCGCGGTGGCGCCTTCGAAATGATGAAGACCTTTGACGGCTACACGGCCGGCAAGATCCCCGCCCATGCCTTCACCAGCACGATCCCCTTCGGCTACAAGACAGCGCAGGACTATACCGCTTGGTTCTATGAGCGCGGCGGCATCGAGATGGCGCGGGAATCCTACGCCCCTGCTGGCCTGCATTACATCGCTCCAACCGTCTACGACCAGGAGCCCATCCATTCCAAGGTGGAGATCCGCACCATTGCCGATTTCAGCGGCAAGAAGGGCCGTTTCACCGGCCTTGCATCAACGGTCATGGGCGCATTCGGAGTGACTGTCACGCCGTTGCCGACTGCTGAAGTTTATTCGGGCCTCGACAAGGGCCTGATCGACATTGCCGATCGTGGTGACCTGCAGGCAAATCTTGACGCAGGCCTCGGCGAAGTCGCCAAGTACATCATCCTGCCCGGCGTACATCAGCCGACCACCGCCACATCCTATGTTGCCAACACGGCAGCCTTCAACGCGCTTCCCGAGGAGTTCAAACAAGCCCTTGCCGACGCTGCAAAGGAGATCTCCGACGAGTATCAGGCTAACAAGACCAAGACCGACGAAAGCGCGCTCATTGCGTTCAAGGAGCAGGGTGTCGAGGTAATCGAGCTGGACGAGGCAGACGTGACACAGAACCGTGCCAAGGCTGTTGAGGCATGGCGCAGCGCTGCCAAGGACGACGTGCTGGCCAACAAGATCTTGGACAGCCAGATTGCGCAGATGAAAGAGCTCGGCTTGCTGACTTAACCCTCTCGCGGGTGCGCCGCCTTGGCGCACCCGCTCACAAGCATCAGATCGAGCCCCCATGCCAAAGCTTGTCCAGATCTTCTACGACGGCGTTACAACCCTCAACCGCGCCATTTTCCATCTTTCGAGCCTGTTGATGTTCGCGATTGTGCCAGCCATGCTGCTAGCGGTTGTCTCACGTTATGTCTTCAACGCACCATCATCTTGGGCCATGGAACTGGCGGCCCTGATCTTTGGGCCCTATTTTCTGCTGACGGGGCCTTATCTTCTGCATGAGCGAGGGCATGTCAGCCTCGATCTTGTTCAGCACGCCGTAGGCCCCACGACCAGGCGCGTGCTGGAACTGATAAATTACCCGGTGATCATCGCGTTCTCCGTGATCCTGCTGATCTACGCCGTGCCGTTCGCGATGCAATCCTGGGAGTATGGCGAGACGTCGTATTCCTCATGGAACCCACCGATCTGGCCGGTGAAGCTCTTTATTCCGATCGCACTGCTGCTGCTTGCCCTCCAGGCGGTGGCGGAATGGCTTCGCATCCTTCTGGAACCGGCTGCAGCAACGGGGGCCCCCGGCGAGCCTGAGGTGGTCGTCTGATGTCATCGACCGAAATCCTCATCACCATGTTTGGTGGCCTGACCCTGTTCCTGCTGACGGGTCTGCCGGTCGCCTTCGTCCTCGGCGGTCTTTCGGTGCTCTTCACCGTGATCTTCTGGAACGCCGATGCGCTGGTCGTACTCGTGCTGCAGATTTTCGACACGATGCATTCAGAAGCATTGCTCGGAATCCCCCTTTACATCTTCATGGCGCTGCTGCTCCAGCGATCAGATGTCATCCGCGACCTCTACGTTGCCATGGAGTTATGGTTTGGCCGCGTGCGAGGCGGACTGGCAATCGGAACGGTCGTGATCTGCCTTGTCATGGCGGCGATGACAGGTGTTGTCGGCGCGGCGGTCACTGCGATGGGGATCCTGGCGCTGCCAGAAATGCTCAAGCGCGGTTATGATCCCAAGCTTGCCACCGGGACCATCTGTGCCTCCGGAACGCTTGGCATCCTTATTCCGCCTTCGGTGCTGACCATCGTCTATTCGGTCACAGCCCAGGTTTCGATCGGCAAGATGTTGATTGCCGGCATCGTCCCTGGCGTGATGCTTGGCCTGCTGTATATCGCCTACATCATGTTTGTCGGCCTGTTCAAACCGGAGATGGTCCCATCCACCGCTGACCTGCCACGCGCAACGTGGCGCGAGAAGATCGCCTCGCTCAAGACGCTGATCCTGCCGTCGATGATCATCGTCATGGTGCTCGGGTCTATCTTCTTCGGCGTTGCAACTCCTACCGAGGCCGCCTCTGTCGGGGTGCTGGGCGCGGCACTCGCATCGCTGCTGCGTGGCAATCTCAATCGCACGACCCTTTGGGAATGTGCGCGCGGTACCGCGAGAACGAGTGGCATGATCCTTTGGATCACGCTCGGCGCCAAGGCTTACGTCGCGATCTTCACGGGCCTGGGTGGCGCTGACACGCTCTTCCAGCTTCTCGAGGGTCTTGACGCAAACCCCTATGTCATCCTCGCTCTGATGATGCTGATCCTGATATTCCTGGGAACGGTTCTTGATGAGATCGGGATCATCTTGCTGACGGTTCCGGTTTTCTTGCCAGTGGTCCAGTTCTATGGCTTCGACCCGATCTGGTTTGGTGTTCTCTTCGCCCTGACCATCCAGATGCGCTATATCAGCCCGCCCTTTGGCTATACGCTCTTCTACATCAAAGGAACGCTTCCACCGAATGTGCGAATGTCGACCGTCTACCGCGGCATCTTTCCCTTCTTTCTGCTACAGATGTTGGGACTTTTGATTTGCGTGGCTCTGCCCGATCTCGTCACCTGGCTTCCTGAACTGATGCGGTGATCGGATGAGCCAGGAAGTCACCATTGTTGAGGTGGGCCCGCGGGACGGTTTGCAAAACGAGCCCGGATTCGTCCCCACGCAAGATAAGATAGCTTTGATCGACCAACTCAGCATTTGCGGCTTCTCGCGGATCGAGACCACAAGCTTTGTATCGCCGCGTTGGGTGCCGCAGATGGCGGACGCAAAAGAGGTCATGCGAGGTATTTCGCGCAAAGCCGGCGTCACCTATTCCGTGCTGACGCCAAATCTCAAAGGCTTGGAAGCGGCACTGGAGGCCAACGCTGATGAGGTCGCCATCTTCGCGTCAGCGTCCGAAACCTTCAGCCAGAAAAACATCAACTGCTCGATTGCCGAAAGCATTCAACGATTTCGGCCTGTTATTGAGGCGGCCCGTGCAGCCGGCGTGGCCGTGCGCGGCTATGTATCTTGCGTGGTCGAATGTCCTTACGAAGGAGCGGTCGCGCCTGAAGCAGTCGCTCGCGTTACCAAAGATCTTCTTGAACTTGGGTGCTATGAGGTGAGCCTGGGCGAGACGCTCGGAAGGGGCCAAGCGCATCGCATCGCCACCATGCTCGACGCCGTTCTTGAAGTTGCATCTCCATCGCAGCTAGCTGGCCACTACCACGACACCAATGGTCAGGCTGAAGCCAATATCGCCGTCAGCCTCGAGAAGGGGATCCGCGTCTTCGATAGCGCCGTCTCCGGTCTTGGTGGCTGCCCCTTTGCCCCTGGCGCAAAAGGCAATGTCGATACCCTGAAGGTGCATCTGCTCATGCAGCGCCTTGGCTACCATACCGGACTTGATGCTGAACAATTGCGTATCGCTGAACGCCTGACCCAACACCTACGATGAAATGTAGCGCTGACGGAGCTGGTGACCGCTGACCGACCTTGCGCGGCGGTAACGCCGGCAACGGCGGCCATAGCTCCAGCGATAACAAGCCTTTGGACAGAGTGTCGAAACCGCAGTTCAGCCCGCACGCCAGAGTGGCGATCAGTTCTACCACTCTGCCGATTTCATTAGAGGTGGTGAGCGCCTGACGAACAACAACAGGAGCAAGCTCGACCTCAATCAGGTGGCAATGTCCTGCAACCAGCTGATCGTCATGCAGTCGGGGAGAACGTGCATCAGGAGACTGGAGAGAGTGATCAAGCAGGCATCGCTGCATGATGTGTTTTCAGTGGATGCGAGGGTTGAGAGCTCGCCTTATCGTTGGAATCCAAATATCCACCTCGTTCGGCAGGTCGCCTGTATGCCTGCCGTGCAATGGCCCGGCTGTTTCGTGAGGACGTCGCAATCACCAAAAGCTCAGCGCAACGTCACCTTCATGACGCAGGCACGACATTGACTGAAAGTCCTAGAACGGGAATTCTTCTTCGTATCCTTTCAGGTTTTCTATTCGCGGGGATGTCGATCTGCATCAAGGCGATTGCGGCCGATGTACCGGTTGGCCAGATTGTCTTTTTCCGCTCGGCGTTCGCGCTCATCCCGCTGGTGATCTTCCTGTGGTTACGTGCCGAGTTCCCGCACGGTCTTGCAACACGGCGTCCCCTCGGCCACCTGCTGCGGTCAAGCCTGGGCGCTGCTGCTATGTTTGCATCCTTCGCCTCGATCGCCAAGCTTCCGCTCGCCGAGGCGACGTTGCTCTCCTATCTCTCGCCGACATTTACGAGCATAGCCGGCGTGCTCCTCTTGTCGGAAAAGGTCACGATGTGGCGTATCGGCGGGGTGGTTCTAGGTTTGGCCGGCGTTCTTGTGCTGGTCTGGCCAGAGCTTGGGCATCAAGACATGGATGCGGGACGCATGTGGGGATACATCTGGGGCCTGCTGATGGGTATCTTGACAGCCTTTGCATTGATCATGGTCCGCAGCCTCAGTCGCACGGAAAATCCTGGAGCGATCGCGTTTTACTTCGTGATCGCTTCGATGATCGGCGGCATCGCAACTGTACCATTCGGCTGGGTCATGCCTGATTGGTATGCGTTGATCATCCTGATACTCGCAGGCCTCTTTGGCGGATTTGCACATATCGCCATGACACTGGCCTTCCGCCATGCCGAAGCGTCACTGCTTGCCCCATTTGAATACCTGGCGATCCTATGGCCAGTTCTCGCGGACCTGCTTTTGTTCGACATGCCCATCTCATCAGCATTTTTGGCGGCTCTTCCGCTGGTGCTCGCGGGAGCGGCCCTGGCGGCGGTCGAAG
>JBKBXP010000212.1:0-5726 GCA_046314035.1 Pseudorhizobium sp. | reverse complement strand
ATTCACATTTGGAGCGGCCCGAGAGGCTTCAGCAGACGCCAAGCCCGTATGGATCCCCGCACAAGGCGGGGATGACGGCCAGTGGGGGGCGCAGGAAGCCTGCCCCTCCAGACACAAAAACGGCGGCCACAGGGGCCGCCGTTTCTTGTTTCAAAGCCTCGGATGCGGTCAGGCGGCGCGGATTTCGCCGAAGAAGGCATCGATGCGCTGGCGCAGGCGGTCGGTCTGCTGGGTCAGCTGGGTTGCGACCGAGAGCAGGGTCTGCGCGCTGTCGCCGGTCTCGTTGGCCCCGCGCGACACGCCGGTGAGGGTCTCGGAGACGTTCTGCGTGCCGCTGGCCACTTCGTGCACCGAGCGAGAGATCTCGGTGGTGGCGCTGCTCTGCTGGGTGACGGCGGCGGAGATTTCGGTCGAGATGTAGTTCATCTGGCCGATGACCTCGCCGATGCTCTGGATCGCCACGGCGGCCTGGTTGGAGACGGCCTGCATCGCCTGGATCTGGGTGGCGATTTCTTCCGTTGCCGAGGCGGTCTGGTTGGCGAGCGACTTCACTTCGCTGGCGACGACCGCAAAGCCCTTGCCTGCATCGCCGGCACGGGCGGCCTCGATGGTGGCGTTCAAGGCGAGGAGGTTGGTCTGGGCGGCGATGTCGTTGATCAGCTTGACGATCTGGCTGATCTTCTCGGTCGTCTGGACGAGGCTCTGCACCGTCTCGTTGGTCTGGTTGGCGGCCGAGGATGCCTTGGCGGCGATGTCGCTGGAATGGGCGACGCGGCGGGCGATCTCGGCGATGGAGGAGGTGAGTTCCTCCGACGCAGCTGCAACCGAGCGCACGTTGGCGGCCGCTTCTTCAGACGCTGCGGCGGCGATGTTGGCGCCTTCAGAGCTGGCAACCGAGGTCTGGCTCAGCTGGCGGGCGGTGGAGACCACGTCCTGCGTTGCGCCGGTCACGGTGGTCAGCGAGCCGCTGACATCCTGCGCGAAGTGGTTGATCAGGCGGTCGACCGCCTCCGCGCGGCGCTGCTTGGCCGCTTCCTCGTGGCGCTGTTCTTCCTGCAGCCGTTCGCGCTCGACGGCATTGTCCTTGAACACCTGCACAGCCTGGGCAATGGCGCCGATCTCGTCCTTGCGATCAAGGCCCGGGATACCGGCGGAAAGATCGCCATTGGCAATGCGGCTCATGGCCGAGGTGATCGAGGCAAGCGGGCGGGCCAGCAGGCGCTGGAACAGGGTGCCCAGAATGCCGAGCATGATCACGATGGCAGCAACCACCGCAATGATCGCCGACTGGCGGAATTCTGCCACTTCGGCATAGGCCACAGCCTCGTCGATCGACATGCCGACGTACCATTCGACGCCCGGCAGGCCGGAAATCGGGACGAAGGAGAGGATGCGGTTGCCGGCGTCGCTCTCGACCGTCTGCAGCTGTTCGCTCAGGGTGATCTTCTTGCCGGTGTAGAGTTCGGAGAGGTCCTTGCCGACCGCATCACGGTTCGGATGGATGAGCACCTTGCCATCCTTGTTGGTGATGTAGAGGTAGCCGAGATCCCCGAGATCAGATTCCTTCAGCATCGTCTCGATGGTCTGGATCGAGAAATCCGATCCGATGACACCGGCGATCTGGCCATCCAGCTTGCGCGGTGCGGCGACCGTCACCGTCAGCGAGCCGGAGGAGGCATCGAGATAGGGTTCGGTGATGGTCAGGCCGTTCTGGGCGACGGCATCCTTGTACCAGGGGCGCACGCGTGCGTCGTAGCCGGCCGGCATGTCCGCCAGAGGCCACATCAGGAAAGCGCCTTCAGACGTGCCGAAATACGTCATCGCGAAGTTCAGCGTCAGCGCAGGCTTGTTGAAGTCCTCGTTGGTGATCTCGGCGTTGGGGCGTGAGCCAAGCGACTCGACCGTCAGTGCGGTCAGGGCGAGGCGGCCGGACAGCCAGTTCGAGACGCTGCGGGACATGGCCTTGCTGATCAGGCCGAGGTTCTGTTCGACGCGCGTTTCGACCTGACCGCGCTGGACGCTGTCGTTGTACAGCGCGAAGCCTGCGAAAATCAGGACGATGACGGCCGTTGCGGCGGCCAGGATCTTGGTAATCAGGCTTCGACCTGACGGCTTCATTGTGGCTGCGGACATCTCGGGCTCCAGGAGAAATTGTGCCGTTGGGGCACATTGCCTTCGAAGCTAGTCGGCATTTGTAATTAAAGTATTTACCGCGTCTTTCGCCGCTAACCTTGCGTTCCGTCCATGCCATAAATCGTGTTTTTGAGTGATCATTGCCGTAAAAAACAACAAGTCTGCTTTTGATGCATCTGCGTCATTCATGCATCTGGGGTTGCAGCTTCCGTTGAGGATGTCAGTCAGGCTTCGCTCTCTGCGCTGCGCTGGCGGATCGCGCGGGCCCGCTTGGCAAGGGCCGACATGCCGCCATCGTCCAGATCATCGGCATGATTTCGGCGCGTCTTGGATCCCGAGCCCGTCTCCGGTTCGGAGCCGAGATCGCTGAACCGCGCCGAACGGGGCAGTTCAAATTTCTCGCGCAGCTGCGCCGCGACGTCCTCGGCGACGCCGCCGGTCTCGAAGCTGGCATAGGTGAGCGGGATGCGCCGGCCGGCCACGATCATCACCGGGCGCTGCCAGACCTTTTTCGACATGAAATTGTGCAGGAAGCCTGCGCGTTCCAGTACGACATTTTCCAGATGCGACAACTGCAGACGCTCGCTGCCCATCAGCCGGCCACCAGGCGTGCGATGTTCCAGCAGCAGGCGGTCGTTTGTCTTGTCGAAGATGACCTTGGTACGGGCACTCTGGCGATGTAGCCGCAGGATAAAGGTTCCGGCGATGACGGCCACGAGCAGGGCAGGCCAGAAACTGTCGGCAACCAGGCTGCCGACGACACAGGCCAGCGCACCGATCCCGATGATGAAGATGCCGACGCGGGTCTGCGCCTTGTCATCGTGAATGTACTCAATGCGGTTTGGTGTCGGATTGACCAGATCCATGCCCCTGCCATCCCTGAACGCCCGGCATTGCCGGCTTGTCTCCCAGCCTTCATGGCTTTCGCCCCGGTATTTATGACGAGGAACCTTGCGGCAGGCTTGCGCAAGGCCAAGGAGACGGAGTGGTCAGGGACAGATGTGCCAGGGGGATGGCCCCCTGGCACGGATCGGCCGGAAGGGGATCAGCCGGTGACGAGACGGCCGTCCAGGCGGGCGCCGTTGTCCGGGGTGATCACCTTGAGGTCGCGGATATGCGCGATGATCTCGTTGCGATAGACGAGACCGGTGTGGTCATAGTCCAGCTTGCGCAGGTCCATGCTGGCGATGTCGCCCGCAACGCCGCCCGAGATCGGCTTGCCGTTCCACGCTTCGCCAAAGCCGCCCAGCGAGACATAGGTGTTGAAGGCCACCTTGAAGGTCTTGTCGAGAACGCTGTCGACCGGCGCGCCGGCGATGGTGATGTCGACGGCCTTGGCTTCTGCAGCCGAGGCGCCGAACTCCACCCGGTAACGCAGGGCGCTGGAGAAGTGCAGCAGGCCGCGCGAGATGAACTGGCTGAGATCGAGCTTGCCGGCGGCCACTTCCTCCGGACGCACGAAGCGCTTGGCGTTGTTGTTCAGCATGTCGCGGATCTGTGCGCCGGTCATGGTCGCCACATGCACGTTGTCGGCATAGGGCATGACGTCGTACCAGCCCTTGAAGGTGAGCGGGCCCTTGGCGATGCCGGTCTGCAGGCCGGAGGCGTTGAACAGCGCGATGTCGATCTTGCCGCCGGAGAAGGTGGCGGAGCGAGCGACGAGGGCGTCGTTCATGAAATTGGCGATGGCCACTTCCTTGATGTAGCGGTCGGCGATGGTGCGTTCGGTCGACAGCAGGGTGTCGTCGGCCACCTGGCCGATTTCCTCGGCGAGCTTGGCTTCCAGCGCCTTCAGCAGCGGGGCGATGGTCTCGGCCTCAAAGCCGGCGTCATAGTCGCCATCATGCTCGAGGCTGGCGTAGGTCGGGTCATCGGCCTTGACCCGGTCGTCGCGGGTCTTCACCGGATGCAGGCCGACGGAGGAGAACCACGCCTTGCGGCCATTCTCGGCGGCAATCGACATGGCGATGTCGCCCAGATACTTGCCATTGGCTTCCGCCTGGGTGATCAGCACGCCCTCGACCACGTTGTCGGCGTCGATGCCGTCGCTGTTGAGGCGGGTGTGGGAATGACCACCGAGCAGAACAATGGGCTTGTCGGTGAGCGGGCCGGCGGCGGCGGCGATGTCGAGGTCGCCTTCACCAATCATGCGGGCTGCACCCGCCTTGCCGGATCGGTGCGAGCCGGAGCCGAAGCCGCAGTGCGACAGGATCACGACCACGTCGCTCACTTCGGCCACGGCCGGAAGCACGTTGCGGATGGCTTCGACCGGGCTTGCGACGGCAAGCTTGGGATCAGCGGGCTGGCCGACGCGAGTGTCGACGGCGGTGGTCAGGCCGATGAAGCCGATGCGCAGGCCCTTGGCCTCTGCGATGGCGGCGCAGACATAGTCCTCGTCGCGCTTCATGAAGGCCGAGCCGTGCACGTTGGCCGAGAGCACCGGGAAGGTGGCGTCGCGCTTCAGGCCCATGCGCAGCAGTTCCGCGCCGCGGTCAAACTCGTGATTGCCGAGAACGGCAAGGTCGAGGCCGGCGGCGGAATAGGCGCGGTAAGCCGGATCGGCGACGAACTCCTCCGGGTTCCAGCCGACCAGCTCGTCGAACACGGACCCGGTGTGGTCATCACCGACGGAGACGAACAGGACGACTTCATGCTCGCCTGCCGTGGCGCGTGCCTCGCGCAGCTTGCGCACCATCTGCGACAGGCGGTGCGTGTCGCCCTTCTTGGCGTGCTGGTCGGTCAGGTGGTTGTGCAGATCGTTGAAATGCATCAGGCGCAACACGCGCCGGTCGCCGGCGGCCAGCGCAGGGGCGGGGACCGGATTGCCCTCTGCCGTCACGATGCGCGTCACCGGGCCAGCCAGCGGGTCGCCCTTCAGCAGGAAGAGGCGTTCGATGGCGCCGTTCGGGTTCGGCGTCGCCGGGGACATCAGGAGTTCACCCGGACCTGCGGCAGCCTCGGCGCGGAACACGATCATCGGGGAAATGGCTGCAATGCCGGCAGCCACGGTGGTCGACTTCAAAAAGTCGCGGCGGCTCATGTTGCGGTTACGCGTCGACATGAGTTCAGCTCCTTGGGTATTTTGCTCACGGAATAGTGAGCGCCGCAGAGCTAGTGGCTGCACATAACGGATTTGTGACAGTTACATCTCAGTTATTCAAAGTTAGCGCACGACGTGCGCCAGATATAATTCGATAACTGGAATTGACGTAACGGACCTGTATTCTCCCTCTATTGGATTATTATTTGCGTGAATTGCGCAAAACTCAGCCGGCAACCGAATTTGTAGCGCCGAATATGACCTCGAATTCCTGCCGCAGGATGCTGTCGACTTCCGGCATGGTCACCGGCAGTCCGAGATCCACCAGGCTGGTGACGCCATGCTGCTGTACGCCGCAGGGCACGATGCCGGAGAAATGCTCCAGGTCCGGATCGACGTTCAGGCTGATGCCGTGGAAGGTCACCCACTTGCGCACGCGGATGCCGATGGCCGCAATCTTGTCCTCCCGGTCCGCGCCCTTGTCCGGGCGGCGCACCCAGACGCCGACCCGGTCCTCGCGCCGCTCGCCGCGAATATGGTGTTGCCACAGGGT
>JBKBXP010000211.1:0-5834 GCA_046314035.1 Pseudorhizobium sp. | reverse complement strand
CTCCATCCACGGCAACAAGAGCCAGGGCCAGCGCGAACGGGCTCTGAAGGCCTTCCGCGACGGCGACATCCGCGTGCTGGTGGCAACCGATGTTGCAGCCCGCGGCATCGACATCCCGGGCGTTACCCACGTCTTCAACTACGACCTTCCGGAAGTGCCGGACGCCTACGTCCACCGCATCGGACGCACGGCGCGTGCCGGTAAGGACGGCATCGCCATCGCGTTTTGCGCACCCGACGAAGCCGGTCTGCTGCGTGACATCGAGCGCCTGATGAACATCGAGATCACCACGGCATCGGGCGAGCGTCCGCTTGGTGCGGGCCGCCCGGCCCGTGGCGGCGGCAACAAGCGCGGTGCTTCGGCGCCACGCCAGGCTCGCGGCAACGGCGGCGGTCGTCCCGGCGGCGAAGGTCGTCCGGAACGTCGCGATCGCCCGGCCCGCAAGCCCTTCTCGCAGGCTGAAGGCTCCGAGGAGCGCGGTGCGCGTCCGCAGCGCGACAACCGTCGCAACGACGACTTCCGCGGCCAGCGCAGCGGCGAAGGCGCGCCCCAGGCCGACAACGACCTGACCTCGACCTCGGACTTCCGTCCTTCCAAGAAGGCCTTCGGCGGCCCGAACGGTGCCGAAGGTCGTCCGGCCCGCAAGGAACACCGCAAGGGTGCGGGTCCTGCAGCCCACGGCGCCCATGAAGCCGCCAACCAGCGCACCCGCAGCGGCCACGGCCGTCCTGCGTCCAAGGGCAGCGCCAATGGCGGTCCCGTCAAGTTCGGCGGCGAGAACACCGGCGGCGGCCAGGGCCGCACGCGCCGTCCTGCCTAAGCGCAGCGGCATGACTTGATCTGAGGGAGGTCGCCAGTGCGGCCTCCCTTTTTCATGCGCTATTTGACAGCGGCATTGCCGCCGTCGGCAAACAAGGCGCTGCCAGCAACGAAGGTCGACATCGGTCCCGCCAGGAAAAGGGCGGCATTTGCAATCTCGTCAGGTTGCGCAATTCTCTTGAGGGCGTGGAGCCCCGCTGCCCAGTCCTTGTTCGCCTGATCTCCGGCCACCGGCGTGTCCACGCCACCCGACAACAATGCGTTGGCGCGGATACCGCTTGCGCCGTAGTCAGCAGTCAGCCCCTTTACCAAGCCCATCAAACCGGCTTTTGCGGCCGCGTAGGACGCCATGTTCGGCAGTCCGACACTGGTGCCCACGAAACTCGACGTGAAGATGATCGACCCGCCTCCGCCTGCCAGCATGGCGGGCACCTGCCGCCTCGCCCCAAGAAAAGCACCTGTCAGGTTGACCGCAAGCGTGCGCTGCCACTCCTCGAGGGAGACCTCTGCAAGCGGCTTGTAAGGCCCCACGATGCCTGCATTGTTGAAGGCGATGTCGAGGCCGCCGTAGTTGGAGAGCGCCGCCTCTACCATGTGTTCATGCACCGCCTCTTCGCAGACGTCGCCAGCAACGGCAACAGCGCGGCCACCCGCAGAAACAATTTCGCGGACCAGTGTATCCAGCCCCTCGCTGCCGCGGGCGTTGACGACGACGGCCGCTCCTTTCGCGGCAAACAGTCTTGCCGTGGCCCGGCCGATACCGCTCGACGCGCCGGTGACGATTGCAACCTTGTTCTCAAGCATATGGATCTCCTTTGCATTTGAGATCCATCCGATACTCGGCGCGGCGAGGTGCCGACACCCGATTCCAACCGCTGACGATTGTTGCTGACTAAGCCTTCCGGTTGACCATGTAGACGCCGGCGACGACGATCGCCGTGCCAAAAATCATCGGCAGCGTCAGCGGCTCCCCGAACAGGAAGAAGGCCTCGATGGCCACGACCGGTGGCATCAGGTAGATGAGCGAGGCGGCCCGCGAGACCTGGCCGCGCCGGATCAGGTACAGCAGCAGTCCGACGGCGCCCATGGAGATCCCGAACACCGACCAGGCCATGGCGAAGATCGCCTCGCCCGTCCAGTCGAAGCGCAGGTCTTCGAAGGCGAGCGCCAGCGGCACGGTGACGATGAAGGCGCCGACGAACTGCAGCACCGCGATCGACAGGAGGTCGCCCTGCTGCAGGTGGCGTTTCTGGTAGAGCGTGCCGTAGGTGACGGAAAACATCGCGACCAGGTTGACGACGATCGGCAGACCGAGGCCGACAAGCCCCTGCTCCAGCGTGTCGAAGAGTTGCGGCGAGATGGCGATCATGATGCCCGCAAAGCCGATCACGATGCCGACCTTCTGCAGGGGGCGAAGGCGTTCGCCGATCAGGAAGGGGGCGGCCAGCGCCGTCAGCAAGGGCTGCAGCCCGGCGATGATTCCCGACAGCCCCGCGGGCACGCCCTGCCCGATCGCCCACCAGACGCCGGCGAGATAGAGCCCGTGCAGGAAGATGCCCGAGATCAAGGCGTGGCCGATCGCCCGTTTCGAGCGCGGCCAGGTGGCACCGGCGGCGAGGCAGAGCGACGTGAAGGCAATCGCCGCCAGCGCGTGGCGCGCCGCCATGAAGGTCAGCGGGTCGGCATGTGCCACCGCAAACTTCGCGACGAGCCAGCCGGTGGACCAGAGCAGGACGAATACGGCCGGAGCCAGTCGATAAAGCATGTGGGGGTTCCGGCGAGCAGGAAAGAGGCATCTGCTTCCTAGACAGCCCTCCCCCGTCGGTCAAAGCAGAAAAACTTACCAGTTGTTTCAGTGCGATTGACACTCACCGAAACGGCGGCGTCTCCGCACCGGAAACCGGGCTGAAACGCCCATCTTCTCGGCTTTCTGTCCCGTAATGGAGCATCTTCAACGCCTGTCCGAGAAAGCTCCCGGCTGCACGTCAAGCACCCGCTGACATCCTCTGGCGGGCATCGGCGTCTTGCATGCTTCTTGCATTACCACGGGGTCTGTAATCAAATGGCTGCAAAAAGGGGAACGCGCCATTGGCATTCGATGAAATGTTGACCGCGGACAACAGTCCGCGACCACCCTACCAGAATTACCACGCATGGCATTCGGGCCAGGATCCGGCCCATCTCATCCAGAAGACCCGGGACGCGGAGACCATCTTCCGCAGGACGGGCATCACCTTCGCGGTTTACGGCCACGCCGATTCCTCCGAAAAACTGATCCCCTTCGACATCATCCCGCGCATCATCGCAGCCTCCGAGTGGCGAAAGCTTGCCGCCGGGATCGAGCAGCGGGTGCTGGCGCTGAACGCCTTCCTCGAGGACATCTACCATAAGCAGGAGATCATCAAGGCGGGTCGCATTCCCCGCGAGCTGATCGAGAGGAACGACGCCTTTCTGCCCGAGATGATCGGCTTCAGGCCTCCCGGCGGCGTCTACACCCACATCGTCGGCACCGACATCGTCAGGACCGGCGAGAACGAGTTCTACGTGCTGGAAGACAATGCCCGCACGCCCTCCGGTGTCAGCTACATGCTGGAGAACCGCGAGACGATGATGCAGATGTTCCCGGAGCTGTTCACGCAGAACAAGGTTCGCCGGGTCGAGGACTACCCCTACCTCCTGCGCCAGTCGCTGGCCGCCATGGCGCCTCCCGGCTGTCAGGGCAAGCCGCGCGTCGCGGTCCTGACGCCCGGCATCTACAACTCCGCCTATTTCGAGCACGCCTTCCTCGCCGACACCATGGGTGTCGAGCTGGTCGAGGGTGCCGACCTGCGCGTCATCGACGGCCGGGTGAAGATGCGCACCACCCGCGGCTACGAAGCGATCGATGTGCTCTACCGCCGCGTCGACGACGATTACCTCGACCCGATGACCTTCCGGTCGGACTCCACGCTCGGCGTTCCGGGCATCATGGACGTCTACCGGGCCGGCAACATCAACATCGCCAATGCGCCCGGCACCGGCATTGCCGACGACAAGGCGATCTACTCCTACATGCCGGAAATCATCGAGTTCTACACCGGCCGCAAGGCCATGCTGGAGAACGTGCCGACCTGGCGCTGCTCCGAGCCGAAGAGCCTCGCCTATGTGCTGGAGCATCTGCACGAACTGGTGGTCAAGGAAGTGCACGGCGCCGGCGGCTACGGCATGCTGGTCGGCCTGACGGCCACCAAAAAGGAACGCACGCAGTTTGCCGAGAAGCTGAAGGCGCGGCCGTCCAACTACATCGCCCAGCCGACGCTGTCGCTCTCCACCGTGCCGATCTTCGTCAACAAGGGCATCGCCCCTCGCCATGTCGACCTGCGACCCTATGTGCTGGTCTCCGACAAGGTGAAGATCATTCCCGGCGGATTGACACGCGTGGCGCTGAAGCAGGGCTCGCTGGTGGTCAATTCCAGCCAGGGTGGCGGCACCAAGGATACCTGGGTTCTGGAGGACTAAACCGATGCTCCTTGGAAGGACCGCCAACGGCCTCTACTGGATGTTCCGCTACATCGAGCGCGCCGAAAATATCGCCCGACTGGTGGACGCGGGTCTTCGGGTCTCCCTCACCCGTCCTGACAGCGGCGACGACGACTGGGAAGGTGTGCTGCTGAGCGCCGGCGCCCGCAAGGGCTATGCGGAGGTGCATGACAAGGTGACATCCGCCGATGCCATCGACTACCTGCTGCGCGACCAGCACAACCCGTCGAGCGTGATGTCCTGCTTCGAATCGGGACGCAACAATGCCCGCATGGTGCGCACGGCGCTGACCCGGGAGACCTGGGAAGCCACCAACGAGTGCTGGCTCGACCTGACGACCAGGCTCTCCAAGAAGGTGAAGCCCGCCGACCTGCCGGAACTGATCGACGTGGTCAAGCATCGCTGCGGCCTCATTCGCGGCGCCTTCCACGGCTCGATGCTGCGAAACGACATCTACAATTTCTCGCGCATCGGCACCTTCATCGAACGCGCCGACAACACCAGCCGCATTCTGGACGTGAAATATTACGTCCTGCTGCCGGCCGTCAGCCAGGTGGGCTCGTCGCTCGACAACATGCAGTGGGAATCGATCCTGCGCTCCGTCTCCGCTCACCGCGCCTATGGCTGGGTCTACGACGGCGAATACCGTCCTTCCAACATCGCCGACTTCCTGATCCTCAACGGCCGCATGCCTCGCTCGCTCGCCTACAGTTACGGCAAGATCGTCAGCAACCTTCACTACCTGGAACGCGAGTACGAGATGCGACCGGCGGCGATCGAGACCGCCGAGGAGATCAACGGGATGCTGACGGGCGGCTCGATCGGCGACATCATGGACACCGGACTGCATGAATTCCTCGAAGAATTCATCAGCCGCAACAACAGGCTCAGCATGGAAATCTCCCAGGGCTATCGCTTCAACGAGTAGGACGAAGACCATGCGGCTGACCATCACCCACACAACCGAGTATCTGTACGACCAGCCGGTCTCCTACATCCTGCAACGGCTGCGGCTGACGCCCGTCGACGGCCCGACGCAGAAGGTGCTGAACTGGACGATCGAGGTCGACGGCGCCACCGTCGAGACGGGCTATGCGGACCACCACGGCAACCGGGTCGAACTGGTTTCCGTCGAGGGCAGCGAGCACCAGATCCGCATCGTCGCCCGCGGCGAGGTGGAAACCATCGACAAGGCAGGCGTGGTGGGTCCCCACCATGGCTTCGCACCGCTCTGGCTCTTCCTGCGCGAGACGCCGCTGACGAAACCCGGAAAGCTGGTGCGCGATCTCGTCAAGAGCCTTCCGGCGGGCAGCGAACTGTCACGCATGCATGCGCTGATGGGCGAGATCCACCGCGCCGTTGCCTATGTGCCCGGTTCCACCGACAACCAGACGACGGCGGAGCAGGCGCTCGCTGCCGGACGCGGCGTCTGCCAGGACCACACGCATGTGTTCATCAGCGCCGCGCGGCTCCTGAACATCCCCGCCCGCTACGTG
>JBKBXP010000210.1:0-5851 GCA_046314035.1 Pseudorhizobium sp. | reverse complement strand
CCTCGGATCGATCCAGGCCAGCCTCTCGACCGTCTCGACCCTGTCGGCCTGGGTGCCGGAACTCCAGGTGCTCGACCTGCCCTTCCTGTTTCGCGATGCCGGCCACTTGAGCCGCGTCGTTTCGGGACCGCTTGGTGAAGACCTGAAGGCCCGCCTTGCCGGCCAAGGGTTCGTCGTCGGCGGCTTCATCGACTACGGTGCCCGACATCTCCTTGCCCGCGAGGCGATCACCCGGCCGGAGCAGCTGGCCGGCAAGACCATGCGCGTCATCCAGAGCCGGCTGCACACCAGCCTGTGGAGCGCCTTCGGCGCCGTGCCGGTCGGCATCCCGATTACCGAGACCTACAATGCACTGTCGACCGGTGTCGCCGATGCCATGGATCTCACCGCTTCCGCCTATGCCGGGTTCAAGCTCTACGAGGTGGTGCCTTACCTCACCCGCACCGCCCACATCCGCTCCTCCGGCGTGATCTTCTATGCGGGCAGCTTCTGGGATGGCCTCGAAGACGAGGAGAAGGCGGTGCTGGCGGAAATCTCGGCCGATGCGGCCGGCTATTTCAACGGCCTGATGCAGGCGGACGAGGCAGCCTCCTTGGAGGTCGCCCGGACGCACGGCGGACAGGTGCTGGAACCGGACGCGCTGGTGGAATGGCAGAAGGGCGCCCAGTCCGTCTGGTCGCAGTTCGAGGATGTGGTCGGTGGCCGCGACGTCATCGACACCATCCGCCAGACCGGCTGATCGAGCAGTGTGGCCCGCTCCGCCGGGCCATGACGCTCAGGTCTGCAGCAGCTCGCGGATCATGCCGACGCGGTGCAGCGCGTCGTGCAGGCGCTCGCGATCCTGCCGCCTCAGGATGTTGAGATCCACCCGGTTGCTCGGCTTCACCCCGGCCTCGATGTCGGCGATCTGCTGGGTGAGGATCAGCCGCATCAGGAAGCCGTGGATGTCGACGAGGAGCGCGGCATCGGCCTGCGGATAGCCGGCCACCGCTGCCACCTCGCGGATCCTCTGCGCGGTGGGCAGGCTGCCGATTCCCCGTCTGAGTGCCGCGGTGCGGGCGCCGGCGACGATCGGCAGCATGGCCGCCTTCAGGTCGGTGCGGCCGGATCCATCCTTGCGGATGCGGCCGAACAGGCCGAGCGCCGCATTGCGACCACTCGCGACCTCGCTCATCGCCGAGAGCAGCCCGGGCGCCGTCCTGACAATGCCGGTTGCCTCGGTGCGCAGAGCCTCCGCCAGCCGCGCGCCCGCTGTGGAGGACACATGAACCGGTGTGAAGTCGAAGAAGATGTCGACATTCTCGAGCACCTTCGGGGTCGAATGCTCCGCCCAGCCGCGCACCTCGTCCAGCCATTCCGACAGGCGCCGGCGCCAGACCCGGTTGCGGGCCATCACGCCGCTGTCGCAATAGGGAATGCCCGCCCGGTCGAGGATCTCGTTGACCCTCGTGGCAAGGCGCGTGAACCAGTCCTCGGGGGACCCAAGGTCGCCCCGGTAGCCGTCGGCGACCACCAGCGCATTGTCCTGGTCCGGTGCCAGCAGGCTCTCGCCGCGACCCGCCGATCCGAGCACCAGCAGGGCATAGTCCGCGGGAGCTGCGCCATGCCCTGCCGTGATCAGCTCGGCTTCGGCGATCTCCGCCGCCCGTGTCGCCATGGCGCGCCGTTCGGCGGAAATGACGGCTGCCACAGCGCGCGCGTCGAGCCCGTCGCTGAGGAGGCCCGCGGCAAGCGACGGAAGCTCGGCCTGGACACGCGCAAGCTCCCGGGGCCGGTTGGCGGCGGCAATCTCGTCGCCGAGCGTCAGCGTCGCCAGCGCCCGTTCGCGCAACAGGGTGCGCAGCGTGAAGATGCCGATGAGCTCTCCCGACGCGCCGGTGACGCCGAGGTAGCGCAGGTTGCGGCGGGCCATCAGCCCGAGCGCCCGGTAGAGGAAGGTGTCTCCGGGGGCGGCGATCACCGGCACGGTCATTACTGTCCCTGCGGCCACCGTACTCGCCTTCGCGCCCTTGTCGGCCAGCGTCCGCAGGATGTCACGTTCGCTCAGAATGCCATGGCTGCCGTCGGCGCCGGTGACGATGGCGCAGCCGATGCCCTTTTCCGCCATCAGCCGCGAGGCCTCGCGGAGCGAACAGTCGGCGTCGATGCAGATCGGCGGGCTGCTCATCACGTCTTCCAGCCGCTGCCGGTAGAGAAAGCTGTCGATCGCCTTTCGGCTGCCGGTCTGGATCGCCGCAGGTTCGAATTCCGCCTTGCCGGTAGGTCGTTCGAACCAGCCGACGCCCTGCTGCTGGGCCACGAGCGCACTCGCGGCGCGCCCGAGGTTTTCCGCTTCTCCCAGCGTCCGCACACCCTTTTCCAGAAGCCGCGGATGCATGCCGGCATAGACACCGGCCGTGGCAAGGGCGTCGCCGAGGGCCGTATGGCGACCCTCGATCGTTACGCCATAGGTGAGCGCCAGATTGTCGAGCGACGGGCTGACGAGCCCCGGCGTGATCGCCACCGACATCAGTGCCACGTCGAGCCAGCGCGGTTCCGTCCATGCCACGCCGTGGCGATGCGCTTCGTTGCGCAGCACGGCGAGGTCGAAGTTGATGGAATGACCGACGACGACCGCATGGCCAATGAAGTCGAGCAGGGCACCGGCGACCTCTGCGAAGCGCGGCTTGCCGGCGACGTCCGTGTCGAAAAGCCCGTGCACCCGGCTCGATCCAGCCGGGATCGGGATGCCGGGATCGACGATCAAGTCGAAGACCTGGGTCTCCAGGATGTCGGGACCATGCATGCGCACCGCACCGATCTGGATGATCCGGTCCTGGCGCACGTCGAGGCCGGTGGTCTCGGTGTCGAGGACGACGACGTCGAGCGCGATCAGCGGCGCACTCGCTCCCGCCGCCGCGTCCCCTGAAGTTCGCGGCATCACGCCATGGTCTCCATCCTGCCTCCCGGGTCCCGGGCCGCGCCTGGGGAGACGGCACGCGGGATCATGCTTTCGGGTGCAGGTTCGGCCGGATCACGAGCTTCGGCAAGTAGACTTAAGGCGCAGGCAGCACCGCCCGATCTCACATGCATGCTTTGTCCTTCCGTCAGCGTCCGCTATCTGTTGCGGTGAGTGTAGCAGAGGGGAGAGAGACGTGGATGAGGTCGATTGCGTGGTCGTCGGTGCGGGCGTGGTCGGGCTTGCCATTGCCCGGGCCTTGAGCCTTGCCGGTCGCGACGTGATGATCCTCGAGGCCGAGGAGGCGATCGGCACCCAGACCTCGGCCCGCAACAGCGAGGTCATCCACGCCGGCATCTATTATCCCGCCGGCAGCCGGATGGCGCAACTCTGCGTCCGGGGCAAGGCCGCC
Source organism: Pseudorhizobium sp. (assembly GCA_046314035.1). GTDB lineage: Bacteria > Pseudomonadota > Alphaproteobacteria > Rhizobiales > Rhizobiaceae > Neorhizobium. The sequence goes on along the minus strand of JBKBXP010000210.1, from coordinate 2,501 downwards.
CTCTATCGCTATTGCGAGGAGCGCGGCCTGCCGCACCGCAACTGCGGCAAGCTGATCGTCGCCACCTCGGCGGACGAGCTCGCCATGCTGCCGGCGATCGCCGCGCGGGCGGCCGCGAACGGTGTCTCGGACCTGCGGCAGATCTCGGCGGAAGAAGCGCTGGAGCTCGAGCCTGCATTGTCGGCGACCGGCGCGCTGCTGTCGCCCTCCACCGGCATCATCGACAGCCATGCGCTGATGACCGCGCTTCTCGGCGATGCGGAGAACGCGGGCGCGCTGCTCGCCGTCCGAGCCCCGGTCGTCGCCGGCCGGGCAACCTCCGCGGGGATCGAGATCGACGTCGGCGGCGAGGCGCAGATGACGCTGCGGACGCAGTTGCTGGTGAACGCCGCCGGCCACGGCGCACCCGGGCTTGCCCGAGCCATCTCGGGCATGCCGCCCGGGCAGGTGCCGACGGCCTATTTCGCCAAGGGCAGCTATTTTTCCATGACCGGCCGCACACCCTTCTCGCGGCTGATCTATCCGGTCCCGGTCAAGGGCGGGCTCGGCATTCACCTGACGCTCGACCTGGCCGGAAAGGCGCGCTTCGGCCCGGACGTCGAATGGGTCGATGGTCTGCAGTATGCGGTGGACCCGCAAAGGGCGGAGAGCTTCTACCGCGGCATCCGCCGCTATTATCCGGGGCTTGCGGAGGGGTCGCTGATTCCGGCCTATTCCGGCATCCGCCCGAAGGTCGTGCCGCCGGAGATCGCCGCCCAGGATTTCTGTATCCAGGGTCCGCAGGCCCATGGCGTTCCCGGTCTCGTCAACCTGTTCGGCATCGAATCGCCCGGCCTCACCGCCTGCCTGGCGATAGGCGACCATGTCGCCGCGATGACCCGGGCGGGCTGACGGTTTCAGTCCGGAACAATACCGTCACCCTGCTGTTCTTCCCGAGAAGAACGGAGTGTTAACCATGAAAAGTCTCATTGCGATGGCCGCCACGCTTGCGCTGGCTCTGCCGACGGTCGCGTCTGCCCAGTCGATCACAGACATGCGGGGCCGGGATGCCAGGCCGCCGACGGCGGAGATGCCCCTTCCAGACCGCCATCGCAATCGCCCCATGGCGGATCGCGACGATCGGCAGGAGCGCGGCGCCCGCTACCGGATCCAGAACGGCAAGATGAAGATCTCCTTCCGTTGCGCCGACGGTGAGCCGGCCCAGGATTGCGCCGACCTCCTGCTGCAGGTTCTCGACCGGTTGCAGGGCGAAGAACGCTCCGACGACCGGCGCGACCGCGGCCGCGACGACGATCGCAGACGGGACTCCCGCGACCGCTAAGGCCGCGAGATAGCCGCCCGTGCCTGATGCGCGCTGATCCGCGTCAGGTGTTGCGGCGCTTGCCCTCCAGCAGGTCGAGAACCCGGTTGGCGGCCTCGAGCACATTGGTGCCGGGGCCGAAGACGGCGGCGACGCCGTTCTCCAGCAGGTAGTCGTAGTCCTGCCGCGGCACGACCCCGCCGACGACGACGATGACGTTTTCCGCACCCTTTGCCTTCAGCGCCTGAACGAGTTGCGGCGCCAGTGTCCGGTGACCGGCGGCAAGCGACGACATGCCGACCACCTGCACCTTTTCTGAAACCGCCAGATCGGCGGCCTCCTCGGGCGTCTGGAACAGTGGCCCGGCCAGCACCGTAAAGCCGATGTCGCCGAAGGCCGAGGCGATCACCTTGGCCCCGCGGTCGTGGCCGTCCTGGCCGAGCTTGGCGACCATGATCTTCGGCGTTCCCGAGGCATTTGAATAGCCGGCTAAGCGCGCGACGAGCGTCTTGTACTCCGGGTCGTCGGCATAGGCCGCTCCGTAGATGTCGCTGACCACCTCCGGAATGGCCGTGTGATCGCCGAAGACGGCGCGCATGGCGTCGGAAATCTCGCCGACGGTGGCGCGCGCCCGGGCCGCCTCGACGGCGGCGGCGAGCAGGTTGCCGCCGCCGGAGCGGGCGATCTCGGTGAGGGCGGCGAGTGTCTCCGCCACGCGGTTCGGGTCACGCTGGCGGCGCACCTCTTCCAGCCGCTTGATCTGCGAGGTACGGACGGCGGAATTGTCGATCGCCAGGATGTCGATCTCCTCCTCGGTCTCCAGGCGGAATTTGTTGACGCCGACGATGACCTCCTCGCCGCGGTCGACGGCCGCCTGCCGCTTGGTGGCGGCCTCTTCGATCAGCCGCTTCGGCAGGCCGTCGGCCACGGCCTTCGTCATGCCGCCGAGCTTTTCCACCTCCTCGATCAGCGCCCAGGCCTTTTCCGCAAGCTCGTTGGTCAGGCTCTCGATGTAATAGGAGCCGGCGAGCGGATCGACGACCTTGGTGACGCCCGTCTCATGGCTGAGGATCAACTGCGTGTTGCGAGCGATGCGGGCGGAGAACTCCGTCGGCAGCGCCATGGCCTCGTCGAGCGCATTGGTGTGCAGCGACTGCGTGCCGCCGAGCACGGCCGACATCGCCTCGTAGGCCGTGCGGAT
>JBKBXP010000209.1:0-5922 GCA_046314035.1 Pseudorhizobium sp. | reverse complement strand
TGTAATAGGAATGCTCCCAGACGTCGACGCCGAGGATCGGTTCTGCGCCGTGGACCAGCGGGTTTTCACCGTTCGGGGTCTTGGAGATTTCCAGCTTGCCGTCCTTCAAAGACAGCCAGGCCCAGCCGGAGCCGAACTGCGTGGTGCCGGCGGCGATGAAATCGGACTTGAACTTGTCGTAGCCGCCGAGATCGCTGTCGATCGCGGTCTGCAGCTTGCCGGGCAGGCTCTTGCCGCCGCCGTCCTTCTTCATCCAGTTCCAGAAGTGGATGTGGTTGTAGTGCTGGCCGGCGTTGTTGAAGAGGGTCTGGTGGGTGCCGTAGGACTTCTTGATCACCTCCTCGACGGAAAGATCGCCCATGCCCGCTTCCGAGGCCAGCTTGTTGCCGGTGTCGACATAGGCCTTGTGGTGCTTGTCGTGGTGGAATTCGAGCGTCTCGGCCGACATATAGGGGCCAAGGGCATCGTAGGCATAGGGCAGCTGGGGAAGTTCAAAAGCCATGATCTAACTCCTTTTCGGCAAAACACCGTGAAACGGTCGAGGCGGAACATAGGAGCGCACCGGCAAAGTGGCAACGCCTGACGGGCCAGAATCGGGACCAATCGCTCCCGCGCGGCCCGATTATGCGCTAGAGGGTCGAACCAGAGCCAAGACAGGCCGCAGGAGTTTTGCAATGTCGAGAACCATGAGAACCGCCACTCTTCTCGCCGCCGCGCTGGCGCTTGGCGCCGGCACGGCAGAGGCCTCTTCGGACGATGCCTGGGCGGCATTCGCGCAGACCGTGGAGGCCAAGTGCCTCGCCGCGGCAAGGGACATGCTCGACGCCCCGCGCGCCGAGGTCGACCCCTTCGGAAGCGAACGCTACGGTCTCGCCATTGTCACCGGCACGGCGAAGGGCACGACGACCACGGTCAGCCACATCTGCGTCATGGACAAGCAGACGGAAGCGGCGGAACTCGGCAGCGAGCTTAGCGCCGACCGGGTGGTGGTACCGGCGGAGTGAGGGTTCAGGCGGCGCGGCGGAAGGCGAAGCGCTTGCCGTCGGGGGTGGCGTTTTTAGATGCCAGCGTCGTACAGTTCGACGCCACTGGAATCTCGGCAGTACGACTGTATCCTGGCATCGGAGGGTTGGCAGAGGGGAGCGGGTAGAGACAGCGACCCAAGGCCCACAAGGCCTCCCCTGAAACGAATTACCCCGGCCGCGTGCCTAGGGCAGAGACGGTACCGGGGTTTACGAGAACAGATATATACAGGGATGGGGTCTAATCAGCCGTGACCATCATGAGCAGTTGGTCCGTTTGAAGTCACGCTTTGGTATTGTCATTTTGTCGGCGACCCGTCCGGAGCTTTGATTGCAGTATACAGATACGCTACTCCACCATTCCAACGCCATTCATGTCCGCAATAAATGCACTTGTCGGAGTCCATATCTCGACCGATGGTCTTGAATTGCTTCCTCTCATAAAGAGCGCCGCAATTGCAATTTATCTCAATGGTTCTCATACGGGCCAATATGCCATTTGCGCGCGTCGATTTCTAGGCCAGATTACAACTGACCGACTACCGTAGAGGGCGTTGCCTTGATCGTTGAGGTTGCCAAAGCAACGCCGCACCTCTCCTAACCGCTCATGGGTGCAGCCTTAAGAGCAGGCCGCAGAAATTACGAACTCCCGCAGCGGATCGATGACCACTCTCGTCCCCTCGCCTTACCGAACACAGTCGCAACGCGATGGGGGCGAGACGCAAGTCGGGATGGTCGATCACACCGACGTGGAGCGGGCCCAGTCCATGTAGATTTCGAGCGCCTTGCGGGCGACCGGGCCTTCCTGGAACTCGCGGTCGTCGAGCTTCGTCACCGGCACGATCTTGGAGTAGTTGCCGGAGGTGAAGATCTCGTCGGCGGTCTGGAAATCCTCGACCGTCAGGCTGACTTCGCGGACATCGAGGCCGGCCTGGCGCAGCAAAGTGATGACGCGCGAGCGGGTGATGCCGGCGAGGAAGGTGCCGTTGGGGACCGGCGTCATGACGACGCCGTCCTTGACCATGAAGATGTTGGAGGAGGCGGTTTCGGCGACATTGCCGTTCATGTCGCGGGCGAGCGCATTGTCGAAGCCGCGCTGGCGCGCCTCGATGATCATGCGGCCGCTGTTGGGATAGAGGCTGCCGGTCTTGGCGCCGGTCATGGCGACTTCCGGGTTGGGGCGGCGGTAGGGCGAGACCGTCAGCGACGAGGCCTTGGCCGTGTGCATCGGCGCCTCGAAGAGGCAGAGCGCGAAGCGGGTGGATTCCGGGTCGGGGGCGACGACGCTGTAGGAGGTGCCGTGCTCGGACCAGTACATCGGCTTGATGTAGATGGCGGTCTTGCCGTCGAACTTCCTGACGCCTTCGAGGGCCAGCCGCTCGATTTCTTCCGCAGCCATGGTGGGCTTCATGCCCATGTTGGTGGCGGAGCGGTTGACGCGCTGGCAGTGCATGTCGAGATCGGGCGACAGGCCGTCGAACCAGCGGGCGCCGTCGAACACCGTGGAACCCAGCCACATGGCATGCGAGGTGGGGCCGATCAGCGGCGGGTTGCCTTCCAGCCATTCGCCTTCGACATAGGTGTAGGTCTGGGTTCGCGGTGCGGTGTTCACGGGCATGCGGGTCTCCTTGCGCTTACGGCGGGAGTGAAGGCCGCCGGCCTTGCCGAGGTCAAGGGGTTTCTTGCAGCCGGACGCAAGCCGCCGCTTCGGTGCTCTTGCGCATACACCTTGTTTTGCAGCGGTATTGCGAAGGTCCAGCAGCGAAAGCTATCGGTGCATCACAAAATATCATGCGACGGGAGGTGGTCCGTCAGGAGCGTGCCGGGGCGGGAAGCAGGGGATTGCGGGGATTGACCGCCTCGTTGGGGCCGAACTCCAGACGGGAGGTGCCCACCCTGTCGATCAAGACGAGGCTGAGGACGGAACCGAGAAGGAAGAGGAGGAAGAGCAGAAAAGGCCAGCGCATCAGGATCTCCGGGTTGGAACGCACAACACATCCACGGATGGCGGGCAGCCCGGACCTCGCGCCCGGGCGGCCGCCAACCGCGTTTCACCGCAGGAATGCGTCCTGCTGATGGCGAATCACCTTCTGGAGGATCAACGGTGGTTTGCAGCGGCTCGTGGGGCGGAACGTGACAGGCTGTCGTGTTGGCCACGGAACCCGCAAGGCGGTCAAACGTTCCCGCTCTGTCTTTTGCGCGACACAAGACGTCATCATCATCGATCCGGCATCACCGAGGGGCTGACACGACATGACTTCGATTTTGTCCGAGGGCGAAAGCTGTTGGCGCGTAGCCCGTGCCGACCGTTTCTCCGTGATCATCGATGCGGCGGACTTCTTCAAGATGGCCAAGCAGTCGATGCTGAAGGCGAAGCGGTCGATCTACATGATCGGCTGGGACTTCGACACGCGCATCCGCCTCGAACCGGACAACGAGAATGCCCAGAAACCCGACAAGCTCGGGCGCTTCCTCAATTCGCTGGCCAAGAACAACGCCGAACTCGACATCCGCATCCTGAAGTGGGACATCGGGCTGATCGCCTCGATCACCCGCGGCGAGACGCCCTTCTACCTGCTGCGCTGGATCTTCAACAAGGGCATCCACCTGAAGCTCGACGGGGCGCATCCGTCGCTCGCCGCGCATCACATGAAGGTCCTCGTCATAGACGACCAGGTGGCCTTCTGCGGCGGCATCGACATGACGATCAGCCGCTGGGACACCCGGGCGCACCGGGAGGACGATCCGGCCCGCCGTTCGCCGCGCGGCCACCAGGAAGCCCCCTGGCACGACGCCACCTCCTGCTGCTCGGGGCCGGCAGCGGCCGCACTCGCCGAACTTGCCCGCAACCGCTGGGAGATGGCGACGGAAGAGAAGCTCGAGCCGGTGACGGTCGCGGGCGATGCCTGGCCCGACGACCTGGCGGTGGAATACCGCGACATCGACGTCGGCATCGCCCGCACGGCACCGGAGTACCAGGACCGCAAGCAGATCGTGGAGATCGAGACGGCAAAGCTTGCCATCATCGCGGCGGCCAGGAAGACGCTCTACATCGAGAGCCAGTATTTCGCCTCGCGGCGGATCGCAAAGGCCATGGCGAAACGCCTCGAGGAGCCGGACGGGCCGGAAATCGTCATCATCAACCCGGAGTCGGCAGACGGCTGGCTGGAAGCCAAGACGATGGATTCGGCCCGCATCCGGATGATGAAGCTGGTCAAGGACGCCGACCGCCACGACCGCTTCCGGATCTTCCATCCGGTCAACGAGGCGGAGACCTCGATCTACGTGCACGCCAAGCTGATGATCGCCGACGACCGGATCCTGAAGATCGGCTCGGCCAATCTCAACAACCGCTCGATGGGCTTCGACACCGAATGCGACGTCATCATCGAGGCGGGCGAGGACCAGCAGGACCTGCGCGACAGCATCCTGCGCGAGCGCAAGGGGCTGCTGGCGGAGCATCTGGGTCGCTCGGAAGAGGAAATCGAGGACACGCTGCGGGAGACCAACGGCTCGCTGATTGCCATGATCGATCGCCTGAACCGGGACCATGGGCGCGGGCTCCGGCCGATCAAGATGCGGGACCTGACCGCCGACGAAGAGCTGGTCGTGGAGTCCGACGTCACCGATCCGGAGCGGCCGGCCGGCGTCGACTACAGCCCGTCCCACTTCCTGCGCAAGCGGTTCCGCGGCAAGACCGTTGCCTAGAGCATCGACGGCGACGGACATCCGGAGGACCGACATGGAGAAAGCCGCGATGCCGGAGCAGACGTCTCCCGGCCCAGAGGCCGACGACGAGGATGCGGGCCTCACGCAGCTGGTGGACAAGCTTGCCGACCTCGGCCGGATCCACGACAATGTCTCGGTGCTGCAGATCCGCGAGCGGATCGGCGAGCGCAGCTTCGGGCCGTTTCTCGTGGTGCCGTCGCTGATCGAGCTCAGTCCGGTCGGCGGCATTCCCGGCGTGCCCACGGCGATTGCCGCGATCGTCGGCCTGATCGCAGTCCAGATCGCGATCGGCATGAAGCACATGTGGCTGCCGGATTTCATCGAACACCGCGCCATTCCCGGCCAGACGCTGCAGCGCGGGCTCGATTTCCTGCGCCCTGCCGCCCGCTGGATCGACAGGATCCTGCGGCCGCGGCTGCGCTGGATCACCCGGACGCCGGCGCGGCAGGTGGTCGCGGTGCTGTGCCTGCTGCTCGCCGCCACCGTGCCGCCGCTGGAGGTGCTGCCGTTTGCCAGCAGCCTGCCGATGGGCGCGATCGCCCTCTTCGGCCTGGCGCTGATGGTGCGCGACGGGGTGGTGGCGCTGGTCGCCGCCGGCTTTGCGGTCGGCACCGGCGCCCTGCTCTATACGACCTTCCTGTAGAACTCGCGGGTGGCGATCAGGCGATCAGTGCCACCTTCGGTATTGCTTAGGCGGCAAGCTTGACCTGGTTGCGGCCCGATTTTCGGAGTTCCCGGCAGGTGAAAGTTGCGCCTGCTGCCTCACGCAGGCGCGCAGATGCTGGACACCGGATGGTGGCGATCAGCCGCCGGCGCGGTCTCGCGACCACAGGTCCCGGCCGGGATTTTCCTGGCCCTCGCTCTGCATGGGGTCGCGAAACTCCTTGAAGATCGCCCACATCACCTTGACCTCGTTTTGCAGGATGGCGGTGGGGCGGATGCCGCCGCTGGCGAAGTTTCGGTATTTCTCGCCATAGGCCTTCAGGAAAACGGTCGCGGCATCGAGCATGGCCAGGGCCTTGTCGGCGCGGCGTTGCAGATGGTCGTGATCGCGCTCCAGCGCCTCGCAGCGTTCAATCAGCAGGCGGAGATCGGAGACGGCAACGGTCGCGGTATCTGCACCGGCCGTCCCGGCGTGGGCGCGCAGGCGGGCGGCGGCATCGTGATGCGT
>JBKBXP010000208.1:0-5930 GCA_046314035.1 Pseudorhizobium sp. | reverse complement strand
GTGCTGCGTCGGCGCCGAGACCGAGGTCGAGCCAGCGGCGCATCAGCCGCTCCTCCAGGACATCTTCCGGCGGCAGCAGCATGATCGACCAGTCGAAGAGCTGCGCCAGCTTGTCCCAGCCGGGCTCGTAAAGGAGAAGGTAGTTGCCCTCGAGAAGGACGAAGCGCTCCTGCCGATCAACGGAGCGAGCGCCGGCGATGGCCAGCTCTCGGTCGCGGTCGAAGAGCGGCACCAGCACCTCGTCATCCGCTTGCCGCAGGGCGCGTGCGATGTCGATTAGTCCCCGGACATCGAAGGTCTGTGGCGCTCCCTTGCGGGGGAGGAGCCCCTTTTCTCGCAGGACCGCATCATCCATATGGAAGCCGTCCATCGGAACGACGGCGGTTGGCTCCCGGCGGCTGCGAAGTTCCGATGCAAGCTCTTCCGCCAGGCTGGACTTGCCGGACCCGGGTGGGCCGGCGATCGCGACAAGAAACCGATTGCTGCCTTCTGCTTGTTGCAGGACGCCGTCAGCAATCGAACGCACATCCGAGTTCATGCGGCAACGGGCTCTTCCGGTGCCTTTGCACCCGTCATCAAAGCGACCGCATCCGACATGCTGTAGTCCTTCGGGTTGATCACCGTCAGGCGCTTGCCGAGACGGTGGATGTGGATCCGGTCGGCGACTTCGAAGACATGCGGCATGTTGTGCGAGATGAGCACGATCGGGATCCCCCTGCGGCGCACATCCAGGATCAACTCCAGAACGCGGCGGCTCTCCTTGACGCCGAGTGCGGCCGTCGGCTCGTCGAGGATGATCACCTTGGAGCCAAAGGCTGCCGCACGCGCTACGGCAACGCCCTGCCGCTGGCCGCCCGACAGCGTCTCCACCGCCTGGTTGATGTTCTGGATGGTCATCAGGCCTAGTTCCGACAGCTTGTCGCGGGCAATCGTCTCCATGGTCGCCCGGTCGAGCTGGCGCAGCCATGTGCCCATGAAGCCGGTCTTGCGGATCTCGCGGCCCAGGAACATGTTGTCAGCGATCGAGAGAGCCGGCGACAGGGCGAGGTTCTGGTAGACCGTCTCGATCCCCGCCTTGCGGGCCTCGATCGGGGAGCGGAATTGGACGAGCTTGCCGTCCAGCCGTATCTCGCCTTCGTCGGGAGTGATCGCGCCGGAGATCGCCTTGATCATCGATGACTTGCCGGCGCCGTTGTCGCCGATCACGGCAAGGATCTCGCCGGGATAGAGGTCGAAGTCCGCCTGATCGAGGGCGGTGACACGGCCGTAGCGCTTGACGAGGCCGCGGGCGCTGAGAATGGGTTCCTGGGTCATCAGCCTGCTACCTTCCTGATCCATTGATCGATGGCCACGGCGGCTATGATGAGGACGCCGATCAGCAGATAGGTCCACTGGGGGTCGGTGCCGATCAGCCGCAAGCCGAGCGAGAAGACGCCGACGATCAGCGCCCCGAACAGCATGCCGAGGATCGAGCCGCGGCCGCCGAAGAGGGACAGGCCGCCGATCACCACCGCGGTGATGGACTCGATGTTGGTGAACTGGCCGGCGGTGGGCGAGACCGAGCCGATGCGGCCGATCAGGACCCAGCCGGCGAAGGCGCAGATCAGGCCCGACAGCGTGTAGACGGAAATCAGCATGCGCCTGACGTTCACGCCGGCAAGCTCGGCCGCATCCGGGTCGTCGCCGACGGCATAGACGTGGCGGCCCCAGGCGGTGTTGTTCAGGACATACCAGAGGAGGGCGACGAGAAGCACCATGCCGATCACGCCGTAGGTGAGGACGGCGCCGCCGACGCGCAGGTTTTCGCCGAAGAACTGCAGGATGGGTGCGTTCTGGGCGATGTCCTGGGATCGGATGGTCTCGTTGGCCGAATACAGGAAGTTGGAGGCCAGCACGATCTGCCACATGCCCAGCGTGACGATGAAGGGCGGCAGCTTCATACGGGCCACCAGCACGCCGTTGATCCAGCCGCAGAAGGCGCCGACCATGAAGCCGCACAGGATGGCGAAGGTCGGGGGAAGGCCGTAGCGGAAGGTGAACTGGCCCATGATGACGGAGGACAGCACCATTATGGCACCGACGGAGAGGTCGATGCCGGCCGTCAGGATCACCAGCGTCTGCGCCGCACCGACGATGCCGACGATGGCGACCTGCTGCAGGATCAGCGTCAGCGTAAAGGCGGAAAAGAATTTGCCGCCCAGAAGCAGACCGAAGACGACAAGCGACATGATCAGCACGATCAGCGGCACGGCGGCAGGGCTGGAATGCAGGAAATGCTGCAGCTTCTGAAGGAAATTCCGGTCGTGCGTGTCGAAGGCGGCAACGGACGACGGACTTGCGGAAAGTGCGCTCTCGTAGTCGTTCGTCGATTTTGGCGCGGCGTGCGGTTCGCTCATTGGGGCTCTCCCGAGTCGGTCCCTCGTGCTGGCTTCCGGTCGCGGCAACCCACTGGGCGGTGCTGGCCGAGCGTTGATCTACCGGATGATGCCAGGGTTGCGAGGGGCGCTGGTGCGCCCCCCGTCGATAGTCGCTTTGGGCACGATCAGCCCCAGCACTTCTCCATGCCTTCCGCGGTGTCAATCGAGTCGACGCCTTCGGCAGGCTTGTCGGTGACAAGTGCGACGCCCGTGTCGAAGAAGTTCTTGCCTTCGGTCGCCGTCGGCTTCTCGCCGCTGTCGGCGTAGGCCTTGATGGCTTCGATGCCCTTGGAGGCCATCAGCAGCGGATACTGCTGCGAGGTGGCGCCGATGATGCCTTCGGAGACGTTCTTGACGCCCGGGCAGCCGCCATCGACCGAAACGATCAACACGTCGCTTTCGCGCCCGACGGATCTGAGAGCTTCGTATGCCCCGGCCGCTGCGGGCTCGTTGATGGTGTGGACGACGTTGATGGTGGGATCCTGCTGCAGAAGGTTTTCCATGGCCGTGCGGCCGCCTTCTTCATTGCCGTTGGTCACGTCGTGTCCGACGATCCTCGGGTCGGTCTCGTCGCCGATGCGGTTGATGTCGGCGACATCGATGCCGAAGCCTTTCATGAAACCCTGGTTGCGCAGGACGTCGACCGACGGCTGGGAAGGCGTCAGGTTGAGGAAGCCGATCCTGGCATCCTTGGCGGCGTCGCCGAGGGTCGCGGCGGCCCATTTTCCGATCAGTTCGCCGGCCAGAAGATTGTCGGTGGCAAACGTCATGTCCGCCGCGTCCACCGGCTCAAGCGGCGTATCGAGGGCGATGACGAGAATGCCGGCGTCACGGGCCTTCTGCACGGCGGGAACAATGCCCTTGGTGTCGGAGGCGGTGATCAGGATGCCTTTGGCGCCATCGGCGATGCAGGTCTCGATTGCGGCCACCTGGCTTTCGCTGTCGCCGTCGATCCGGCCGGCATAGGACTTGAGGGTGACGCCGATTTCCTGCGCCTTGGCCGTCGCGCCTTCCTTCATCTTGACGAAGAAGGGGTTGGTGTCGGTCTTGGTGATCAGGCAGGCGGCTACTTCCTGTGCCTGTGCGGGCAGCGAAAATGCAGTGCCCAACACAAGTGCGCCAACTGCTGTGGCGTAAAGCGATTTCTTCATGGTCTCCTCCCAGAGCCTTTGATTTTTGATCAGGGACAATCGCTGCGCGGCGTCAGAACCTCCTCCAAGGCCGTCCTCGATCCCTGCCTCCATTAAGAGGAAAGAGGTTTCCCTTGTCAATTAATAATTCCGATTGATTTATTTATCGGTGATGCCATTGTCGGCCGGTGCCATTGCGGCGAGGAGGACGCCATGTCCGCAGCAGACATTGGAACCAGGAGCAGTTCGCCCGGCCAGCACTCCGGCTTTTCCGGCGGTGCGAACCAGGTCCGCGTGCGCGCCTATAACGAGCGGCTCGTGCTCTCGCTCGTGCGACTGCACGGCTCGCTGTCGAAGGCGGACATCACCCGGCGCAGTGGATTGTCGGCGCAAACCGTCTCGGTGATCATGCGTGCGCTGGAAAACGAGGGACTGCTGCTGCGCGGAGAGCCGCTGCGCGGAAAGGTCGGCCAGCCTTCAGTGCCGATGCGGCTCAACCCCGATGCCGTCTATTCATTCGGCGTCAAGATCGGTCGCCGTAGCGCCGACGTGGTACTGATGGATTTCGTCGGGCAGATCCGTCTGCAGTATCACCAGACCTATGCCTATCCGCAGCCGGATCAGATCATGGAGATCATCACCTCCGGCATTGCACGTCTGGAAACGCAGCTGGATGCTCGCCAGAAGGACAGAATCGCCGGCGTCGGCATCGCAGCACCGTTCGAACTGTGGAACTGGGCCGACGAGGTGGGCGCGCCTCCCGAGGCGATGGACCTCTGGAGGGGCTTTGATCTGCAGGCCGAGGTGGCGGCGCACATCCGCCATCCCGTTTTCCTGCAAAACGACGCGACCAGCGCCTGCGGTGCGGAACTGGTGTTCGGCGTCGGTCCATCCTATCCGGATTTCATCTACTTCTTTATCGGGTCCTTCATCGGCGGCGGCATCGTCCTGAACTCGGCAGTCTTTTCAGGTCGCACCGGAACGGCCGGAGCCGTGGGGCCTCTGCCGGTGCGGGGCAGTGCCGGGGAGACCCGGCAGCTGCTCGACATCGCCTCCATCTTCGTGCTGGAAAATCTCCTGCGGGAGCGGGGCATCGATCCGCAGCCGCTCTGGTATTCGGCGGATGACTGGATTGATTTCGGCGCACCGATGGAGCTTTGGATCCGCAACAGTGCGGCTGCGCTGGCGCAGGCGATCGTCGCTGCTGCCTCCGTCATCGACTTCGGAGCAGCCGTGATCGACGGCGGCTTTCCGCCCTGGGTGCGCCAGCGGCTTGTCGCCGCGACGAACGACGCCGTCTGCGATCTCGACCTGCAGGGCGTCATCATGCCCGATATCATCGAAGGGCAGGTCGGATCCCAGGCGCGCGCCATCGGCGGCGCAAGCCTGCCGATCTTCGCGCGCTATCTGATTGACCAGAACGTGCTGTTCAAGGACCTGAGCGACAGCTGACACGTCAGGCCACGCGCCGGCAGGTTTGCCGCTGCATTGAAAATGCCGCTTCACAGCATTCCGGGTCTTCAGTCGCTCTGCTTTTCACCCGGACCGCGGCCGTCGGAGCTGCGAGAGCGCTCTTCAACACGATCGGCGCCCTTGGCAAGATCCGAACCTTTGCTGTCCTCGACGCGCTTCTCCTCGGAGCTGCTGCTGTCTTGCAACCCTTTTGCCGATTCCTTGCCCTTTTCCGTCGGTGCCTGTTCGATACCCATGACTTCCTCCCTGGATCTGAGCAGGATCAACTCGGCTCCCTGATGCTTGTTCCGTGAGTGCATGGAACCCGACGCTCCATCACCCATTGTTACGGGTTGGGCTGAAGGCCCGGGAGCAGGAGACGGGTATGGCGGGACATGTGGACGACCAGGGTTTAGAACGGACCGAGCTGCTGCGGAGACTGCGCCGACTGAGCAATGCGGCAAGGCTCATGGACACCGCGCTCCGGATCCCGGGCACCAATATCCGCTTTGGTGCCGATTCTCTGATGGGCCTGTTGCCAGTGATCGGCGACGCGGGAGGCGGCCTCGTCGGGTTGGCCATCATCTACGAGGCGAGGCGGCTTGGGGTGCCGGTCCACAAGCTCGGGCGCATGGTGGGCAATGTCGCGCTGGATGTCGCCATTGGGAGCGTGCCGCTGCTCGGCGATGCCTTCGACGTCTACTTCAAGGCGCACAAGCGCAACATCGAGATGATACTCGACCACTTCGAAGTGGACAGGTCGCAACTGAACAAGCCGCATCGGCGCTAGCCTGCGGCTTGTTGTCATTCGTGCCTGACACCTCAGGCGAGGAAGTCGGCCCGGTGCGGCGTGAAGCTGTCGATGAGCCGGCCCGCCTCCAGCGCCTTTACCCCATGGACGATGCCGGACGGTACGATGAAGGATTCACCG
>JBKBXP010000207.1:0-5985 GCA_046314035.1 Pseudorhizobium sp. | reverse complement strand
AGGTCGATGGCCAGAAGATCCAGGTCCTGCCGAAGGACTACCAGTTGGATCCGGTCCGCGATTTCACCATGCACGTCGACTTCCTGCGCGTCTCCGCACACACGGAAGTCACCGTGGACATCCCGGTTCACTTCATCAACGAAGAGAAGTCGGACATCAAGATCGGCGGCGTTCTCAACATCGTTCGTCACACGGTCGAGTTCCATTGCCCGGCCAACGCAATTCCGGAATTCATTACGGTTGACCTGGCCGGCCACAAGATCGGCGACAGCATCCATATTTCGGAAGTGACGCTGCCGAAGGGCGCCAAGCCCGTCATCACGGACCGCGACTTCACCATCGCCACCATTGTTGCCCCGGCAGCAGGTGTTGACGAGGTAGCGGAAGAAGAAGCCCCAGCTTCCGAGTAAATCTCGCAGTTGTTCCAAATGAAACCCGCCTTTCGCAGGCGGGTTTTTTTTGTTTAGGCTTTATTGTCTCTGTTTCGGAATGGTCCTTTGGACTGACTCCACCAGGCGTTGCCTTACCGCCCCTGCTGCCGGATGCTGTCTTTGCATCGCAAGATTTCAGCGAAGCTTAAGCAATTGCGATTATTTTTGCAGATCACGCCAGCAAGCGGCTCCCGTCAGTTACTGAAGGAGCGGCGATGGGAGGCGAGGACACGCGATGAACCGTTCGGTCGAAAGCCGTTTCATCACCATTGTATCGGCGGCACTCTTCGGGGTGGTCGTACCGCTGTTCACACTCTTCCTCGCGCTGTCGTCGCAGCAGGCCGCCAACGCGCAGCGTTCGCAGGTTGAACTCCTGCTCTCCACCAACGCCAGGGCCCTGGGCAAGCCGGTCTGGGAGCTCGACGTGGAAACCGTCCGGCAGACGACACTAACGATCATTGCCGACCCGGCCATTCATTCCGTGAGGGTCGAAGACCGGATCCGGACGCTGAACGTCTTCGAAACAGATCTCAAGTCGCTAAAAGGCGGCAGCCTCGAGAGCATTTCACTCCCGATCAGCCACAAGTCGGCCCAAGGTAAGGAGATCGTCGGCGACATTACCGTCTTTGTGGAAGCGCCCGGGTGGTTCGCGGCCCTGCACGAAACCGAATTCGCCTTCATCTTCATCTTCGTGCTGGCTGTTCTGACCGTCTTCCTGGCGGCCCTGGTCGGCAACCGTCTTATGGTGATCACACCGCTGATGCGTCTTGCCGCTGCCATCGAGGCAACCCGCAAGCTCGGTTCCCGCCACCACGTCGACTGGCGTTCGAACGACGAGATCGGCCGGCTGGCGACCTCGTTCAACGATATGCAGATCCAGTTGGAGCGCGACGAACAGGAGCTCAAACGCGCTCACCAGCAGGCAACCGAGATCTACAACCGCACGCCCGCCATGCTGTTCTCGCTCGACGAGGGCGACCTGATCGCAGCTGTCAGCGACTACTGGCTTCTGGCAACCGGATACGATCGACCGGATATCATCGGACGCCCCTTCACCGATCTGGTCGTACCGGCGGATCATGCCCTGTTTGCCGAACGCAAATGGAAGGTCCGCCCGGATGGCCGCTCCGTCGAAGCGACCGTGCGGTTCGTCTGTCGCGGCGGTAGCCTCATCGACGTGCTGATCATCGAACGGGAGCTGGATGATCGATTCGGAACCTCGGGCTCTCTGAACGTGATGACCGACATCACCGAACTGAAGCAGTCGGAACAGCGAAACCGCCAGCAGGCGATCACCGATCACCTGACCGGGCTCATCAACCGCCAGGGCTTCGAGGCCATCCTCGATCTCAAGATCAGCGAAGCCGACCGCAGCGAGATCCGCCTCGCGTGCCTCTTCGTCGATCTCGACCGCTTCAAGTCCGTCAACGACAATCTCGGCCACGCCGCGGGCGACGATCTCCTGCGTCAGTTCGTGGGACGCATCCGGCCGCTTCTGCGCCATGGCGATACTGCATCGCGTCTTGGCGGCGACGAATTCGCCTTCCTGCTCACGGGACGCGACGCCAGGGCCTGGGCCCACGAGCTTTGCGACAAGATCGTCGAGCTGTTCGAAACACCCTTCATCGTCGCCGGAACGTCGGTCCGCCTCAGCGCCAGCGTCGGGGTCGCCTTCTATCCGGATCACGCCACGGATGCCGCCGATCTGCTGCATAAGTCCGATCTGGCGATGTATGCCCGCAAGCGGGATGGAAAGAACGGCACGCAGTTGTTCGATCCCGCGATCCTGGAGAAAACGCGCGAGCGTGCCGAGATCGAGAAGGACATCGACGACGCAATCGACGGCCAATGGTTCGAAGCGCATTTCCAGCCGATCGTCTCCCTGGAAGATGGAGCGATCGTCGGCTTCGAGGCCCTGATGCGCATGCGTCATCCGTCGAAGGGCCTGCTTTCGCCCTCTGCCATCATCGAAGTGGCCGAAGAGAACGGCTCGGTCGGCACGATCGGCAACCTGATCCTCGACAGCGCCATTGCCAATCTTGCCCGCGTGCAACGGGAGTTCGGCATGCCCGACGCCTATGTCGCCGTCAATTTCTCACCACTTCAGTTCGAGTGCTCGCTGCCGACACGCCTCGCCGGCCTCCTGGGACAATATGGTGTGCGGCCGAACCGACTTGTTCTCGAGATCACCGAAGCCGTGCTCATGCACGACAATCCCGAAGTGCGCGACATCCTCAACGAGATCCAGAAGTTCGGGTGCCGCATCGCGCTCGACGACTTCGGCACGGGCTACTCCTCACTGAGCTACATGAGCCGGTTCCCGGTCGATATCGTCAAGATCGACCAGTCCTTCATCCGCTCGATCGAGGAGCAGACAGAGGTCGGCCGCAAGAACCGCATGCTGGTCGAGGGCATCAGCACCATCTCTCACAAGATGAACTGCCAGGTGATCGCGGAGGGTGTGGAAACGGAAGCGCAGCGAGGCGCGATCCGGACCATGGGCGTCGACTTCGCCCAAGGCTACCTCTTCTCCAGGCCGCTTTCGATCGACGCTCTTCATTCTGTTCTGACAAGCCGTCAGGCGATGTCCAACCTGACGGCCACCGGTTGATCTTGACAGCTCTCGGTGGAACAATACCTGGTGAACAGACATGCGAGAGGAAGGCGAATGATCCGTATCGCAATTCTGCTTCTGGCCGCTATCGGGCCCGTTTCGGCGGCCTTGGCTGACGACCTCCTGACCTTCACCACCGAGGCCTATCCTCCCTATGCCTATCGGGAGGCCGACGGCACCAATCGCGGCGCCGGCATCGATCAGGTCACCACGATGATGGCCGACATCGACACCCCCTTCCAGGTCGAGATCATGCCCTGGGCGCGGGCGATCGCACTTGCCGAAACCCAGCCGATGCATTGCGTCTTTGCCGCGGCCCGCACCCCCGAGCGGGAGGCGCGCTTCAAATGGGTCCTTCCTCTCTTCGTCGACCGCGCACTGCTGGTGGCTCGCGAGGGGACGGGTCTGGGGTCGCTGGACGTCGAGGCCGCCAAGAGCCGCCATCTCGGGACCCATCGGGCCGACTACACCGAAGTTCTGCTGGCAGACATGGGCTTTCGCAGCGTCGACATCAGCGCCGACTTCGCCACCACGGTTCGCAAGCTGCTCGAGGAGCGCATCGAATTGATGCCGATGTCGGAAAGCGTGTTCCAGGAGTTGCGCGCACAGGGAACGCCGCTGGAAGAGGTCCTGATCCTCAGCACCCAGCCGCTCGGCTTTGCCTGCAACCTGAGCCTGCCGGATGTTCTGATTGCACAGATGCAGGTCGCCCTGGAGAAGCTGATTGCCACCGGGGCCCAAGACCGGATCCTGGCGAACTACGGCGTTTTCCGCCCCCAGTGATCGCTTCGAAATTCATTGACTTCATCGCGCGTTCGCGCTGGAGAAGCACTGAACCTACGGAAATGGAAACTGACCATGCTGATCATCGTCGGGCTCGGCAACCCCGGAACGCAATACGCGGGCAATCGCCACAACATCGGATTCATGGCCGTCGACGAGATAAGCCGCCGCCCGGGCTTTGCGCCCTGGTCGAAGAAATTCAAGGCGCTGATCTCCGAGGGCGAAATTGCCGGCGAAAAAGTCCTGCTGATGAAGCCGCAGACCTTCATGAATGTCTCGGGCGAATCCGTCGGCGAGGCCATGCGCTTCTACAAGCTCGGACCCGAAAACATCGTCGCCGTCTATGACGAACTCGATCTCTTGCCCGGCAAGGCCCGTATCAAGACCGGTGGCGGTCACGGCGGGCACAATGGCATCAAGTCGCTAGATGCCCATTGCGGCAAGGAGTACCGCCGTCTGCGGCTCGGCATCGGCCATCCGGGCCACAAGGACCGCGTCCAGGGCCATGTCCTCGGTGATTTCGCCAAGAGCGACCGGGACTGGCTGGAGCCCTTGCTCGCGGCCCTGGCCGACAATGCCGAAATGCTGGTGAAGGGCGAGGATTCGCAGCTCCTGAACAAGCTGGCGCTCGCCACCGGCACCAAGGCCGACGACGAACCGGCAAAGCCCAGCAAGACCCCAAAGCCGGCTGCCCAGTCCCATATCCGCCAGGCGCGCAACTTCAACCAGCCTAAGATCCTGCCGACCACCGGCCCCATGGCCGCCATGCTCCAGAAGATGTTCGGCAAGAAGCAGAACGAGGAGTGAGGAAGGGGCCCTCTACTCTTCCGGCTCCGTCGTGAACATCAGCGGAAAGCCGGCCTCCTTGGCAAGATCGATCGCCTCCTTCGACTTCGTCTCGGCGATGTCGCGGGTGCAGACCAGCACGACGGCCACACCCATGCGGTGCGCCGTCAGCATGACCCGGGAGGCTGCCTCCTCGCTCATCCGGAAGACGGCCTTCAGGACCATCACCACGAACTCGCGCGGCGTATAGTCGTCGTTGACGAGCATCACCTTGTAGAGCTTGGGCCGTTCCAGCTTGGGCGTCGTCTTGGGCAGGAGGGTAGTGTCGTCCTTCGTCGGCATGATGGCTCGCGATGACGTTGCTCTTGATCGGCCCGCATTATCGCACTGCGGTGGGACCGGATCAACCCGCTGTCGAAGGTCGGCGGCTCATCCCCTCCCCGTCTCCGGCCCTTGACCCCTCCGGCCGTTTATCCCATAGCCAAGGCAACGATCGTTCAAGCAACAGGTAATTCGACCCATGGGTTTCAAATGCGGCATCGTGGGCCTGCCGAATGTCGGCAAGTCGACGCTTTTCAATGCTCTGACCAAGACAGCTGCGGCACAGGCGGCCAACTATCCCTTCTGCACCATCGAGCCGAACACTGGTGAAGTGGCGGTGCCGGATCCGCGGATGAAGAAGCTTGCCGATATTGCGGGCTCCAAGGAGATCATCCCGACCCGCATCGCCTTCGTGGACATCGCCGGCCTCGTGCGCGGCGCCTCCAAGGGCGAAGGCCTCGGCAACAAGTTCCTTGCCAACATCCGCGAAGTGGATGCTGTGGTGCACGTCCTGCGCTGCTTCGAGGACGACGACATCACCCACGTCGAGGGCAAGATCGATCCGGTTGGCGATGCCGACACGATCGAGACCGAGCTGATGCTCGCCGACCTCGACAGCCTCGAGCGCCGCACCGAGCAGATGCGCAAGCGGGCGAAAAGCAACGACAAGGAAGCAACAACGCTGCTGCCGATGATGGACGCGTCCCTGAAGCTTCTGCATGACGGCAAGCCGGTCCGCACCCTGCTCCCCAAGCTCGACGCCGAAGAGCTGGAGATCCTCAAGGGCCTCAACCTGCTGACCTCGCATCCGGTGCTCTATGTCTGCAACGTCGCGGAAGCCGATGCCGTCACCGGCAATGCCCATACAAGGGCGGTCGAGGCAATGGCCAAGGAACAAGGCTCGGAATGCGTGATCATTTCGGCGGCCATCGAATCGGAAGTGGCGCAGCTGCCCGAGGAGGAATCCAAGGAATTCCTGGAAGCCCTCGGTCTCGAGGAGGCCGGCCTCGACCGCCTCATCCGCGCTGGCTACCACCTGCTGGACCTCAT
>JBKBXP010000206.1:0-5993 GCA_046314035.1 Pseudorhizobium sp. | reverse complement strand
GCCTATGGGACGAGCGAGCTCGACCGCTCCATCGAGCAGCGCTTCAACGACCTCTTCGAGCGTGAAGTTGCCGTTTTCTTCGTCGCCACCGGTACGGCGGCAAATTCGCTGGCGCTGGCCAGCGTCGAACGCCCCGGCGGCGTCGTCTTCGCCCACACCGAAGCCCATGTCATCGAAGACGAATGCGGCGCACCCGACTTCTTCAGCGGCATGCGGATGATACCAGTCGATGGCGGCGAGGGAAAGATGAACCCCCTCAACCTGAAGGCCAGGATGGCACGCTACCCGCAGGACGCCGTCCATCACGGCCGCGCCGCCGCCATCACCCTGACCCAGGCGACCGAGGTCGGCAGCATCTACAGCCTCGACGAGATCAAGGCCATTTCCGGCATCGCCAAGGCCGAAAGCCTGCCGCTGCACATGGATGGCGCCCGCTTCGCCAACGCCCTGATCGGGCTTGATACGACACCCGCCGAGATGACCTGGAAGCGCGGCGTCGACATCCTCTCCTTCGGCGGCACCAAGAACGGCTGCTGGTGCGCCGAGGCGATCGTCTTTTTCGATCCGGCCATGGCCAGGGAACTGCCCTTCATCCGCAAGCGCACGGCGCAGCTCTTCTCCAAGTCGCGCTTCATCGCCGCCCAGTTCGAGGCCTATCTGAAGGACGGCCTGTGGCTGGAACTGGCCGCCCATGCCAATGCCATGGCCGACCGCCTGCGCGAGGGCCTGCGCGCCTCCAACAGCGCCCGCCAGGCCTGGCCGACGCAATCGAACGAGGTCTTCGCCATCCTCCCCAAGGCCTCCGCAAAGACCGCCGGTGACAAGGGCGCGAAGTTCTACGACTGGCTGCAGCCGAGCAACATGCAGGAGCCGGTGTCCGACGACGAAACCCTCATCCGCCTCGTCACCAGCTTCGCCACCACCGCCGACGACGTCGACGCCTTCCTGGATGCGATCGCTTAGGCGCTACGCAAAAGAAAAGCGGCTCCTCGCAAGGAGGAGCCGCCTGATGTCTGGGCAGAACCTGGACCGTTAGTTGATCTGCTGCGGTGCGACCTGTGCCTCGATCGTCTTCGGCGCATCATTGGCCTCGGCAGCGATCGCGATGCGGCGCGGCTTCATGGCTTCCGGAATGTTGCGGAGAAGATCGATGTGCAGCAGCCCGTTCTTCAGCGAGGCAGCCTGGACCTCGACGTGATCGGCGAGCTGGAAGCGGCGCTCGAAGGCGCGCTTGGCGATGCCGCGATAGAGATATTCGCTCTCGCCGGTGCTGTCTTCCTCGGTCTTTTCACCCTTCACCGTCAGCACATGGGCATGGGCTTCGATGCTGAGCTCCTGCTCGTCGAAGCCGGCCACCGCCATGGTGATCCGGTAGGTGTTGTCGCCGGTGCGTTCGATGTTGTAGGGCGGATAGGTCTGGGCCTGCTCCGGCTGTCCACGGGTGTCGAGAAGATTGAAGAGACGGTCGAAACCGACGGTCGAGCGATAGAGGGGGGCAAAATCGACATGACGCATGTGTGTCCTCCTGGGAAGCGACGTGTTGCGATGGTTTAAGGCGTGCCGCACCCCGTTTGGCGATGCGGCGACCGCTTTGCGGACCCGTTCTGGCGTCCGCAGGAATAAGATGGGAATTGCATTTTTCGCCGTCAAGGCCCCGCCACGGCTGCCCGCGTCTTGCCGCTGAACACGCGATGAACGGGCGGTTTGGCAGATGTTCACGCGCAGGCGGATAAACCTCTGTGCAGCGGCGGATGAACATACCGCTGCCGACTGAAGTCAACGTCCCTTCTCTTCAGTCCGGCTACCGGCGCAGGGTGCCATCAGCTCTCCTGCGCCGGCTTTTTTCCTTGACCTTGCAGCGCCAGGGCCTATCGCTGGAGACAAGACCCTCCCAGCTTTTTGCGGACCGATGGACGATATCCTTCACCTTACCCCGGACAACCCGCCGCCCGCCAATTTCACCGCCGGCCACTTCACCGGCCACAAGGGGGTGCGCCTGCGCTATGCGATCTTCCGCTCGGAGCTCACGCCCGCAAAGGGAACCATTGTCCTGGTGCAGGGACGCAACGAATGCATCGAGAAGTATTTCGAGACGATCCGCGATCTCAACGCCATGGGGCTCTGGGTCGCGACCTTCGACCTGCGCGGCCAGGGCGGTTCCGATCGCCTCCTGAAGGACCCCCGCAAGGGCCACGTCCGGCGTCTGTCCGATTACGAGCGCGACCTGGAGATCTTCCTCGAGCACATCGTCCTGCCCGATACCCGCCTGCCCTTCTTCCTCGTGGCGCACTCCACCGGCGCATTGATCACGCTGTCGGCGGCGCCGCGGCTGGCCAATCGCATCAGCCGCATGGTGCTTGCCGCCCCCTATATCGGACTGCGCTACGATGCCATGCCGGTCGGCCTGATCCGGCCGCTCGCCGCCGTGGCGAGCTGGACCGGCTTCGGCCGGCTGTCGACCGGCGGCAACCGCGCCGTCCGGCCCTTCGGCAGCAACCCCCTGACGTCGTCGGCCGAGCGATTTGCCCGCAACATGCAGATCGTCGCAACCCATCCGGAGCTGGGGATGGGCCCGCCCACCTTCCGCTGGCTGCACGAGACGCTGACGGCGGCGCGGCGCGTCTCCAGACAGGAACATCTCACGCGCATCCACATCCCGACGCTGATCCTGGCGCCGGTTCTCGACGGCGTGATCCCCTATGTCGCGCAGGAGGAACTGTCGCGTAACTTCCGCGCCGGCCAGCTGGTGACGATCAACGGTGCCCGCCACGAGCTCTTCCAGGAACGCGACATCTATCGGGCGCAGGCGCTGGCCGCGATCGAGGCCTTCATGCCCGGCCTCGACGGCGGCATGGATCTCTCGGAAAGTGCTGCCTGACCCTCAGCCGCCCAGGATGCTGATCGCCTGCGCATGCAGTTCGGCCGTGCCGGCCGCAATGATGTTGCCGCCCGCTTCGGGCCGCCCGCCGTCCCAGGTGGTGATCACGCCGCCCGCCTGCTCGATGAGCGGGATCAGCGCGCCGACGTCGTAGGGCTTGAGACTGCTTTCGATCACCAGATCCACATGGCCGGCAGCCAGAAGCGCATAGGCGTAGCAATCCGTCCCGTAGCGGAACAGCCGCACGTGCCGCTCCACCGCATGATAGCGCTCCGCCTCGTCCTCAAGGAAGATGTGCGGCGAGGTGGTGAACAGGATCGCGTCGGCGAGGCTCTTGCAGGCGCGCGTCGCGATCTGCCGCTCGCCGTCCGGCCCGCTGTACCAGGAGCGCGCGCCGTCGGCGAAATAGCGCTCTCCGGTAAACGGCTGGTCCATCAGCCCCATGAGCGACCGGCCGCCGCTCTGGAAGCCGATCAGCGTGCCCCACATCGGCACGCCGGAGATGAAGGCGCGCGTGCCGTCGATCGGATCAATGACCCAGATGTGCTCGCGATCAAGCCCGATGTCGTCGTGCTCCTCGCCGAGGATGCCGTGGTCGGGAAAGCGTGCCTCGATCAACGCCCGGATGGCGCTCTCGGCTGCCCGGTCGCCCTCCGTGACCGGATCGAAGCCGCCTTCCAGCTTGTTGGTGATGAAAGCGCCGGTGCGAAACCGCGGCAGTGTCTCCGCCCTGGCGGCATCGGCGAGTGTGTTGAAGAAGGCGCGGTCGGGAAGCATGGATAACCTCGGAATGGGCACCCTCGTGAAGCCTGGCTTCTGAAGGTCGTGTGGGAGAGATGCAACACAAATGTACAATATTTAGCCAGAGGCCAACCTTGCTTGACGTTTGTGCAATGTGAACGTAGCGTGACATTGCAGTCTTTGACTGTAATGCCCTCCTTGGGTGTTTCCTCCCTAGACTAGCCGCGCTTCGGCGCGGTTTTTTTTGCCTGGTGATCAGTGCGAGAATCACCCGCCTCGGGAGATCATTCCGCCGCCAGCGCGGTGGTGCTTCCGAACTCTTCGGCAAATTCCGCCATCATCCGCATGAAGCAGGACAGGGCCCCGGCGACGGCCTCGAATTCCGGCAGCTTCTCGAGCGTTACCTCGTCGACGTAAAGCGCCCGGTTGATCTCGATCTGCAGTGCATGCAGCCCTCGCACCGGTCGCCCGTAGTGCTCGGTGATGAACCCGCCCGCATAGGGCTTGTTGCGCGCCGCCGTGAAGCCGAGGTCGGTCAGGACGGTGATCGCCGCCCGCGACAGATCGGCCGAAGCGCTCGTCCCGTAGCGATCGCCGATGATGAAGTCCGGTCGGATCTCCGATCCGGCAATGCGGATGTTGCCGGGCATGGAATGGCAGTCGATCAGGATGCTGAAGCCGAAGTGCGTGTGCGTCCGCGCAATCAGCCGGCGCAGGGCTGCATGATAGGGCTTGTAGAGCCCCTCGATCCGCGACAGCCCCTCGTCGACGCTGAGCCGCCGCCGGTAGATCTCCATGTTCTCCGCGACGATCCGCGGGATGGTGCCGAGCCCTCCCGCCACCCGCAGTGAACTGATGTTGGCAAACGCCGGCAGCGCGCCGTCGAACATCTTCGGGTCGAGCTCGTAGGGCTCGCGATTGACGTCGAGGTAGGCGCGCGGAAAATTGGCCGACAGCAGCGGCGCACCGAGATCCGGTGCCGCCGCAAACAGCTCGTCGACATAATGATCCGCCGACCGCCGGATGGCGACCGAATCAAGTCTCGCGTCATTGAGGAATGCGGAGGGGTACTCCCGGCCGCTATGGGGAGAATTGTAGACGAAGGGGATGGTGTGAGCGGTCGGTTCCCTTATCTCGAAGTGCTCGAAATCGCCCGTTACCCAATCCATCCGGCCTTTACCATGTCACGAACTTCCATGCCTGGCATGTTGCCAGTTGCCCATGGTGAAGTCCATACTATCTATGTGCTATAAGGATATGCGTCCGCAGCCGTTAAATGGGGCCTTAACGCATTTTGGCTAGGCTGGACGCTCGGAAATTCTCATGATGGATGACGGCTCACGGATGATACAGAAAATTCTTCTCGCCGAAGATGACAACGACATGCGCCGGTTTCTGGTCAAGGCGCTCGAAAAGGCGGGCTATCAGGTCTCGTCCTTCGACAATGGCGCCAGCGCTTACGATCGGCTGCGCGAAGAGCCCTTCTCGCTGCTCTTGACCGATATCGTCATGCCCGAGATGGATGGCATCGAACTCGCCCGCCGCGCCACCGAACTCGACCCTGACCTCAAGGTGATGTTCATCACCGGTTTTGCGGCTGTTGCCTTGAACGCTGATTCGAAGGCGCCGAAGGATGCCAAGGTGCTGTCCAAGCCCTTCCACCTGCGTGATCTCGTTAACGAGGTCAACAAGATGCTCGCCGCCGCCTGACCCACAAGGGCCGGACGCGGAGCTGTTCAAAAAAGCTTCGCATTCGGCCGCAAAACCAGTTGACGACCCGGCGACCTTGTGGTCTATGCGCCGTCGTCGGATGGGCGTGTAGCTCAGCGGGAGAGCACTACGTTGACATCGTAGGGGTCACAGGTTCAATCCCTGTCACGCCCACCATCCGATCCCTTGTTTATCAAGATGTTGAGGCTCCGCAGGGAGCCTTTTTCATGTCTGGGTCGCTCATCGGTCGGTCGCGCCGCCTCACGATTTCCCGCCATCGTCCTTCCATCCGCCGTTGCGCTCCAGAAGCTCGATCTGGATCTGCTGTAACTCGGCCAGCCGGTTCCACTGGCGCGCCATCTGGTGGTCGATCTTTTCGTGCAACTGACGGATCTCTAGTTCCGCCCGAAGGTTGACCATGTAGTCGCTTTCGGCCCGCTGCCGATCCTTATAGTCCTGCCGCTTCTGGCTCATCATGATGATTGGCGCCTGCAGGGCGGCGATGCAGGAAAGCACGAGATTGAGCAGGATGAACGGATAGGGATCGAACGCGGTGGTCAGCATCCCGGACGCATTGACGAGCATCCAAAGGATGAGGACGGCGCCGAATGTGCCGATGAACCCCCAGGAGCCGCCGAAGGAGGCGACCGCGTCGGCAGCCCGT
>JBKBXP010000205.1:0-5995 GCA_046314035.1 Pseudorhizobium sp. | reverse complement strand
ATCTGTCGGTCCATGTCACCACCATCACGGTCTGCATGTTCTTCCCCTTCAGCGCTTTGGGGGCAATCGGCTACGCTGCACTCGAACGGTACCGCAGCGCGGCTGAAACCGATGAGTTGACCGGGCTTCTGAACCGACGTGGCTTCAAGCAGGCTCTGGAGCGAGAGTTCAGGACCTCCACCATGAGGGGGTCGATAATTGTCTGCGATATCGACCATTTCAAACGGGTCAACGACAGCTATGGCCACGCCATTGGCGACAAGGTCATCGGGTGCCTGGCTGCGGACATGCGGGAGGTCATTGGAGATCTGGGATATACCGCCCGCTACGGTGGCGAGGAGTTCGTGGCGTTCTTGCCAAAGGCTGCCATCACCGACGCCACGGCACTGGCTCACTCCCTTCGTATCTCTTTCGTAAGCAGGCAATGGCTGCCGTGGGGGATAGGTGAGAAGCTCACGGTCTCCTGCGGCGTCTCCTTGATGACGGAAAAGGACACTGCGCTGGAGGCTGCGTTCGAACGCGCAGATGGAGCGCTTTACGCGGCAAAGGCAGCCGGACGAAACCGGGTCTGCGTGGAGGGGAGGGAGCATCTCTGTGGTGGCAATATCCAGCTCGTGACTGAAGGTGACCCCGCGTCGACGCCCCGGCTCTCCGCCTGATTTTCAGCAGGCCACGGCGGGGTTCGCCGGCAAGCCGATGCTTCTCTAGGACCACTTCGTTCGGCGTGAAATCGATAGAGGCGAGGCTCTTTTAAGTGCCTCCAACCAAGCGCTTGAAGCCGATCATCGTCGGGAGCAGGGCAGGGCTTCGGCGCGTCCATCGATGCCTGTGCATGTCGCTGATCGGGTCGACTTGCCAAAATGTATCGTTCAATGTATCGCTCGAAGTATCGAAATCGGGCTTTTGCGTCATGGAGTTGGCGGAAACCCTTGGTTTTGCGCTAATTGGGGAAGAGTCCCACCCTCTCCGCCATTCGGCAAAGCGTGTGCTGGATCTTGCCGCGAGCCAGCGAGAGTCGTTCTCCAACGACAGCCTGCGCCCAAACCGATCGAGGGCCACCCGGACGGTCGGCGGTCTTGGCCAGCACCCGTGCTCAAGCCCAATCCTAAGCCAGTGGCCGACGATCCTTTGAAGAGCGCGTTTCTCATCCGCAACGGACATCCTCGGTCCCTTGCCCTAGTGAGATAGTCGTGGTCCGGCCCGAACCGGTGGTTACCCGTATGAGGCGGCCTGGATGGCCTCTGCGCGAATCTCCTCCGTCAGCTTCAGCCGCAGCGCGGAAAACTCCGGGCTGGCCTTGACCGTATAGTGGCGGGGATGCGGGATATCGACTGGGGTGATCGACTTGATGCGTCCGGGGCGCGCCGTCATCGTCACCACGCGAGAGGCCATGAAGACAGCTTCCTCGATGTCGTGGGTGACGAAGACCACCGTCTTCTGCTCCCGCTCCCAGATGCCGAGCAGCAGCTCCTGCATCAGGCCGCGGGTCTGGTTGTCGAGCGCTCCGAACGGTTCGTCGAGAAGCAGGATCTTCGGGTCATTGGCGAGGGCACGGGCGATCGCCGTGCGTTGCTGCATGCCGCCGGACAGCTGTTTCGGCCAATGGTTCTCGAAGCCGCGCAGCCCCACCTTGTCCAGATAGCTGTCGACGATCTCGGCGGTTTCGTTGACTGCAACACCGCGCTCCCGCAATCCGAAACCGACGTTCTCGCGAACCGTCAGCCAAGGAAACAGCGTGTAGGACTGGAAGACCATGCCGCGGTCGGCGCCGGGGCCGGTGATGGCCTTTCCGTCGAGCAGCACGCTGCCGGTCGTCGGCCGATCCAGACCGGCGATGATGCGCAGCAGGGTCGATTTCCCACAGCCCGACGGACCGAGAATGGTGACGAAATCGTTCTTGGCGATGTGGAGGTCGGTCGGATGCAGCGCCTGCACGGGCGCGCCCCCGCGAACGCCGGGGAAGGTGCGGCTGACGCCCTTGACGATCAGTTCGCTCATGCCAGTCTCCAGGCAAACAGCGTGCGGTTCACCGTCTTGAATGCGAAGTCGGAGATCAGGCCGATGATGCCGATCACGATGATGCCGAAGATGATCTGGCCCGTGGCCATCAGCGCCTGGCTGTTGATGATCATGTAGCCGATCCCGGACGAGGCGCCGATGAGTTCGGCAACGATCACATAGGTCCAGGCCCAGCCGAGGACGAGGCGCAGCGTCTCGGCAATATCGGGCGCATTGGCCGGAACGAGAACCCGCCGCACGACACCTGCGTCGCTGGCACCGAGCGTATAGGAGGCCTCCACCAGATCGCGGCGCGTGGCCGAGACCGAGACCGAAACCATCAGGATGATCTGGAACACCGATCCGATGAAGATGACGAGAAGCTTCTGGAGCTCGCCGATGCCCGCCCACAGGATGAGAAGGGGAATGAACGCGGAGGCGGGCAGATAGCGGGAGAAGGAGACGAAGGGTTCCAGCAGGGCCTCGATCGGCTTGTAGGCGCCCATGGCGATGCCGATCGGCACGGCGACGAGTGCCGCCAGGACGAAGCCGCCGACCACCCGCCAGACGGTCATGCCGATGTCCGCGAGAAAGCCCTGTTGGGTCAAGAGGTAGATGCCGTCCCTCACCATGGTGATGGGATCGGCGAGGAAGGTCGGCGAGACGAAGCCGCCGAATGTCGCAATGCTCCATCCCGCAAAAAACAGCACGAAGAAGAGGATGCCGAGCAGGATGCGGGCCTGCTGGCCGATCGGTTCAAGAGGACGCATGCTGCCCCGGGTGTTGGTCCGGCGGAGCGTGCTCCGCCGGTGATTGTGAGACTACTGGATGAAGGAGGTATCGACGATCGTGGAGATGTCCGGCTTCGACTTGATGATGCCGATTTCCATCAGCAGGTCCGCGGCCTTCTCGGAGAAGGTCAGGAACTCGCCCTCGAAGAAGGTCTTGTTGGCGGCCTTGTCCTGCCATTCCAGGAACTTCGCCGACTGGCCGAAGGCCTCCGCCGACTGCTTCACATCGGCGCCCATGATGCCATAGGCCTTTTCCGGCTCCGCCTTGATCATCTCGAGCGCTTCGAAGTAGCTCGTCGCGAGCGCCTTGGCCGCTTCCGGATTGTCCTTCAGGAACTCGGGGGTGCATCCGAAGGTGTCCATCACCGCCGGGTAATCCAGCGTGGTTGCGATGATCTTGCCCTGATCGGGGGCAGCGCGAACCGTCGAGAGATAGGGTTCATAGCTCATAGCCGCATCGTTCTGCCCCGCAACGAAGGCCTGGGCGGCTGGGCCGGGTTCCAGGTTCACCACCTTCACGTCTTTCATCGTGAGCCCGTTCTCCTTCAGGATATAGGCCAGGAAGAAGTAGGGCGAGGTGCCGGGCGTGGAAGCGGCAATGGTCTTGCCCTTCAGATCAGCAATGCTGGCGATGTCGTTGCGCACGACCATGCCGTCGGCGCCGTGCGACTTGTCGAGCTGGAAGATCTGTGTGGCCGGCACGCCGTTGGCATTCCAGACGATCCAGGTCTCGACCGTGGTGGCGGCGCATTGGATATCGCCGGATGCGAGTGCCAGATGGCGGCTGGCCTGCGGGATCTTGGTGATCGTCACGTCAAGCCCGTTCTTTTCGAAGATGCCGGCTTCCTTCGCCAGCGTCAGCGGTGCGAACCCGGTCCATCCGGACATGCCGATGGCAACGGATGTCTCGGCCCTGGCAGCCGTGGACCCGAGCAGGGCCGTCAGGACGGCGGCGGTGATGGTCAATGTCTTCATGGTGGCTGGTCCCCTGTTTGATTTATATTAGGGCAGTTCAAAAGCCTGCCTCTTGAGAGGCATACTTCCATTCTTCAATTATTTTGTCTAGACAAGATATGCTCCGGCCGACGCAAGCGTGATGACGATAAGCGCGCCTTCACCCGTTACCGAGATCATCTCTCCCATGTCGCACAGCAGCGCATCCTGCGGTCCCAGGGTGTCGCGATGATCGCCCGACGAGACAAGCAGGTCGCCGCGTTTGCAGAAGACCAGGCGGCAATGGGTCGAATGGCTGTCGAGCATCGGAGCGGACCTGTGTTCGACGACGTGCGAAAAGGCGGCGCGCCGGCTCATGACGTTCAGGTCGCGAATGGGGCCATCGAGGAGCCGTGCCATCGTGGGTGCATCGGCTGGAAAGGCCAGAGGCGCCGACGCCTGCGTCAGGCGCGTCGCCTCGCGCCCGTCGACGGTCAGGTCGATGCCATTGCCCTCGAGGACGGAGAGGGTGCGGTCGACGCCTGGAAAAACCGAGAACGGCCCATCCTGCGCCACCGCCGCCATGCTGATGCGCCAGTCGAAGGTATCGACGCTGGCGTCATGTGGAAAGACGGCGATCTCCACCGTTTCGCCGCCGCCGTTCTTCCACGGCATCCGCTTGTAATCGCCGGCCCGCAGGATCTTCATGGCTAGTTACCCAGAATTCCGGGTAACCGCAGGCCCTTCTCTTTGGCACAATCGACGGCAATCTCGTAACCGGCATCGGCGTGGCGCATGACGCCGGTGGCCGGGTCGTTCCACAGGACGCGTTCCAGCCGGCGGTCGGCATCCTCCGAGCCGTCGCAGCAGATCACCATGCCGGAGTGCTGTGAAAAGCCCATGCCGACGCCGCCGCCGTGATGGATCGACACCCAGGTCGCGCCCGATGCGGTGTTGAGCAGGGCGTTCAGCAGCGGCCAGTCGGAGACGGCATCGGAGCCATCCTTCATCGCTTCCGTCTCGCGGTTGGGCGAGGCGACCGAGCCCGAATCGAGATGGTCGCGGCCGATGACGATGGGGGCGGCAAGCTCGCCAGTGCGGACCATCTCGTTGAAGGCGAGGCCGAGCTTGTGGCGGTCGCCGAGACCCACCCAGCAGATGCGCGCCGGCAGGCCCTGGAAGGCGATCCGCTCGCGCGCCATGTCCAGCCAGTTGTGCAGATGCGTATTGTCCGGCAGCAGTTCCTTCACCTTGGCGTCGGTCTTGTAGATATCTTCCGGGTCGCCGGAGAGGGCCGCCCAGCGGAACGGGCCGATGCCGCGGCAGAAGAGCGGGCGGATGTAGGCCGGCACGAAGCCCGGGAAGGCAAAGGCATTCTCCAGGCCCTCGTCCTTTGCGACCTGACGGATATTGTTGCCGTAGTCGAGGGTGGGAACGCCCGCATCCCAGAAGGCAACCATGGCTTCCACATGCGCCTTCATGGACGCGCGTGCCGCGGTTTCGACGCTCTTCGGATCGCTCTCGCGCCGGGCCTTGGCTTCTTCCACGGTCCAGCCGATCGGCAGATAGCCGTTGCGGGGATCATGCGCCGAGGTCTGGTCGGTGACGATGTCCGGGCACGGGCCGCCGGCCTTCATGCGGCGTACCAGCTCGGGGAAGATCTCGGCGGCATTGCCGACCAGGCCGACGGACTTCGCCTCGCCGGCCTTGGTCCAGCGGTCGATCAGGGCCAGCGCCTCGTCAAGCGTCTGCGCCTTCTCGTCGACATAGCGGGTGCGCAGGCGAAAATCGATGCGGGTTTCGTCACATTCCACGGCCAGGCAGCAGGCCCCGGCCATGACGGCGGCGAGCGGTTGCGCTCCGCCCATGCCACCCAGCCCGCCGGTCAGGATCCATTTGCCCTTGAGGCTGCCGCCGTAATGCTGGCGGCCGGCCTCTACGAAGGTTTCATAGGTGCCCTGCACGATGCCCTGCGTGCCGATGTAGATCCACGAGCCGGCGGTCATCTGGCCGTACATGGCCAGCCCCTTCTTATCCAGTTCGTTGAAATGATCCCAGGTCGCCCAGTGGGGAACGAGGTTGGAGTTGGCGATCAGCACGCGCGGCGCATCCTTGTGGGTGCGGAACACGCCGACCGGCTTGCCCGACTGGACCAGCAGCGTCTGGTCGGCGTCGAGGCGGCGGAGCGTCTCGACGATCTTGTCATAGGCTTCCCAGTTGCGCGCGGCGCGGCCGATGCCGCCATAGACGACGAGGCTCTCGGGCGCTTCGGC
>JBKBXP010000204.1:0-6048 GCA_046314035.1 Pseudorhizobium sp. | reverse complement strand
ATCCGGTCCCGTCAACCAGCGTCTGAGGCTGCTACACATCCACCTCGAAGAAGCCGAGCGCCTCCTCCAGCTCTTCCTGCTCATAGCCGAAGTGAGACTGGACCACCTTCTCGAGCAGGTCATAGATGTCCTTGAGCTCGCCGAAGGCTTCCGCCGAGGGGTTTTCGATGGCGCGGATGGCTGAGGCTTCTAAGTCTTCGATCAGGGCATGGATGATCAGGTGTTCTTGCGCCAGCCGCTCGACGACCTTCGTCAGGCCCTCGCTGCGGCCCATCAGGGCCGGGAAGATCCACTGGTCTTCCGCCGTGTGGTGGAAGGTCAGCATCTGACATTCCTGACCGCAGATGTTTCCAGAGGTGCGGATGTTGCGCGTCATGTCCATGGCCGCGACCGCGACGCCGATCTCTCCTTTGTCACCCAGGCCTTTCGCAACCCTGTCCAGAACCTGACGAACCTCTCGCATTTGCTGCAGATGCATGGCGTGGATCATCGCCAGGCGGCGGCCGTGCTGCCGCTGCGGTGCCGTCACGCCGTCGATCTTGGGGGCTTTCGGCCGCGTGCTATCGTCGAGGAGATTGATGGTGAACGTCATGGCTGTTCCTTTGCCGTAGGAGGCATGCCGGATCTGCCTGCTGCCTTCCATCGCTGCCGGCTATGATCGGCTACTTGATCTCTTTGTACGCCGCCAAGGCACGGTCGCGCGCCTCGAAATGGTTGACGAGCGGCTTGGGATAAGTCCCGCCCAACACGACACCCGCCTTCTGCAGGACCTCTTCCGGCGCGTCAAAAGGACGGTGGATGTATTTGTCGTCGAGCTTTTCGAGCTCCGGCAGGTACCTTCGAACATAGTCGCCGCCGGGATCGAATTTTTCGCCCTGCAGCAGTGGGTTGAAGATCCGGAAGAAGGGGGAGGCATCGGCGCCGGAGCCTGCGACCCATTGCCAGCTCGCCGCATTGTTGGCCGGGTCCGCGTCGACCAGGGTGTCCCAGAACCACTCCTCGCCCTTGCGCCAGTCGATCATCAGATCCTTGATCAGGAAGGAGGCGGTGATCATCCGCACCCGGTTGTGCATATAACCCTCCTGCCAAAGCTGGCGCATGCCCGCGTCGACGATCGGATAGCCGGTCTGACCCTTCGTCCAGGCGCGGAATTGCTGCTTGTCAAAGATCCACTCAAAGCCGTCGAAGCTCGGGTTCCAATTCCGGGTTGCCAGCTCCGGGAACTCGACGAGCAGCGTGTAGCTGAAGTCGCGCCAGGCGAGTTCGCGGCGGAAGTGAGTGATCTGCGCGGGATCAACGTTGGAGAGGCCGCTTGTTGCATGCCATGCCTGGGCCGGTGAGATCTCCCCGTGGGCAAGGTGAGGCGACAGGCGGGACGTCACCTCCAGTGCGGGTATATCTCTGCCCGCCTTGTAGTTGCCGAGACCTTCCTCGATGAAGGTCTCAAGACGCTGATGGGCACCGGCTTCGCCGGGCGTCCAGACCTCTGCGAAGGGTGCCGCCCAGTTCGGATTGACCGGCAGCAGATCCCAATCATCGAGATTTTCGGACGTGGTGGACAGTGAATGTCCTGCAATTGCCTTCGGCGCTGCGATCGGCTCGCGCGGCTCGCCCAGCGCCTGCAGGGCTTTCCAGAAGGGCGTGAAGACGCGAAACGGCTTGCCGGCACCGGTACGCACGGCCGATGGCTCGCTGAGAAGCTGGCCATGGAATGGCTGAACGGAGACGCCAGCCTGTTTCAGGGAACGGGCAATGTCGCGGTCACGCTCGTCGCGCTCATAGCAGCGGTTGAAATAGACGGTCTCGGCACCCGCTTCAGCCGCCACCTTTGTCAGCACGTCGTCAGCCGGACCCGAGAGAAGCAGAAGGTCCCCACCTGCCTGCTGCAGGCTCGCCTTGAGCGCCAGAAGCGAGTGGTGCAGCCACCAGGCCTGTGCCGCGCCTTGCGGCATGGACGAGGCCCCCGCGGGCTCGCGAATGAAGAGCGCGATGATCGGCCTGCCGGTCTCGACGGCCGCGGACAGGGCGGCATTGTCGGCCAGCCGCAGATCACGGCGAAACCAGACGATAACGGGTGAGGAGGTGTTGTCAGCCAAGGGGGTCTCCACCGAATGTTCTCTCTCATCTACGCCGGGAGGTGCGTGATAGATCAGGGCCTTAGCAGAAGAACCGGGCAGGGCGAGCCGGCCGCCAGAGCGGGAGCGTGCGGGGGGCGGATGATCAGCGCGTCCGACATCGCGAAGATCTTCATCATCGAGGAGTCCTGTTTTCCATAGGCATCCGCGTGTTGATTTCCGTTCTCATCCGGTGCCAATCTAGCCCGCAGGTAGTCCTGCCGCTGGTCGTTGGGCGCAAGGTCATGCGCCGAGAGGACTTGCGCCTCGCGTCTACGTTCGGGCAGGCGGGCCAGCGTCCGGACAAGCGGCTCCAGGAACAAGAGGCTGCAGACGAGACTGGCGACGGGATTGCCGGGCAGGCCGAGCACCTGCATTTCGCCGAGCGAACCCACCATCAGCGGCTTGCCAGGGCGCATGGCAATGCGCCAGAAGTCGAGCTCCATGCCGGCCGCCTTGAGGGTCGACTGCACTAGGTCGTGGTCGCCGACCGAAGCCCCGCCGACGGTGACGAGGACGTCTGCTTTCGCCTTCTGGGCGATTTCTACGGCAGCGGAAATGCTGTCGCGGTGGTCGCGGACGATGCCGAGATCGAGAACCTCTGCGCCATTGTCCTCGACCAGTGCGCGCACGCCGAAGCTGTTGGACGCAATGATCTGGCCTGCGGCCGGGGTGCTTCCCGGGACGAGGAGCTCATCGCCGGTCGCAAGGATGGCCACCAGCGGCTTGCGGTAGACCGTGAGCCTCGGATGGTTCATGGCGGCTGCGACTGTGAGATGCGTGTAATCAAGCCGCGTTTCCTGCGGCAAAACCGTCTCACCCTCGGCGAAATCCTGCCCTCGCGGCCGGATGTGCCGCCCGGTGGTGACGGCAAACTTGGTCCGGATGCGCTGGCCGTCCAGCGCCTCGGCGTCCTCCTGGATCAGGATCGTGTCGGCGCCTTCCGGGACGAGCGCTCCAGTGAATATCCTCACAGCCTGCCCAGGGCCTACGCGTCCCTCGAACAGATGGCCGGCGGCGGCAGTGCCGATCACCGAGAGCTCCGCGCCGATCTGCGGGGCGTCGGCGGCGCGCAGCGCATAGCCATCCATGGCGGATGCGTCGAAGGGCGGTTGGGTCAGACGTGCGGCAAGTGGTGCGGCCAGCACGCGGCCGTTGGCATCGGCGAGCGAGACCTCCTGCGTGGCCTCCACCGGGCGTGCCCGTTCCAGCAATCTGGCTTTCGCCTCGGAGACCGGGAGCAGGGCCATGTCAGCCGTCCGTCCGCGTGAAGGTGCCGGACTTGCCGCCGGTCTTCTCGATGAGCCGGATGCCGCCGATTTCCATGCCCTTGTCGGCGGCCTTGGCCATGTCGTAGATCGTCAGGCAAGCGACGGAGACGGCCGTCAGCGCCTCCATCTCGACGCCGGTCTTGCCGGTGAGCTTTGCCGTGGCGGAAACCCGCAGGCCGGGGAGGGCGGGATCCTCGACAATCTCGACGGCGACCTTGGTCAGCATCAGCGGATGGCAGAGCGGGATCAGGTCGGCGGTCTTCTTGGCGGCCATGATGCCGGCGAGCCGTGCCGTGCCGATGACGTCGCCCTTCTTGGCATTGCCTTCGCGGATCAGCGCCAGCGTCTCCGGAAGCATCCGCACGCTGCCTTCCGCTGTCGCGCTTCGCTCCGTGTCCGCCTTGCTGCCGACATCGACCATGTTGGCCTCGCCGGAAGCGCCGAGATGGGTGAGGGTCCCGTTCTCCGCCATCATTCGGCCGCCACGGATGCGGCGTCACCGTTCAACAGAGCCCGTGTGGCCTTGGCCACATCGTCCTGCCGCATCAGGCTCTCGCCGACCAGGAAAGTGACGATGCCGTATTTCTGCAGGCGCAGGCAGTCGGCATGGGTGAAGATGCCGCTCTCGCCGACCAGGAGCCGGTCGTCGGGGACCATTTCTGCGAGTTGTTCGGAGGTGTCGAGGCTCACCTCGAAGGTTCGCAAGTTGCGGTTGTTGATGCCGATCAGCGGCGAGGAAAGCTTGAGCGCCCGCTCGGTCTCTTCTGCGTCGTGAACCTCGACCAGCACGTCCATCCCGAGCGAGAAGGCTTCGTCCTCCAGCATTCGTCCTTCATCATCGCTGAGGGACGCCATGATCAGCAGGATGCAGTCGGCGCCCCAGGCACGCGCCTCGTGGACCTGGTAGGTGTCGAACATGAAATCCTTGCGCAGAGCCGGCAGGGAACAGGCGTCGCGGGCGGCGCCGAGAAACTCGGGCGCACCCTGGAAGCTCGGGGTGTCTGTCAGGACGGAGAGGCAGGCCGCGCCGCCCTCGGCATAGGCTGCCGCCAGCGCCGGCGGATCGAAGTCCGGGCGGATCAATCCCTTTGACGGGCTCGCCTTCTTGATCTCGGCGATGAGGCCAAATGAGCCGTCGGCCTGCTTCGTCTTCAGCGCACGGTAGAAGCCGCGCGGCGCCGTCTGGTCGGCGGCCATGGCCTTCAGTTCGGAAAGCGACGTCTTAGCCTTTGCGGCCTCTATTTCCTGGCGCTTGTAGATCTCGATCTTCTTCAGGATGTCCGTCATCGACCGGCCTCAGTGTTTTTCGTTGGAAACGGCAACCAGCCTATCGAGAGCTGCGGCCGCATTGCCGCTGTCGAGCGCCTGGGTAGCCACCTTCATCCCCTCGGCAAGGTCACCGGCCTTGCCGGCCACGACGAGCGTTGCGGCGGCATTGCAGAGCGATATGTCGCGGTAGGCATTGCGCGCGCCACCGAGGACTGCGCGGAGTGCTGCGGCGTTGGCTGCGCCGTCACCGCCCTTCAGGTCCGCCCATGCTGCATAAGGGACGCCAAAGTCCGCCGGCGTCAGATCGAAGCTGCGGATATGGCCGTCCTCCAGCGCCACGACGTTGGTGGTGCCGGTGGTGGTAATCTCGTCCATGCCGTCACCGTAGACGACCCAGACGCGCTCGGAGCCAAGGTCACGCAGCACTTCGGCGATCGGCATCAGCCAGCGTGGCGAGAAGACGCCGAGCAGCTGACGCTTGGCACCGGCCGGGTTGGAGAGGGGGCCGAGGATGTTGAAGATTGTCCTCGTGCCGAGCTCGACGCGTGTCGGCCCGACGTGGCGCATGGCCGAATGATGCATCGAGGCGAACATGAAGCCGATCCCGGCCTCTTCGATGCAGCGACCGATCTTGTCGGCGCCGATCTCCAGGTTGACGCCGAGCGCCGAGAGCGCGTCGGCGGCGCCCGATTTGGAGCTCAGGGCCCGGTTGCCGTGCTTGGCGACGGGGACGCCGCAGCCGGCGACGATCAGCGATGCCAGTGTCGAGATATTGTAGGTGCCCGTGCCGTCGCCGCCCGTGCCGACGATATCGACCGCATGCGCCGGTGCCTTCACCGGGAGCATCTTGGCGCGCATGGTGGTGACGGCGCCGGCGATCTCATCGACGGTCTCGCCGCGCACGCGCAGCGCCATCAGGAATGCGCCGATCTGTGCGGGCGTCGCTTCGCCGGACATCAGGATCTCGAAGGCCTGGCGTGCCTCGTCCCGGGTCAGGCTGTGGCCGTCGGCAACCTTGGCGATCAGTGGCTTCAGTTCGGCCATCTTGTCCTCACCTTCCTCAGCGGATCGTGCTCGTCACCTGATCGGCGACCGCCTGATTGATCGAGACGCCGTAGTCGTTCTGAAGACGGTTGACCATCTGGTCGAGCATGTCGTCGCCGGCGGCTTCCGCCAGTCGCTGCAGCGCCTGGTCATCGGCGGCGGCTTCCATCGGCACCTGCTGCGATCCGGTCACTGTGATGAGCAACCGGCTTGCGCCATCGGCGCCCAGCGCCGTCGTTACCAGGCCGACAGGGCCAGCGAATACGGCCGTGACGGCCTCAGGACCGAAAAGTGCGTCTTCGCTGTTGCGGCGAAGGCCCTGCTTGTTCTCGACGGCAATACCCAGATCT
>JBKBXP010000203.1:0-6104 GCA_046314035.1 Pseudorhizobium sp. | reverse complement strand
ACGCAGCCGCGCGAATGGAAGAAGATCAACTCGATCACCATCTCGTTCGGCCACGGCGTCGCCACCACGCCGCTGCAGACGGCGATCGCCGGTGCTGCACTCGTCAATGGCGGCAAGCTGATCGAGCCGACGTTCCTGCCGCGGACTCGCGAAGACGCAGACCTCGTGGCGCAGCAGGTGCTGCAGCCTTCGACCAGCGCTTCCATGCGCTATCTGTTCCAGTGGAACGGCGTGAAAGGGTCCGGCAGGAATGCCCGGGTCGACGGCTTCGATGTCGGGGGCAAGACCGGCACGGCCGACAAGGTCGTCAACGGACGCTATGTCAACGACAAGAACTTCAACGCCTTCCTGGCTGCCTTTCCCATGGATGATCCGCAATACGTGGTGCTAACCTTCATCGACGAACCGAAGACGGACAAGGGCAATGGCGCGGCGCTTGCCGGCAATACGGCAGCGCCCATGGTGCGCGACATCATCAGCCGCTCCGCCGCCATTCTTGGGGTGAAGCCGAAATTCGGCAATGACGGGTCTGCCCTGCTGGTGTCTTATTGACCAATGACTAATCGAGCGGACGATTCGTGGGATGTGATATCCGCTCGGAAATGAAAGTGCCGCCGATGAAACTGCGAGAGCTTGCGGGAAGCCACTTCCCGGAGATCAACGACATCCTAGCCGGTCCGACGGGCGACATCGCCGTTGCCGCGCTCACCTCCGACAGCCGCAGGGCCCAACCGGGGACGCTGTTTGTGGCTGTGGCGGGCAGCAAGGCCGATGGTGCCGCCTTCGTCGAAGACGCGGCGAGCCGCGGCGCCGTCGTGGCGGTCGCGGAAAGCGGCGTGCAGGCCAGCATTCCCGTCCTCGTCGTCGCCAACGCGCGCCGCTTCCTGGCGCTTGCGGCAGCCAGGATGTCGGGCGCGCAGCCTGCTACCATGGTGGCCGTGACCGGCACTGCCGGCAAGACGTCCGTGGCTTCCTTCACCCGCCAGATCTGGGCGCATGCCGGCGTCGCCGCCGCACAGATCGGCACGACCGGCGTCGTCTCCCCGTCTCGCAACGATTATGGATCGCTGACCACTCCCGACCCGGTGGCGCTGCATGCGCTTCTGGCCGAGCTTGCCGCGGAAGGCGTGACGCATGCGGCGATGGAAGCCTCCAGCCACGGCCTCGACCAGTGCCGGCTCGACGGCGTGCGCCTTGCCGCAGCGGGCTTCACCAACCTCGGCCGCGACCACATGGATTATCATTCGACCATCGAGAGCTACATGGCCGCCAAGATGCGGCTTTTCGATACGCTGCTGCCGAAGGGGGCGCCGGCGGTGATCTTTGCAGACGACGAATGGTCTGCCGAGGCGATCCGCGTGGCCAGTGCCAGCGGGCTAGACGTGAAGACCGTCGGTCGCCGCGGCGATTACCTCAGCCTCAAGCGGGTCGAGCATTTCCGTCACAAGCAGACGGCCGAGATTCATGTCGAGGGCACGATCTTCGAGGTCGACATCCCGCTGGCCGGGGACTTCCAGGTCGCCAATGCACTGGTGGCCGCCGGCCTGGCGATGTCGACCGGAACACCGGCGGCAACGGCCATGGCCGCTCTGGAAAGATTGCAGGGAGCGCCCGGGCGGCTTGAACTCGTGGGCCAGACCAAGGCCGGAGCGCTTGCCTATGTCGACTACGCCCACAAGCCCGATGCGCTGGAGAATGTCCTGACATCCGTGCGGCCCTTCACGACGGGACGGGTCATCGTGGTATTCGGTTGCGGTGGCGACCGCGACAAGGGCAAGCGTCCGATCATGGGCGCGATCGCGACGCGGCTTGCCGACGTCGTTATCGTCACGGACGACAATCCGCGTTCGGAAATTCCGCAAGGGGTGCGCTCCGAGATCATGGCCGCGGCACCCGGTGCGCTCGAAATCGGCGATCGCGCCGAGGCGATCCGTCATGCCGTTGGAATCTTGGGTTCGGGCGATACCTTGATCGTTGCCGGCAAGGGGCATGAAGAAGGACAGACGATCGGGGACAGGGTTTTGCCGTTCTCCGATCACGTGGAGGTCCGAAAGGCGCTGGAGGAGGCAGGATCTTGAATTGGCTATGGACGACCGAGACGATGGTTTCCGTCATGGGAGGGCGCCCGGTGGGCACGCCGCCGGAGGGTATTACGGGGATCTCGATCGACAGCCGCTCGATCACTTCAGGCGAAGCTTTCTTCGCCATCAAGGGGGACAGGGTCGATGGCCATGACTACGCCAGCATAGCGGTTGCCAACGGCGCTTCCCTGATCGTTGTCAGCGAAGCCAAGCTGCCCGCGATGGGGCGTCTTACCATTCCGATGATCGTCGTCGACGATGTGCTAGCGGCACTCGGGCAACTCGCCCAAGCGGCGCGGGAGCGCAGCCAGGCGAAGATCATCGCCGTGACCGGCTCCGTCGGCAAGACCACGACCAAGGAGATGCTGCGCCATGTGCTGGCGCCCTCGGGAAAGGTTCATGCCGCCGTCGCCTCCTTCAACAACCACTGGGGCGTGCCGCTGACGCTTGCCCGCATGCCGGCGGACACGCAGTTCGGCGTCTTCGAGATCGGCATGAACCACGCCGGCGAAATCCGCCCTCTGGTCAAGATGGTGCGTCCGCATGTGGCGATCATCACCACGATCGCGGCCGCCCACCTCGGCCACTTCAAGGGCATCGAGGAGATTGCTGCAGCCAAGGCGGAGATCTTCGAGGGTCTCGAGCCGGGCGGGGCAGCGATCCTCAATCGCGACAATAAGCAGTTCGCCTTCCTCGAAAAACAGGCCCAGGAAACGGGTGTCGAGCGGATCTACAGCTTTGGCCAGCATGCCAAGGCCGATTTCCGGCTTGCCGATTTCGAGGGCGATAGCCGAAGCTCGACCATCTGGGCGACCCTGAACGGCGAGACGGTCGAAGTGCATATCGGCTCCCCCGGTCGCCACATTGCCGAGAATGCCATGGCGGCCCTGGGCACCTGCCTGCTTGTCGGCGCGGATCTCGGCCTTGCAATCTCCACGCTGCCGGATCTTCGGTCGGTCAAGGGGCGCGGCGAACAGCACCAGCTTGCGATCGGCGACGGCAGCCTGACGCTGATCGACGAGAGCTACAACGCCAATCCGGCCTCGGTGCGGGCGGCGATCGCCCTGCTCGCCGCGTCGGAGCCTCCGGCGGGTGGGCGGCGCATCGCCGTCCTCGGCGACATGCTCGAGATGGGCGAATTTGCAGCGAAGGTCCACGAGGAACTCGCCGGTCCCATCCTGGCGGCCGGCATCGAGCATGTCTGGCTCGCC
Organism: Pseudorhizobium sp.; assembly: GCA_046314035.1. Taxonomy (GTDB): domain Bacteria; phylum Pseudomonadota; class Alphaproteobacteria; order Rhizobiales; family Rhizobiaceae; genus Neorhizobium. The sequence goes on along the minus strand of JBKBXP010000203.1, from coordinate 2,812 downwards.
GGCCCGGAAATGGCGGCGCTGCGCGATGCACTGCCCGACAGCGTGAAGGTGGAATACTGTCTCGATACGTCCGAACTCATGGCCCATGCGCTTCGATCCGTGAAGGCCGGTGACGTGGTGATGGTGAAGTCGTCGCTCGGCATCGGCTTCGGCAAGATCGTCGCCGCCCTTATTGACAATTACCCGGCAGTTTCCGACAGGGAGCGCCAACTGTAATACGGCTTCTTGAAAGGGCCATTGATGCTCATCTGGCTTGTGGAACTGGCGGATACGTTTCAATTCTTCAATCTCTTCCGGTACATCACGTTCCGCACCGGCGCAGCTTTGTTCACCTCCGCACTGATCGTCTTCCTGTTCGGTCCGCGGATCATTGCGTCTTTGCGCGTCCGGCAGGGCAGAGGCCAGCCGATTCGCGCCGATGGCCCGCAGACGCACTTCAAGAAGGCCGGCACGCCGACCATGGGCGGGTTGATGATTCTTGCCGGCATCGTTGGCGGCTCGCTGCTGTGGGCCGATCTCTCGAACGTCTATGTCGTGGCGACGCTGCTGGTGACGCTCGGTTTCGGCGCGATCGGCTTCTATGACGACTACCTGAAGGTCACGAAACAGACCGACAAGGGGTTTTCCGGCAAGGCGCGGCTCGGCATCGAATTCCTGATTGCCGGCATCGCCGTCTTCTTCATGATGCGGATCGCGCTGGCCACCGGCCAGACGACCAATCCGACGCTGGGTTCGTCGATCGCCTTTCCCTTCTTCAAGGACTTTTTCATCGATCTGGGGATTTTCTTTGTCTTCTTCGGTGCCTTCGTGATCGTCGGGGCGGGCAATGCGGTCAACCTCACCGACGGTCTCGATGGTCTCGCGATCGTGCCGGTGATGATTGCAGCCGCCTCCTTCGGCGTGATCGCCTACCTCGTCGGGAACGGCGTCTTCGCCAACTACCTGCAGATCAACTTCGTGCCCGGCACCGGTGAACTGGCGGTGATCCTCGGGGCCGTGATCGGTGCCGGTCTCGGTTTCCTCTGGTTCAACGCTCCGCCGGCCGCCATCTTCATGGGCGATACGGGATCGCTGGCCCTGGGTGGCCTGATCGGCTCGGTCGCCGTGGCCACCAAGCACGAGATCGTCATGATCATCATCGGCGGCCTCTTCGTGATGGAGACGCTCTCGGTCATCATCCAGGTGGGGTTCTTCAAGATGACCGGGCGACGGGTCTTCCTGATGGCGCCGATCCACCACCATTTCGAAAAACTGGGATGGACGGAGAGCCAGGTGGTCATCCGCTTCTGGATCATCGCCGTCGGCCTGGCGCTGCTCGGCCTCTCCACCCTGAAGCTGCGGTGAGCCGATGATCCCGGTCACCACATTCGCCGGCAGGAAAGTCGCCCTCTTCGGGCTTGGCGGCTCGGGGCTTGCGACCGCGCAGGCGCTCGTCGCGGGCGGTGCGGAGGTGACGGCATGGGACGACAATCCGGACAGCGTCGCCAAGGCATCGCAGGCCGGCGTCCCGACCGGCGATCTGCGTGCGCTGGACTGGCGGGTCCAGGCGGCGCTCGTGCTGTCACCGGGTGTGCCATTGACGCATCCGAAGCCGCACTGGAGTGCCGATCTGGCGCGGACAGCGGGCGTCGAGATCATCGGCGACATCGAACTCTTCGTGCGCGAGCGGCGGGCGCATGCGCCCGATTGCCCGTTCATCGCCATCACCGGCACCAACGGCAAATCGACGACGACGGCGCTGATTGCCCACATCCTCAAGGCCAGCGGTCGCGACACGCAGCTCGGCGGCAACATCGGCACCGCCATCCTGACGCTCGATCCGCCGAAGGCTGAACGCTATTACGTCGTCGAATGCTCCTCCTATCAAATTGACCTGGCGCCGACGCTTCAACCGACGGCCGGCATCCTTCTCAACCTGACCCCCGACCACCTCGATCGCCACGGCACGATGCAGCATTATGCCGAGATCAAGGAACGGCTGGTGGCGGGAAGCCGTACGGCGATCGTCGGCGTCGACGACAGCTTTTCGGTGATGATCGCCGATCGTGTCGAACGGGCGGGCGTCCCGGTGCGCCGCATCTCGAAGCGCAACGTCGTCGCCAATGGTCTCTATGCAGAGGGTAGCCGCATCCTCGAAACGGATGGCGGAACCAGCTCGCAGTTCGTCGATCTCGATGGCATCGAAACCCTCAAGGGCAGCCACAACGCCCAGAACGCCGCAGCGGCGATTGCCGCGTGTCGCGCAGTCGGCGTGAGTGCCGAAGATATCCGTGCCGGACTGCGCTCGTTTCCGGGCCTCAAGCACCGCATGCAGCCGGTTGGCCGTCGCGGCCAGGTCGTGTTCGTCAATGATTCGAAGGCGACCAATGCGGAAGCCGCGGCACCTGCGCTCTCCAGCTACGAGCGCATCTATTGGATTGCCGGCGGCCTGCCCAAGGAGGGTGGCATCGCAAGCCTCGCGCCACTCTTCCCGCATATTATCAAAGCCTACTTGATCGGAGAGGCGGCACCGGGTTTTGCTGCATCGCTGGGGGAAGCCGTCGCCTACGAGATTTCGGGCACCCTGGAGCAGGCGGTCACCCATGCCAGCGCAGACGCGGCGGCGGACGGGTTTGGGTCGGTCGTGTTGCTGTCGCCGGCCTGCGCCAGCTTTGATCAGTACAAGAACTTCGAGGTTCGCGGAGACGCCTTCGTGAACCATGTTGCGGCGCTCGACGGCATCACCATGCTGGTCGAGACGAAGAAGGGGAACTGAGATGGTAAGCCGCGCTGACCGTGGACCACTAGCTGACTGGTTCTGGACGATCGACCG
>JBKBXP010000202.1:0-6152 GCA_046314035.1 Pseudorhizobium sp. | reverse complement strand
GGACTGGAACACCATGGCGATGCCCCGCTTGGCGGGCGGCGTGTTGATCACCTCGGCGCCGTCGATGCGGACGCTGCCGGAGGTGGCATCCTCCAGCCCCGCGATCACCCGCAGCAGCGACGACTTCCCGCAGCCGGAGGGACCGACGAAGATGACGAACTCGCCGTCCTTGACGTCGAGATCGATCCCCTTCAGCACCTCATGGGTACCGAAGGCCTTGCGGATGGAGGTCAGTTGCAGCGAACCCAAGGGCGTCTTCCTTCAAACTGTGACCGGCTTACAGAATGACCGGCGCGCCGGTGCGCACGCTCTGGTCCGCCGCCAGGCAGATGCGCAGCGACTGGACGGCGTCGTCCATGTGGCGGTCTAGATCGATATCCTCGCGGATGGCTTTGAGCACATAGGCCTGCTCCAGGTCGCAGAGGTCCTGGTGCCCCGGCTCGCCGGCCATGGCCAGATCCTCGTCCGGGCGCAGGAATTTGCCGTTTGGGCCGGTCTCGGCGGTGTGGAGGCGGATCACCGAGGTCTTGGTGTGGGTGTCGATGTCGTCGGACTTGGCGTTGGGATCCATGACGATAGAGACGGAGCCCTTCGGCGACATGACATCCTTCACGAAGAAGGCGGTCTCGGAAATCATCGGGCCCCAGCCGGCCTCGTACCAGCCGACGGAGCCATCGTCGAACATCACCTGCAGGTGGCCGTAGTTGTACATGTCGGGCGCCACCTCGTCGGAGAGGCGCAGCCCCATGCCGCGCACCTGCACCGGCTTGGCGTCGGTGATCTGGCACATGACATCGACATAATGAACGCCACAATCGACGATCGGCGAGGTCGTCTGCATCAGCGCCTTGTGGGTCTCCCAGGTGGGGCCCGAGGACTGCTGGTTGAGGTTCATGCGAAAGACGTAAGGGGGCCCGAGCTTGCGGGCCTCCTCGATCAGCCGCATCCAGGAGGGGTGATGGCGCAGGATATAGCCGATCACCAGCTTGCGGTCGGCCTCCTTGGCGGCGGCCACGACGCGCTCGGCATCGGCGACCGTCGTGGCTAGCGGCTTTTCGACGAAGACATGGCAGCCGGCCTCGAAGGCCATGACGGCGTAATCCGCGTGGCTGTCGGAATAGGTGCAGATGGAGCAGAGATCGGGCTTCAGCGCCGCCAGCGCCTCCGGGAAGGAGGGATGGATCGTGTAGCTCTGCAGTTCCTCCGGCAGCGTCACCTCGGACCGATTGACGAGGCCGACGATCTCGAAGCCGGGATCGTTGTGGTAGGCGAGCGCATGGCTGCGGCCCATGTTGCCGAGGCCGGCGACGAGGACACGGACGGGGGCAGTATGCATATTCACTTGACGGCTCCGGAGGTAATGCCGCGGATCAGCTGCCGCGAGAAGATGACATAGAGGACGAGCACCGGCAGGATCGCCAGCGAGAGCGCCGAGAGCACGGCATTCCAGTTGGTGACGTACTGGCCGATGAACATCTGGGCGCCCAGCGTGATCGTCTTCGTCGCCTCGCCCGGCGCCAGGATCAGCGGGAACCACAGGTCGTTCCAGATCGGGATCATGGTGAAGACGGCGACCGTCGCCATGGCCGGGCGTACCAAGGGCAGCACGAGGCGGAAGAAGATCGCGTATTCCGACAGTCCATCGATGCGCCCGGCGCTCTTCAGGTCGTCGGAGACGGTGCGCATGAACTCTGAAAGGATGAAGATCGCCAGCGGCAGGCCCTGCGCGGTGTAGACGAGGACCAGCGCGGTCAGCGTGTTGACGAGCCCCGTCGCCACCATGCCCTGCAGGATGGCGACCGTGCCGAGGCGGATCGGGATCATGATGCCGAGTGCCAGATAGAGGCCCATCAGCGTATTGCCGCGGAAGCGGTATTCGGAGAGCGCGAAGGCAGCCATGGCGCCGAAGAGCAGTACCAGCGCGATGGAGACCACCGTGACGATCATGCTGTTCTGGAAATAGCCGAGGAAATCGCCCTGGCTCAACACGGTCTCATAGCCGACGAGGCTGAAGGTCATAGGCGTCGGCAGCGCCATGGGCTCGCGGAAGATCGCATTGCGGCTCTTCAGCGAGTTCACCAGCGTCAGGAACACCGGAAACAGCGCGATCAGCGTGTAGCTGATCAGCGCCAGATGGATGAGGCTGCTGCGGATCGGCGAGGAGCGGGCTTTCGACATCGGCAGATCCCTCAGAACTGGTAGCGGCGGATACGCCGCTGGATGACGAAGAGATAGAGTGAGACGCCGGCGAGGATGATCAGGAACATGACGGTGGCGATCGTCGCTCCCATCGGCCGATTGCCCATCTGGTTCTGGAAGCCGAAGAAGGTGCGGTAGAGCAGCGTGCCGAGGATGTCGGTCGCGCCATCGGGTCCGCCGAGCGCGCCCTGCACCGTGTAGATCAGGTCGAAGGCGTTGAAATTGCCGACGAAGGTGAGCACCGAAATGATGCCGATCGAGGGCAGGATGAGCGGCAGCTTGATCTTCCAGAACTGGCTCCAGCCGGTAATTCCGTCGCATTCGGCGGCTTCCAGCACTTCATCCGGAATATTGATGAGGGCGGCATAGATCAGCATCATCGGGATGCCGACATACTGCCAGACGGAAATCAGCGAGACGGTGATCAGCGCGCTCTCCGGCTTGCCGAGCCACGGCCCGAACAGGGACTTCAGACCGACCAGATCCATCAGGCCGGGTGCGATGCCCCAGATCGGCGAGAGAATGAGCTTCCAGATGAAGCCGACGATGACGAAGGAGAGAAGCGTCGGCACGAAGATGGCGCTGCGATAGAAGGCGGCAAAGCGCAGGCCCGGCAGCGACAGCATGGCGGCCAGCGCAATCCCGATCGGGTTCTGCACGGCCATGTGGATGAGAAAGAAGATCGTGTTGTTCCAGAGCGCGTTCCAGAAGTCGGCGGCCAGCCGCGGATCTCCGAACAGCCGCTGGAAATTGGCGAGCCCGACAAACGCCATCGTGCCGTCGACGACGTTGAAGAGCGACAGCCGCAGCGTCTCGACCAGCGGCAGGATCATCACCGCCGTGTAGACGAGGAAGGCCGGCGCCAAGAACACCGCGATGTGCCAGCGCACGGGGCGCCGGGGCACAAGTGTCTCCGTCTCTGAAATGTCGGCTCGGTTCATCATGGGATCCCGGAACGGCGGCTTCGGTCGAACGTATGGCAATGCCCCTCATCCGGCTACCGCCACCTTCTCCCCGTCTCGACGGGGAGAAGGGAGATGCCGCGCCGTCGCCGGCGATCTCGACCAAAGAGCGAAGCAAGTCCCCTCTCCCCGCGAGCGGGGAGAGGGGTAGGTGAGGGGCAGGCCAAAGGCGCGGACGCCTCTTACTGCTTCGGCTTGTACCAGCTGTCGAGGCCCTTCTGGGTCTCCTCGGCGGCCTGTTCCGGTGTCATCGTGCCGTTGATGACATTGGCCGACACCCGCCACATTTCCAGATCGAGGTTCGGCTCGCCGCGGCCGACGATGGCCGCGCTCGGGCGGATCGTCGTTTCGCAGTTCTCGCGCCAGGAGACGAATTCCTGGGCAAGTTCATCCTGCATGACGACCGGGGTCGTGTTCAGGCTGAAGAAGCCGGGCGCCGAGTTGGCATAGAGATCGGCAAATTCCGGCGAGGCGACCCAGGTCAGGAAGGTCCTGGCGGCTTCGGCATTCTCGCTCTTGGCGTTGAGGCCGATGCCGATGTCGTTGTGGTCGGAGATGTAGCACTGGTCGCCCTCGGCCTTCACCGGCGGCGGGAAGGCGCCCATCTCGAAGTCGGCCTGGCTCTTGAACGGTGCGATCTCCCAGGAACCGGCCGGATAGATGGCGGCACGGCCGAGCGTGAAGAGGTTCTGGCTGTCGGGATAGGTCTGCGCCTCGAAACCGTCGCCGAGATAGTCCTTCCACTTGGCAAGCGTTGCATAGGGCTCGACCCACTGGGCGTCCGTCAGCTTCTGCGTGCCCGCGATCAGCGCCTTGCGGCCTTCCTCGCCCTTCCAGGCGTTCGGACCGATGTTGTAGTAGCCCATGGTCGCGGCTTCCCACTGGTCCTTGGTGCCCATGGCCATCGGGATGTAGTTGCCGTCTTCCTTGAACTTCTCGAGCACGGCGAAGAACTCTTCTTCGGTCTTCGGCACCTCGACGCCGACTTCCTCGAAGGCTGCCTTGTTGTAGATGAAGCCGTGGATGACGGAGGCCATCGGCACGCAGAAGGTGGTTGCACCATCGTCCGTCGTCCAGGCGGACTTGGCGACGTCGGAGAAGTTCTCCATGCCCGGCAGGTCGCTGAGCGGCGCCAGCTGGCCCTTCTCGAACATGGCAAGCGTCAGGTCGAACGGCCGGCAGGTGATGAGGTCACCGGCGGTGCCGGCCTCGAGCTTGGCGTTGACGGCCGAATTGTATTCGGTCGGCGCCATCGGGGCAAAGGTCACCTTGATGTCGGGATGCTTCGCTTCGAAGGCCGGAATGATCTTCTCCTGCCAGATCGGCAGATCGTCGTTGCGCCAGCTCTCGATGGTGAGCGTCGTCTCCTGCGCCATCGCCATGCCGGCCGGAGCCAGCACGGTGGTGGCAAAGAGCATGCCTTTCAGTATGCGGGTCATGTCGTTCTCCCTCTTGTTCGCGCTTTCAGGCGCGTTTGTGGAACTCTTGTGTCTCGTCGAACTCGGCCAGGGCCGGCCTCAGGGCATCGCCCGACCGGGCAAGTGCTGCCCGTGCCGCCTCGGCATCCGGCGGCCGAGGCGAGCAGCACCGCCACCTTGACGGAGCCGGCGGCCGTTTCCAGCAACTGCGCTGCCATGCCCTCGTCGACGCCGGCGATTTCCGTCACCATGCGCGCGGCACGCGCCTGCAGCTTCTCGTTGTCGGGATAAAGATTGACCATATGGCCATCGTGCACGTGGCCGAGCTTGATGCCGGCCAGCGTCGAGAGCATTTTGAAGGCGATCTTCTGCGCCGTGCCGGCGCCCATTCGCGTCGAGCCGGCAATCACTTCCGGCGGCGTCTGCAGCAGGATCGAGACGTCCGCCTGCTCAAAAAGCCTGGCACCCGGATTGTTGGCGAGGGCGACGACCTTGGCACCGCGCCGGCGCGCTTCCTCTGCAATGGCCAGAGCCGAAGGCGTCGATCCGCTGGCGGAAACGCAGATGACACAATCACCCGGCGCGATGACCGCCGCATCCCGGCGCGCCTGATCAACATCGTCCTCGGGCGCGCCGGCCAGATCCGTCAGGCTCGACACGCCGCCGGCGAGCAGGATGACGATCTGGTCCTTGGCGATACCATAGGTGCCGGGCAGCTCGAGCGCATCGGCCATAGCCATCAGACCGGAGCTGCCGGCACCGGCGTAGACCAGCTTGCCGCCGGACCGGATGGCTTCGGCGAAAAGCTCTGCGCCTCTCTCAATGTCGGGGATCGCCGCATCGACGGCCGCGGCAGCTGCCTGCTGGCCGGATGCGAGAAGCGCCAGAATCTCACGGGGAGGCCGGGCATCCAGCCCTACCGCTTCCTCGTGCCTGGCTTCGGTGGCAGTTCTGCTCATCCGTTTCTCCCTCTGGCAAAATGATGCCAAAAAAATACCAATTGTCCAGCCGCAAAATTAACATTTATGAAGATGGCGCTAAGACCTGTGCTGCAGAAGCAATTTCCATCATCTCAATCAATTACTTGCCTCCAAGAGCCGGCTGCGAGTTCTATTCGGTATTGGTAATTGGTATTTTTTTGGTATCCTGCCGCCGGAGGTCGATGATGACGGACTATTTTATCGGGATCGATGGCGGCGGCACGAGTTGCCGGGCAGCCGTGGCGGGACGCGACGGGCGCATCCTCGGCCGTGGGCGCAGCGGCGCCTCCAATATCCTGACTGATCCGGACACGGCCCTGCGCCATATCGAGGAGGCGGCGCGGCTGGCGCTGGTGGAGGCCGGCCTTGCGAGCGATCTCCTTTCGACATGCTCCGCGCTGCTCGGCGTTGCCGGCAACAATGTCGGCGATGCGGTCTCCTATGTCTCGGCGCGGCTGCCCTTCCAGCAGGCGCAGATCGTCTCGGACGGACTGATCGCCCTGCAGGGGGCGGTGGGCGACGCCGATGGCGCCATCGCCATCGTCGGCACGGGCACGATCTTCATCGCCCGCCACCATGGCAATCTTCACTAT
>JBKBXP010000201.1:0-6239 GCA_046314035.1 Pseudorhizobium sp. | reverse complement strand
GGCTGCCGAGGTGCGCCGGCTGCAGAAAGCACTGGCGGACATCGATGGCGCGTTGATCTTTCTGCCGTCGAACCCGCTGGACGCGATCTGGGCGGACCGCCCGGCGGAACCGATCGGCGCTGTCGCCATCCAGAAGGCGGAACATGCCGGCACGCTGGCGAGCGAAAAGATCGCCGTGATCGCCGACCAGGTGAAGGACAAGAAGGCGGCGGCCGTGCTGATCACCGATCCGTCCTCCGTTGCCTGGATTTTCAACATCCGCGGCAGCGACGTGCCGCACACGCCGCATCCGCTGGCGCGCGCCATCGTGCCGGCCGAGGGCAAGCCGCTGCTCTTCCTCGACCAGCGCAAGACGGGCATCGAGGTGCGGGCCTATCTTGCCCAGCTCGTCGAGCAGGTGCCGCCGGAGGAGTTTCCGGTCCGCCTGCAGGACTGGGCGAAACGCGGTCCGATGCTCCTCGATGCCGACCTTGCGCCACTGGCGCTCAGCCTGGCGATCGAAGAGGCCGGCGGACGCGTGATCGAGGCGCCGGATCCGGCCAAGCTGCCGCGGGCCTGCAAGAACCGAATCGAGCTGGAGGGCTCGGCCAAAGCGCATCTGCAGGATGGCGCGGCCGTCGTCGAATTCCTGCATTGGCTCGACCGGCAGCCGGTGGGCAGCGTCACGGAGATCGAAAGCGTTCGCGCGCTGGAGGCTTCCCGGGTCCGGGTCGGCGAGCGGATGCAAAACCCGCTGAAAGACATCTCCTTCGACAGCATCTCGGGCGCCGGCGAACACGCCGCCATCATGCATTACCGGGTGACCAGCGAGAGCGACCGCAGCCTTCAGGAGGGCGAGTTGTTCCTCATCGATTCGGGCGCACAATACGTCAACGGCACCACCGACATCACCCGCACGGTTGCCGTCGGTGCGGTGCCGGAAGACCGCAAGTGGTTCTTCACGCTGGTGCTGAAGGGGATGATTGCGATCAGCACGGCGCGCTTCCCGAAGGGGACCCGCGGCTGCGATCTCGACCCGCTGGCCCGCATCGCGCTGTGGAAGGCCGGTGGCGATTTCGCACATGGCACGGGCCATGGCGTCGGCTCCTATCTGTCGGTGCACGAGGGGCCGCAACGGATCTCGCGGCTGTCGACGCAGGAACTGCTGGCCGGCATGATCCTCTCCAACGAGCCCGGCTATTACCGGCCCGGACACTTCGGCATCCGCATCGAGAACCTGATCTACGTCCAGGGCGCGGAACAGATTGCCGGTGGCGACATGCCGATGCTCTCCTTCGAGACACTGACCTGGTGCCCGATCGACCGCCGCCTCGTCCTGCCCGAACTGCTGACCGGTGAGGAACGCGACTGGCTGAACGATTATCACGCACAGACGCGCGACAAGCTGATGCCGCTGATCGAGGACAAGGATGTGCGCGAATGGCTGGTAGCGGCGACGGAGCCGCTCGGCTAGGTCAAAGCCCGAACAGGTGGCGGCAGATCATCACTGTCGCCCAGCCTGCCACCAGCACCAGAAGGCCGGGAAAGCGCAGGGCAACGCCGAGTGCAACCAGCAGGGTGATCTTCACGTCCCAGCCACCCTCGAAGAAGGCCGGTGCCACGAGCGTCGTCAGGACGGCTGCGGGCACGGCATTCAGCGCCGCCTCCATCCGCGGCGGAATGCTCTTCATGCGCGTGATCAGCAGGTAGCCGCCGATGCGGGTGAAGTAGGTGGCGGCTGCGGCTGCAAGGATCAGCAGTATCGTCGCGGTATCGAGGGACGTGCTCATCTCAGCCCTCCAGCTCATCGGCATCGGGTTCGATCTTGGCAGGCAACGGCAGCATGGTGGCGACGATGACGCCGGCGGCCGCCCCGATGCTGACGTGCCAGGGGGATCCGACGGTATGATAGGCAGCGACCGATGCGATCGCACTTGCCAGGACGATAGGGTAGAAGCCCCAGCGGCTGCGGAAGGCCAGCACCATGCCGAGGAAATAGACCGGCAGCAGGATGTCGATGCCGATCGAGGCGGGATCGCCGATCATGCGCCCGAACCAGGCCCCGACCATGGTGGAAAAGCTCCAGGACACGTAGATCACCGCGCCGAAGCCGAAATACCAGGAGGCGCTGACACCCTGGCCGCTTTCTCCGCGACGCACGGATTCGGCAAACTGCGGATCGACCAGCAGGAAGAAGGCGAGCGCCTTCTGCAGCGGGGTATAATGACGGATGAACTTGGCGATGGCTGCGGAATAGAGAATGTGCCGGAAGTTGACGGCAAAGACCGACAGCACCACAAGCCAGGGTTCGACCTGCTGGCCGAACAGCTCGATACCCACCAGCTGACTGGCGCCGGCATAGACGGTGGCACTCATCAGCAGTGTTTCCAGGAAGCTCAAGCCATTGTCGATGGCCACGGCGCCGAACAGGACGCCGAAGGGGGCCGAAGACAGGGCAATGATGGCGCCGCCCTTCAGGCCTTGTTTGAAATCGCTGCGATTCATGGAATTCCTTCTCGCGCACAGCCATAGGGGCGCGCGGTTGGAGGCGCAATTCAATTGCGCTGATGGATGGATCGATTTTGCTGAAGCGTTGCCGGCGCGCCGTGCCGTCAGTCCTTGAGAATCTGCCGGCTCTTGACGATGCCGACGCCTTTGGCCCGCATCTCGGCGATGGCCGCCTTCACACCCTTCGGATCGATGCCGCGGCTGGCATCCTCGATGAAGCAGATCTGCACGCCCGGCAGCATGTCGACCGCGTCTAGCGCGGAATACTTGACGCAATAGTCCGTCGCCAGCCCGCAGATGTCGAGCTCATTGATCTGCTGCGCCCGAAGATAGCCCGCAAGACCGGTGATCGCAGCCTTGTCGTTGTCGCGAAAGGCGGAATAGCTGTCGATGGCCGGGTTCTCGCCCTTCTGCTGGATGTAGTCGATCGCATCGACGTTGAGATCCGGATGGAATTCGGCGTCCGCCGTCTCCTGCACGCAGTGATCCGGCCAGAGCATCTGCGGCTGGCCGCAGAGTTCACCTATTTCAAAGGGCTGTCGGCCGGCGTGTTGCGAAGCAAAGCTGCCGTGATTGGCAGGATGCCAGTCCTGAGACGCGACGATCACGTCATAGCCGCCTTCCTCGATCAGGCGGTTTGCCACCGGCACCACCTTGTCGCCCTCCGGCACCGGCAGGTTGCCGCCCGGGCAGAAGCCGTTCTGGATGTCGACCAGCAGCAGGGCTTTCATCGTCGGTGTCTCCTTCCAAGTCCTCTATCCGATTAAACCCGAGGCTGGCCGGCGCGACAACCCTTGCCAAGTGAGGAGAAGCGAAGAGGCGCGAGAGCGAACGGGCTGGCAGGGGGCAGGGCAGCGGCTGGAACTTTGGCCGTGCCCTTCCGTTGCAGCGACCAGCAGTCCGGCCAGAGGGTTTCGATGAGATATCCGCGAGCGATGATGGGCAGGGGAGCACTGGGCGGGGCAAATCCCGCGGTGCAGGTCGTGTGGGAGAAGCTCAGGACAAGCTTCTGGCTGGTGCCGAGCCTGATGGCCGTCGTTGCTCTCGCCCTCGCGGTGGCGGCGACCTGGGCTGACTTCCGGCTGGCCGACGCCAATCCCGCCAGCATGCCCAGGTTCATCTTCGTCAGCACGCCTGACGGTGCAAGAGATGTCCTCTCGACATTGCTGTCGTCGATGATCACCATGACCAGCCTGGTGTTTTCGATCACCATGGTCGTCCTGTCGCTGGCGGCCAACCAGTTCGGTCCGCGGCTGATCCGCAGCTTCATGTCGAGCCCGCACACGCAGTTCGTGCTGGGGACGTTCGTCATGACGTCGGTCTACTGTCTGCTCGAACTCGGATCGGTCGGTTCCACCACCGAGGACGAGATGCAGGCCTTTCCGAGCGTCAGTCTTGGACTTCTGCTGATGCTGGTGAGCGTCCTTGTCCTGATTTCCTTCCTCCACTTCCTGGCGCGTTCGATCGTCTCGGAAACGCTGATCAAGGGGCTCGGAACCGAGGTCGCCGACATGGTCGCCGAACTGGACGACCTGCCGGAGGATCGCAACGAGCAGACGGCAGCGGCGCTGCCTCAGGAGTTCGAGCGTGAGGCCACCTTCTTTGGTACGCGCACGGATGGCTTCGTCCAGAGCATCGACCTGGAGGGGCTCAAGGCGCTCGCCGAGGACGCCGACGTGCTCGTCGCATTCTCGTTTCGGCCCGGCGACTACGTGGTCGCTGACGGCGGCGGCATCGGTGTTTTCCCCGGTCGAAACTGCACGCCCGAACTTCAGGAGCACATCTGCAGGATGATCGTCGTCGGCTCGCGGCGGACCGCCACCCAAGACCCGGAGTTCGCCATCCGCCATCTGGTGGAGATGGCGGTGAGAGCTTTGTCGCCGGGCGTCAACGATCCCTACACGGCCGTGGCGGTGCTGGCACAGCTCTCGGCCGGCCTGGCACATCTCATGAAACGCGCACTGCCCGAATCGGTCGTGACGGGGACGGATGGAAGCCCGCGCATCGTCATTCCGGGTCCGACCTATGCCTCGATCATCGGCGTCGCCTTCAACCAGATCCGGCAGAATGCGACCGGCAAGCCTTTCGTCATCCTGCACCTGATCGAGGCCATTCTGCGCATTGCGGACCATGTCAGCCTTCCGGAGCAGGGCGACATCCTGGAGGAGCAACTGGACGCCGCACTGGCTGCCGGCAGCGGGGTCGGGGATTTTGACATGCAGGCGATCACCGGCCGGGCCGCGGCCGCCCGTACGGCGATCAACAGGCAAAGGCAGAGGCTCAGCCAGGAGCGGCGCTGACACGACCGGCGGTCGCGGCTCGCTTTGCTTGAAATCGCCTTGCTGCCGTCAGAGAGCCGCCGGTCGCCCATTTTGCGCCATCAGAAGTCAGTCCCACCAATGATGGGTGTTTGGGCGCAAACAATTTCCGCCCGCTCATGCTCTGGCAGAACATGGTTCCTCGAAGCCTGCGGCGGCTCTGCCCATATACTGGGCTCAAACTCCCGGAGTATTTCAATGTCCGTCTCATCTCCATCGATCCAGCCGCGCGCGGGAAGCCTGCCGCCTTTCGGCGCGCCCGGGCTTGCGGCGCTCGCCGTCCTCATCCTTGGCACGCTGGCGCTCGGTGCCGCCTATGGCGTGACCCATGGCGCGCTCTTCCTCGTCGGCGGCGCGCTCGGCATCGCGCTCTATCACGCCGCCTTCGGCTTCACCTCCGCCTGGCGCGTCTTCATCGCCGAAGGACGGGGCAGGGGGCTGCGGGTGCAGATGATCCTGCTGGCGCTGACCGTCATCCTGTTTTTCCCCTTCCTGGCGAGCGGCACGCTCTTCGGCAACGAGGTGCGCGGGCTGGTGTCGCCGGCCGGCACCGGCGTCATCGTCGGCGCCTTCATGTTCGGTATCGGCATGCAGCTCGGCGGCGGTTGCGCCTCCGGCACACTGTTTACCGCCGGCGGCGGCAATGCCCGCATGCTGGTGACGCTGTTCTTCTTCATCGTCGGCTCGGTGCTCGCCACCGTCCATTTCGACTGGTGGGCAGGCTTGCCATCGCTGCCGCCGACCTCGCTCGTCAGCCTCGGTCCGGTCGCCGGCATCCTCGTGTCGCTGGCGATCTTCGGTGCCATCGCGGCGATCACCGTCTTCGTGGAGAAGAAGCGCAACGGTGCGCTGGAACAGCCGCCACAAGCGCCGCGCCATGGGTTTGCCCGCTATCTGCGCGGTCCCTGGCCGCTGGTGGCCGGCGCGGTGGCGCTGGCGCTCCTCAACTTCGCGACACTCGCGCTGGCTGGTCGCCCCTGGGGCATCACCTCCGCCTTCGCGCTCTGGGGCGCCAAGGGCGCACAGCTGATCGGCATCGATCCGACCGCCTGGGCCTACTGGCAGACGCCCGGCAACGCGCAAGCTCTGGCGCAGAGCGTGTTTGCCGATGTCACCTCGGTCATGGACTTCGGCATCATCGCCGGTGCCATGCTCGCGGCAACGCTGGCCGGGAAGTTTGCGCCGAGCCTCGACATCCCGCTGCGGTCGATCCTGGCGGCCGTTGCCGGTGGCCTGCTGCTCGGTTACGGCGCGCGCATCGCCTATGGCTGCAACATCGGCGCCTATTTTTCCGGGATCTCGTCGGGCAGCCTGCACGGCTACCTCTGGGCGGTGGCGGCCTTCGCGGGCAACGTCCTCGGCGTCAAGCTGCGTCCCTGGTTCTTCCTGGAACGGAGTTCCATCCGCCGAAACGACGGCTGATGTGGTGCTCGG
>JBKBXP010000200.1:0-6241 GCA_046314035.1 Pseudorhizobium sp. | reverse complement strand
ACGCAGTTCCTGCCGGCGAACGTCATTCGCTATGGCGTCGACGGCGACGGCGACGGTCACGTCGATCTCGTCGGCTCGCGGGCTGATGCGCTGGCATCCACAGCCAACTTCCTCGTCGGCCACGGCTGGCGTGCAGGCGCGGGATATCAGGTGGGTGAACCCAATCACGTGGCAATCGAGGGATGGAACGCTGCGACCGTCTACCAGCAGGCCATCGCCTACATCGGTGCCGAGATCGACGGCCGCTAACTCCAGAAGACCTAGGCGGCAGGTTCCGGATCTGCCGCCGCCGGCATCGTGTCTGACGGCCGGAAGAAATCTCCGCTCTTGCCGTCCATGACCCAGAGTTCGCCACTGGAGATATCGAACCAGGCGCCATGCAATTGCACCGTTCCCTGCTCTTCGAGAGCGCGGACGTAGGGGAAGGTCCTCAGGTTGGCGATCGAGTTACGAATGGAGACACGCTCAAGGGCGGTCTGCCGCTCCGCCTGGGTCATCAGGTTGTTGCTCTGGATCTGATGCGCTGCAGGCCTCACCATTCCCATCCACTTGCCGATGAAATCGCCGGGCGACAACGGCTCCATGTTGGGGTCCAGCGCTGCCTGGATACCGCCGCAGCGGCCGTGACCCATGATGACGATGTTGCGGATCTTGAGCGCCTGCACCGCATATTCGAGAGCGGCAGACGTCGCATGATACTGCCCGTCCGGTTCGTAGGGCGGCACCATGTTGGCAACGTTGCGGACCACGAAGAGTTCACCTGGGCCACAGTCGAAGATGGTCTCGGGTGCAGCACGGGAATCGCAACAGGCAACGACCAGCGTATGCGGCGTCTGTCCCGATTCCGCCAGGGTCCGGTAGCGTTCCCGCTCATCTGTATAGCGGCCGCTCATGAACTCGCGGTACCCGTTTAGAAGGCGCTCTGGAAATTGCTGCATGGCTAAGGATCATCCTGAGGTTGTCATGAGAAACGGTGCCTGAAGCTACCGTCGCACCCGCTGGAGCGGATGGACGAGGCGCCGCATGTGCACCATGGCCATCGGTGTCATCAGACTTTGCGAGTCGGTCTCCAGCGTCAGCTCGTCACTGCCGCGCTTGGCCGTCCGAGCAAGAATTTCATAGACGCTGGCGGTGGCCATCTGAAGCGCACGCTCCTCGTCCGCGCCCATCATCAGCCGCGCCAGGAACAGCGCCGACATCAGATCGCCAAGCCCGTTCGGCGGATTGTCGATCAGCCTGTGCTCCGCGAGGAGAGCATGCTTGCCGCTCAGATAAAGATTGCCGGTCCCGCCAGCCATCATCGGCACGGCAGACGTCACCAGCATCCGGGGAGGACCGAGCGCGAGTGCCGCTTCCATGATCGCGGTATTGCTGTCGAGCGCACTTCCCGAAAGCCAGGCAAGTTCATAGCGATTGGGTGTGGCCACGTTCGCCAGCGGCAGGAGCTCGTCGCGAATGGCTTCCGCAGTGCCCTGTGGAACATAAAGGCCACCAAGGTCTCCGATGACCGGATCGCAGACATAGAGAAGGTCGGGATTGCGCTCCCGCAGGGCGCGAACCAGCCTGGCAACGGCCCTCGGTTGACCGGCATTGCCAAAGTAGCCGGTGAGGACGGCCTTGACCTCTCCCGCCCAGCGGGCCTGGATCAGGTCGTCGATCACCTTGTCGAAATCGTCTTCTGAAAATGTCAGGCGTGTGGATGGGCCATGGCCCGGATGCCAGGGAAGAACCACCGTCGGCAACGCCCATACGGGAAAGCCGAGTGTCTCCAAAGCGAAGACGGCAGCCCGGTTTCCCACGGAGCCGCGGACCACATGACTGGAGATGACGATGACTGCGCTCGGATTTTCCATCTTCGCATTCCGTTTCGGTCCGCTTGATCGTTTTTTCAGGCTCGCTTGTCAATAACGCTGATCCATATGCAGTGCCAGACAAAGGCATCCTGTTCGACGGGTGCCGGGCAGGATTGCAGGTGGCAGCTGTTGACGGATCGCCGTAAGCAACAGCATGTTGGGCCAACACGGAGAGAATGACATGGGCAGGCAGAACCCGAAACGGGAAAAGCAGATCGAAACCGCGCGGAAGATTGCAGCGGAAGGGTCACGGCCCTTTCTCGATCCGTTCATCCTGTTCGGACGTGCCAGCGGCGACGACATCGAGCGCTACACACCCGATATGCTGGCTGCGTCGGCAACCCACGCGGCGGAGTGCCTGACGAACTGGACGAGGGTTCGACCGTCCATCACGCTGCAAGTCGTTGCCGGAGTGGAGCCCGATGGGGTCGCGGCCCGGATCCTAACCGTAATCGACCGCAACATGCCGTTTCTTTTCGATTCCGTGATGGGGGAGGTCACCGCTAGCCAGCGGGATCTTTTCCTGGCCGTGCATCCGATCCTGCTGCTCGAGCCGGGGGCCGAGCCGGTGCTGCGGTCCGGCGACAAGCCCGGCAATCCCGCCCACCATGTCAGCCTGATCCAGATCCACCTGCCACCGCTCTCGGATGCGGACGCCGAGGCGCTGACGGGTCGCATTCGCAATGTCCTGGAGCAGGTGCATCTGGCCATCACCGACTGGACGCCGATGCTCGATCTTCTGCAGGGGGCAGCCGAGGAACTCCGTTCCTATTCCGCCAGCCGCAAGAAGGCCGACCGGGACGAGGCGCTTGCCTTTGTCGACTGGCTGCGCGACGACAATTTCACCTTCCTCGGGATGCGCGAATACGTCTATTCCGGCAAGGGTCCGACGGCGACGGTCGAGCGCAGCAAGGGACGCGGCCTCGGTATTCTTTCAGATCCAGACGTTCGAGTTCTGCGCCAGGGCAAGGATTCCGTCACCACAACGCCCGAAATCCTGGAATTCCTGGAAGGGCCGGACTTCCTCATCGTCACCAAGGCCAACGTCAAGTCCGTGGTCCATCGTCGCGCCTACATGGACTATGTCGGTATCAAGCGGTTCGGGGCCGATGGCGAGGTGACCGGCGAGCTGCGCATTGTCGGGCTGTTTACCGCAACCGCCTACACCCACTCCGTGCACGACATCCCGTTGCTCAAGGCCAAGGCACAGCGCATCGAGGAACACTTCGATTTCGACCCGAACAGTCACTCGGGTCGCATGCTGGGCAATGCCCTGGAATCCTATCCCCGGGACGATCTGTTCCAGATCGACGTGCCGACGCTGGTGCGTTTCTGCGAACAGATCATGGAGTTGAGCGAGAGGCCGAGAGTTCGAGTCCTGGCCCGCATCGATCATTTCGACCGGTTCGTCTCCGTCATCGTCTATGTCCCGCGCGAAGGCTACAACTCCCTGGTGCGCGAGAAGGTGAGCGAATATCTCGCCCGCGCCTATGACGGGCACGTCTCGGCCTATTACCCGGCTTTCCCGGAAGGCGGCGTGGCGCGCGTTCACATCATCATCGGCCGCCGCGGCGGCCGCACGCCACGCGTTCCCCAGGCAAAGCTCGAAGAGGCCATCCGGCTGATCTCCACGCCCTGGGAACAGCGCTTTGCGGCGCTGACGCAGAATGGCATCCGGCTGTCGGTCAACCAGGCCTTCCAGGAAGCCTTCACGCCGGAAGAGGCGCATGCAGATCTGAGCCATCTCGCCGCATGCGCCGCAGGAAACTCGATCCGCATTGCCTTCTACACCCGCCCCGACGACGACATCACCACCCTTCGCCTGAAGATCTTCCACCAGCCGGAACATCTGTCACTCTCGCGCCGTGTACCTCTTCTGGAGAACCTCGGCTTCCACGTCGTCAGCGAGCAGACTTTCGAAATCGACGTAAGCGCGGCCGACAGTTCCAAGGCAGTCGTCCTGCACGACATGGAGCTTCAACTGCGCAATCAGCACTCGTTTGCTCTGGAACGGGATGGACGACGACTGGAGGAGGCGTTCCTGGCCGCATTTTCCGGGCGGGCGGACAACGACTCTTTCAACCGCCTCGTCCTGCTCTCGGAGCTGACGACCCGGGAAACGAACGTGCTGCGGGCCTACGCCCGCTATCTGCGCCAGGCCGGCATCGTCTATTCGCAAGCCCTGATCGCCGACACCCTCGCGAGGTATCCGGCCATCACCGCCAGCATCTTCCGGCTGTATTACGACAGCTTCGACCCTTCCCTCTCCGAGAAGCCGCGGGCCAAGAAGCTGGTAAACCACCACACGGTGCTCGAAGAGGCTCTGGCGGGGGTCCCCAACCTCGACGACGACAAGATTTTCCGGCGCTACATCAACGCGATCGACGCCACGCTGCGGACCAACTACTTCCAGAGAACCGAAGACAGCTTCCAGAGAACCGAAGACAGCCAGCCCCGTGCCACGCTTGCCTTCAAGTTCGACCCGAAACTGCTCGACGGCCTGCCGCAGCCGCGGCCCTTCCGGGAAATCTTCGTCTATGGCACCGAGGTTGAAGGCGTCCATCTCCGCTTCGGCAAGGTTGCCCGCGGCGGCCTGCGGTGGTCTGACCGAGGTGAAGATTATCGGACCGAGGTGCTGGGCCTGGTGAAGGCACAGCAGGTCAAGAACGCAGTGATCGTGCCCGTTGGCGCCAAGGGTGGCTTCGTCCCCAAGGCCTTGCCCCAGGGCGGTTCCCGCGACCAGATCTTCACGGCAGGCCGCGAGGCCTACAAGACCTTCATCCGTACCCTTCTCTCCGTAACCGACAACATCGTCGGCGATGACGTGGTCGGACCTGAACAGACACTGCGTGTCGACGGCGACGACCCGTATTTCGTCGTGGCCGCCGACAAGGGCACGGCGACATTCTCGGACACGGCCAACGGCCTGGCACAGGAAGCCGGCTTCTGGCTCGACGATGCCTTCGCCTCGGGCGGTTCCGTCGGCTACGACCACAAGAAGATGGGCATCACGGCCCGGGGCGCATGGGAAGCGGTTACCCGTCACTTCCGGGAGATGGACGTCAACATCCAAGAGACGCCGTTCACAGTCGCCGGGATCGGCGACATGTCCGGTGACGTCTTCGGCAACGGCATGCTCCTATCGCGTCACATCCGCCTGATCGCCGCCTTCGACCACCGCGACATCTTCATCGACCCCGACCCGGACACGCAGCGCTCCTTTGCGGAGCGCCAGCGGATGTTCGACCTGCCCCGTTCGAGCTGGCAGGACTATGATCGCACCAGCCTCTCCGAAGGCGCGATGATCGTTTCGCGCAGCGAAAAATCGGTCAAGCTGACGCCACAGGCCATGGTTGCCATCGGCATCGACAAGCCCGTCGCCACACCCTACGAGATCATGACCGCCATCCTGCGAAGCCAGGTGGACCTCCTCTGGTTCGGCGGCATCGGCACCTATATCAAGGCCGCTTTCGAGACGGACGCGGAGGTGGGTGACCGGGCAAACGATCCGATTCGGGTCGTTGCAACCGAGGTTCGGGCCAAGGTCATTGGCGAGGGCGCCAATCTCGGCGTCACCCAGAAAGGCCGCATCGCCTATGCGCTGACGGGCGGCCGGGTGAACTCCGACGCGATCGACAATTCCGCCGGCGTCAACTCCTCGGACGTTGAGGTCAACATCAAGATCGCCTTCAGCTCTGCCATGCGCAGCGGCCGCCTCACCCGCGAGAAGCGCAACCAGATCCTGTCGTCCATGACGAGCGAAGTGGCCGAACTGGTGCTGCGCAACAACTACCTCCAGACGCTCGCCATCTCGCTGACGGAATGCAAGGGCACCGGCAACCGCGAAGAGCTGTCCCGCCTGATGTCGGTCCTGGAATCACGAGGCCATCTGGACCGCGCCGTCGAAACCCTGCCGAGCGATGCAGAGCTGGTAGAGCGCTATCACGCCGGCAAGCCGCTGACCCGTCCGGAGATCGGCGTCCTGCTCTCCTACGCCAAGATCACTCTGTTCGACGAGCTGCTGGACAGCAACCTGCCGGATGAGCCATATTTTGCGGACGTCCTGAAGGGCTATTTCCCCGCAAAGATGCAGAAGACCTTTGCCGTCGACATCGAAGGGCACCGCCTGCACCGCGAGATCATCGCTTCGGTGCTGGCCAACGAGGTGATCAATCGCGGCGGCCCGGGCTTCATCCAGGCCATGATCGACGCCACGGGCGCTTCGCCGGCCGAGGTCGTCAAGGCAGCCTATCTCGCCCGTGACGGCTTCGACCTTCCCCGCCTTTGGGCGGCGACCGACGATCTGGACGGCAAGATTTCCGGACGCATCCAGAACGACGTCTACGCCAGGATCACCGGCATCTTCGTCGACGCAACCCACCTGATCC
>JBKBXP010000199.1:0-6245 GCA_046314035.1 Pseudorhizobium sp. | reverse complement strand
GGGTAAACCGCAATGGCGGCGCGATCGCGCTCGACCATCCGCTGGGCATGTCCGGCGCCCGCATTGCAGGGACGGCTGCTCTGGAGCTTCGCGAAACCGGCGGGCGCTATGCGCTCGCGACCATGTGCATCGGCGTCGGCCAAGGCATCGCAGTGGTTCTCGAACGCATCTGACGGACCTCCCTCGCGCTGCAGGTCCTGCAGCGCAGAGGTCTTACCAGGGGCGATAGTTCTCAGGGCTGCTCCGGGACTGGCCAACGCCGAGGAGGTAGCCGAGAAGCAGACCGACAGTCGCTGCAGTCAGCACCAGGGACGTTGTGGCAACCGGATAATCGCGGGCGGCCGCGGCAGCCATGGCCGCATCGTCGCGAAGCGCGACGGCCGTATCCTTGATGCGTTCTCCTGCAGTCGGCTGATAGTCCGGGTCACCGGTGTAACCCATTCGCAAAGGTCGTGGCATGTTGCTCTCCTTTCTCCGCTAATGGATCTGTTGCGGGATCGGTTCCCTTGGCGCCGCATCTTGCGACGCGATCACTCCGACAGGTCTTCCTCATAGAACGCCCGGGCATCCTCGAACATGGCACGCCGGTCGTCGTCGCGGGTGTAGAACATGTGGCCGCCGCGATAGAGCTTCAGGCTGACCCGGTCCCCCGCCAGATCCGGCGGCAGGTGATCGATCACATATCGGCTCATCCCGTAGGGCGTCAGGATGTCACTGTAGCCGTGGGCGACCATGAGCTTGAAGGACGGAATGACGGAAAGCAGGTCGCGAATTTCGGTGGACACACCTGCTGTGGCACGGCCGTCGCCGCCGCGGCTGCCGTTCCACTCCCAGCGGCGGTTCACGTCTTCGTTCAGAAGCGTGTAGGTCATGGGGGTGTCGAAGCCCAGAGTGTGCCTGGCATAACTGGCGAATGCGGAGCCATAGGCGCGCGTGTAGCCGTCCAGAACCGGATCGTCGTTGCGGCCAAAGCTGGACTCGGGGTAGGCGTCGGGCAGTGACAGGCCGGCGTCATAGGGGCTGACGATGCGCCCGGTACCACCGGCCTCCTTGGCATAAACGTCGCCGACGAAACCGCGCGTGCGCTCCACCACCGCCTTCGGCAGTCCGGTGAGGTCGGCGACGCGGGAGTAGAAGGCATCGCCCTCCGGACCCGTCGGCGTCGGACCGGCCAGTGTCGTCAGATATTCGGTCATCGCAAAGCGCTCCGCCTCGCGCAGGGCCTCCGGATCGAAACGTCCCTGACGCTCCATCGCGGCTGCGGCCAAGGCGGGAAACTGCAGCGCCGAGGCAAGCGGATCCTCGCCAAGCCCAAACAGGAAGCGTCCCTCGATCAGCGGCGAAACCATAACGATGCCGGCCGGGATCATGTTCTGGCTGTTCTTCATGGCAACCGCCACTTTGGCGGCCCGAAAGCCGCCATAGCTTTCGCCGAGCAGGTACTTTGGTGCTGCCAGCACGTCGTTCTTCTGGACGTAGAGGGCGATGGCCTTGGCGATGCTCTCCGCGTCCTGTTGAACGTTATAGTAGCGCTCGGCGGCCGCACCATTGGCACCACGGCTCCAGCCGGTCCCCACCGGATCGATCAGAACCAGATCGGTGAAGGCAAGCCAGCTTTCCGCATTGTCTTGCAGTTGCGGCTGCGTCCCATCGCCGTTTTGTCCCTGGAAAGGAAGGATCTTCGGTCCGACCAGTCCCAGATGCAGATACGCGGAGGCGGCTCCCGGCCCGCCGTTGAATGCGAAGGTCACGGGCCGGTCGACAGCGCGATCTTTCGCCTGGTAGGCCGTATAGAAGATCTTGGCCGTGAGGTTGCCGTCCTGGCCGATGAGATCCAGTGTTCCTGCGGTTGCCGTGTAGGGAAGATCGCCCTGCGCCGTTGGCAGGACGTGCTCGGTCACCGAATCTGCGGGCAACAGACCCAGAAGGCCCTCTTGCGAGCGCTGCTGTTGTTGTGCGTCCTGTGCCGGCTGTTCCTGGCCGACGGCGGGAAGAGCCAGCAGGGACGTGGCGACGAGAAAGCAGGACAGGATTCGGTGAAGCGGCAATACGGTCTCCCTTCGGTGGTGCAGCAAACATCCCAGATCTAGGGCGCCAGCGCGTCATGAGCACATCACGTCGCGTTGAACGCGCCCTGTCGGCACCGTTCTCGCGGAGACTTGATGACCGGCGACAGAAAGCGGCCGTTCCGGTAGGCTCAGCGCTACACTATCCTGGGAGATCCTGCGCGACGGAAGATCACAATCACTCCGGCAAGGTTCCTGATGGCAGATGGCGATGAGCGCGCGCCGGCACAACGGTTGGCAGGGGATGCAGGTGGACACGTCGCGGCTTCACCACCTCTTCGAAGGCCGGACTGTCACCGATGTAGATGATGCCGGTGTCGGCCATCTGCGACAGGATCCCGGCAAGTTCGCGTTGGGAATGGATTTCCAGCCCTTCGAGGACGTCGTCAATCACCAGCCAGTCCGGCCCGATCAGCAAGGCATTGGCTACCCGCAGCCGGACCTGATCGTCTTCCGTCAACTTGCGGTCCCACCGCTCGATGAGATCGAGCGCCGCTGCAAGCGGTGACAGGCCCACGTCCTTCAGGACTTCAAGGAGCCGCTCATCCTCGAAGGTTGCGGGTTCGAACGGATAGGCCAGCGTTTCCCGCAGGCTGGCATGGGGGAGATATCCTTTCTGCGGCATGAACAGCATTCGCCCGTCGGGTGGGGCTGCAATCTCGCCACGTCCCCATTCCCAGGCTCCTGCCAAGGCCTGGAACAGAAAGCGCCGGTCGGCACCGGCTTCGCCGTTGATCATCAGTCGCTCGTTGCGCTGAAAAGTCTCGTCGGAGAGCAAGCGGAGCCCGTGATTGTGGGCCGATCCCTCATGCGCGGCATAGAGCTCGAGGCCCTTCAGCAGAATGGTGCCGTCCTCCGTAGAGGCATAGGCTACACCTTGAGCCTGCGGCTCTCCTTCCATCATCGTCAGAGCATGGCGGAAGGTCGAGACCCGCATCAGCGTCGCCTTCCAATCGGCGATCTGACGGAAATTGTCGACGTACCAGCGCAGGGCCGCATTGACCTGGTTGAAGGCGCCCACGGCCATCATCAGACCTCCAAACGTCAGGTTGCCGGCAAAATACACCGGAGAGGCGATCAGGATCGGGGCAACGGTCGACAGCCAGCCGAAGCCTGCGGAGACCCAGGTGAGATTGGTATAGCCGATGGCGAGGCGACGAATGACGTGCAGGACCGTGCTGATGGCGCCGTGGACACGTCGGCGTTCGCTTTCCTCGCCGCGTGCCAGCGTGATGGCCACCAGGTTCTCGTTGGTGTGCATCAAGGCGAACCGGAGTTCCGCCTCCTTGGCGTAGCGGTCGGCGTTGAGGCCCGGCAGCCGTCGTCCGACGACATTGCTGAGCAGAGAGGCGAGCCCGGCATAGAGAAAGGCCGCCCAGACCATGTAACCCGGTATAGCCACATCGTCGCCGCCGATGTTCAGGCGGAATGTGCCGGAAATCGCCCATAATACGCCCACGAAGCTTGCAAGCAGGATGGTGGAGTTCACCAGACCAATGGCCAGCGACGTGGTCAGTTCCGCGAGATTGCGCGCGTCCTCATGCAGTCGCTGATCGGGATTGACGCCAATGGCGCCCAGATGAGCCAGCCGGAGGGCTCGCCGCGGCTTGAGCCAGAGGTCGATGAGATCCCGCGCCAGACCCTCGCGCATGTGCAGGGCGGTAATCTGATTGAGCCAGGCCTGCACGACGTTGAGAACGAGAAGCGATCCTCCCAGAATGCCAAAGACCTGCAGTTCTTGGACAAAACGGTCCCAGTCGCGGCGTTCGAGCGCATTGAAGAAGGGAACATTCCACTGGTTCAGTCGGTACTGCCCGTAGACCGTCGCAAAGATGATCACAAGCAGAGCGAGCGTGTAGGCCAGGATGCGGTTTCGTGCGCTCGATTGCCAAAATGCGCCCAACATCATGGCAATCTGCTTGGAGAAAGGAAGCGCAAACTCCCGAACCTCCTGCGCTGACGTCCATGTGCTGTCTTGTTGCATTGCCCCGTAGATCCAACGGCTGGCCAATCGTGCCTCATCTTGATATCCCACCAGAGCTCAAGAAACCATGAAGCCGGTGGACACGCCCTCGGAGAGGGTGCGTTTTGCCTGTCTACTCCTTTCACCCTCCAGGATTCAGCAAGATCGACGGAATGCCGAAGAAGCAGAAGAGTCAGAAGGAACGCGAGCGCTTGTTGGCAAAGGCAGAGCCGTCACGGCTGGCAAAGCTGGAAAAGGCCTGGGCGAAGGCGAGCTCGGAAGAACGGATGCTGTTCCTGAAGACCCTGGCAAACCAGCACGCCGGTCTCTGGTCGGCAGTTGCGCCCGACAGGCAGCCGTTGATTGCCGATGGGCGCTATCTGTTGCCCCCGACGGTTGCCCGGATCGAGCGGATCATGACGACGCGCGGTATCCGCCCGGACGAGGTGGCGCAAGAACTGGGTTTTGCAGGGGAGGGAACCGCATTGACCCGGGGCCTGGCCAGAGGTGCAAGCTTGCGACTGGCTATGGTGAAGGCGCTAGCAGCCTGGCTGACACAGCAGGAACAACGGGACCGATGATATGGATGCCGGAAGAGGCGGTTCGGGTGGCGCCATTTCGATCACAGGCTGTTGCTCGGACCTATTCCGCTGTCGTCTCGCAGCAGCTTGAAATCTCGTGCAAGTGCAACAAATAGAAGACCATAACCTGTTTAACAGCAGGGTCTATGAGACGAAATCCTGGGTGAAAGCAGTGGCTGCAGCATCATGAATATCCTCGTTCTGGAAGACGACGTGCTTCTTGCGATGGACGTCGAGGATTATCTCACTGAGCGAGGCGCCAGCGTGGTCGGACCGTTCGGCCGGGTCCCGCAGGCTCTGGAGGCGGCCGAAGCCGTTCAACTCGATGGGGCGATCCTTGATCTCAATCTGAACGGCGAGCTGTCATTTCCGGTCATCGATGCGCTGCAGGCAAGGGGCATTCCGCTCATCATCTGCAGCGGATATGCGGAACTCCCGGAGCTCAAGGCAAAGCTTGCCGGGCTTCCGCTTCTCGCCAAGCCATGGAGTCATCACAAACTGGCGGCTCTCATGGAAAAGCATTTCCCGGCGAAATTCGAACGTCAGGCCCGTAGCGGGTAATCAATATTCAGTTCGCGACGGCGGAAAGCGGGAAGCTGATCTCGCAAATGAGCCCCGTCGGGGTGTAATCGAGCTTCACCGTACCTTCCAGTTCATAGCGAATGCTGCGGTCGATGAGGGTGGTGCCAAAACCATTGCGTTCCGGGATACGCACGGCCGGGCCATCGATCTCCCTCCAGCGCATCAAGACCTCTCCATCGGCGTCGTGATTCCAGGAGATCTCCACGAAACCCTCGTCCTTGGACAGTGCTCCGTGTTTCACTGCATTGGTGGCAAGCTCGTTGAGGACCATGCCAAGCGCGAGAGAGGCCTTGGGTGACAGCATCGTCCGGTTGCCGGGCGTGATCCTGAAACGGGTTCCATTGCGGTCCTGCGGCGCGATCGTCCGCCGGACAACGTCAAGAAGCTCCGCCTCGCTCCAGTTGGTCTCGAACAGCAGCGCGTGAGCATCGGCCATTGCCCGCAGCCGACCCAGCAGGTTGGCCACATAATCGTCTACGCCGTCGCTGGTCTTCACGGTTCTGCGCACCAGCGACATCACCACGGCCATAGTGTTCTTGACCCGGTGACTGAGCTCGCGGACCAGAAGTTCCTTCTGACGCTCTGCCCGCTGACGCTCCATCCGCTCGCGGGCTTCGGCCAGAGCTCTTTCGACTGCGGCGGGCAACCGGATCAGGCGTTGTTTCAGCACGTAGTCCGTCGCACCGCGCCGAAAGGATTCGATCGCCACTTCCTCGCCGAGGATCCCCGAAACAAAGATGAAGGGGACCTCTGGCACCGCCTCCCGGGCCATCTCCAAGGCACTCAATCCGTCAAAATCCGGCAGTGAGAAATCAGCGAGGATGACATCGAAGTCGGGGGAGGCCAGCGCCTGCACATATTCGCGCCGATTTGTGACGTGATGAAGATCCGGCTGAGGACGGATGGTCTCCAACTGCTCACGGATCAACTCGGCATCGAGCCTGCTGTCCTCAAGAAAGAGGATGCGCGGCGGCCCCAGACGTTTATGCACCATGAGGGCGATATCCAGGTGGCGGCTCGTTCAACAGTGCCCAGAAGACGCCGAGATCCTGA
>JBKBXP010000198.1:0-6300 GCA_046314035.1 Pseudorhizobium sp. | reverse complement strand
CAGCCCCAGCCGTCGCCCTCCAGGTCCAAGCGGCCTACTCCTGAAAGTGGAGCGCCTGCAGGAAACGGTTGAACCAGCCGCTCCTGAAAACCATAGACTTCCTGATAAAAGGCGCCTCCTATCAAGCGAAGCTGCCCCGGGCCTGCATCAAAACGATAGGAGCAAGTCACGGCGTAGTTGCGACTTTCAACCTTAGTCTCGATATCTTCGACCGCACCTGTCCAATTCCTCCCGGGGTTCTTATGCGCGCCCCAGGGCTCGGAATAATCAAACATGCAATCAGCAGCATCACCAATTGCAGCCTTTGCACCTACTCGCGGAGCCCAGTAATTCTCGCTGCCATCAGCAGAGGTCGACAGGCCTGTGTTGTTCAAGAAAGCGCCGGGAACGCCGACACCTCGAACATTCTCCAGCTTCCGCTGCGGCGCCACAAAAGTCACCGCTGACTCGGCTGCAAAGCGTCCCTCGTCGAACAGCAGGTCGATGTTGTAACCGCCGCGCTCAAGGCCTCCCGCCAGAGCCGTCGATGTCAGGGCGCAGCTTGCTGCAAGCGTCAGAATCGCCTTGGAAATAATCGTCTTTTTCATTGTTCTCCCACCTCCCGGTATGTGATGGAGGCGAGTGTAGAAGCTGTTAGGTAAATAACAACTTTCCGAAATGCGGAGCACTACACCGCAGGTGGTGTCAAATTTACGTAACGTGTCCTGGAACACAGGAATTCCGTGAACTTCTTGGAAATTTGTTTCCCGATCATCCGAAATCAGACGGAAGATCTAGAACGTCATGCTACGCACACCGCACCCTGTGCCATTGTGGCAACATTGCGTCATGTGATTGACGTGCAGGGAACTGTTGCGCTCGCCGGCGTCAAAACGACAAAAACAAAGGCCCCGCAGCGGCGATTTGCGCTCCGGGGCCATCAATTTCCAAGAAATCTCAGCCTGCTTCGGCGATTCTCTGCACTGCCGTCCTCAGACTGTTCAACTGGACCTCGAGTTCCGCGTGACGCTCTCGTTCGGCTGCAACCACCTCGGGATCAGCATTCTGGACGAACTTCTCGTTGGCGAGCTTCTTGCCGATGCGCTCCTGCTCCGCCTCGGTCTTGCCGATCGCCTTTTCGATACGCGCCTTTTCGGCGACCAGGTCGATCAGGCTGCCAAGCGGCAGGCAGGCGATTGCCTCCCCGACGACGACCTGTGCCGCCCCCTTGGGAGCCGCTGTGGCCATTTCGATGCTCTCGACACGGGCCATCCGGCGGATGGCAGCATCGTGGCGCCTGAGGCGGGCCTGTGTAGTCTCGCTGGCGCCCACGACGATCAGCGGTGCTACCGCCGACGGCGGGACGTTCATCTCCGCCCGGGCCGAACGCAGGCCGGACACGAGGTCCACCAGCCAGTTGATCTCGGCTGCGGCCGCTTCGTCGGTAAATTCCGGAGCCGGCCAGTCGGCATGGCAGAGCAGCGTGTCGCGGCTTTCGGTGTGTGCCCAGAGCTCCTCCGTCATGAACGGCATGAAGGGATGCAGCAGCTTGTAGATCTCTTCCAGGACAAAGGCGGCGCACGCCTGGGCTTCGGCCTTTGCCTTTTCGTCCTCGCCGGAAAAGATCGGCTTCAGGAGCTCCAGGTACCAGTCGCAGACCTGGTTCCAGACGAAGCGATAGAGCGAGCTTGCCGCGTCGTTGAAGCGCTGCCCCTCGATGGCCGTCGTCACGTCGCGGATGGTGACCGCAAGTTCCGTGAGGATCCAGCGGTTGATGGTGAGGGTCGTCGTCTCGGGGATGAAGTGCGGGTCGCGCTTGACGCCGTTCATCTCGGCAAAACGGGTCGCGTTCCAGAGCTTCGTCCCGAAATTGCGATAGCCGGCGATGCGGGCCGGATCGAGCTTCACGTCCCTACCCTGCGCCGCCATGATGGCGAGCGTGAAGCGCAGCGCGTCGGCGCCGTACTCGTCGATCAGTTCCAGCGGGTCGATGACGTTGCCCTTGGACTTCGACATCTTCTGGCCGGCCTTGTCGCGCACCAGGGCGTGGACATAGACCGTATGGAAGGGCTCGACCGGGTTGCCCGCATCGTCCTTCATGAAGTGCAGACCCATCATCATCATCCGGGCGACCCAGAAGAAGATGATATCGAAGCCGGTGACCAGAACGCTGGTCGGATAGTATTTCTCCAGCTCCTTCGTCTCTTCCGGCCAGCCGAGCGTCGAGAAGGGCCAGAGGGCAGACGAGAACCAGGTGTCGAGTACGTCCTCGTCGCGGGTGAGGATCTCGCCCGGCCGGAAGTTCTCCAAGAGGTCCTCGACATAGGCCTTCATCGGACCTTCGTGGGCGATGTAGTGCTGGATGGCGGCATGCAGGGCCGCTTCCTCGGTCTTCTCAACGAAGACCTGGCCGTCCGGTCCGTACCAGGCTGGAATCTGATGTCCCCACCAGAGCTGGCGGGAAATGCACCAGGGCTGGATGTTCTCCATCCATTCGAAATAGGTCTTGTCCCAGTTCTTCGGTACGAAATTCGTGCGGCCTTCGCGGACGGAGGCGATCGCTGGCTGGGCGAGCGTCTCGGCATCGACGAACCACTGGTCGGTTAGCATCGGCTCGATGACGACGTTGGAGCGGTCGCCGAAGGGCTGCATGATCTTCTTGTTCTCGACATAAGGAATGTCGAGGCCCTCGGCGTCCTTGACGGTGACCGCAAGACCGTCGGCGTTGATCGCCTCGACGATCAGCTTGCGGGCCGTGTAGCGGTCGAGGCCGCGGTATTCCTCCGGCACCAGGTTGATGTCGTCGACCTCGGATTCGGAAGGCAGTTTTCCGGACTGCGCGATCTTGACCGCCTGTGCGGCGCAGACGGCATAGGGCTCGCCGTCCTGGCGCATGGACGCGGTGCCATCCATCAGGCGGTAGAGCGGGATGTCGTTACGCTTGGCGACCTGATAGTCGTTGAAGTCATGCGCGCCGGTGATCTTGACGGCACCGGAACCGAAGGTCGGATCCGGATATTCATCAGTGATGATCGGGATCAGGCGGCGATGCTCTTTGGGGCCGACCGGGATCTCGCAGAACTTGCCAACAATCGGCGCGTAACGTTCGTCGGAGGGATGGACGGCGACCGCGCCGTCACCCAGCATGGTCTCGGGCCGGGTCGTGGCGATCGCGATGTAGTTGCGCTCTTCCTGAAGGAGAATATTGCCGTCGGCGTCCTTCTCGACATAGGTATAGGTCTCGCCGCCGGCCAGCGGGTACTTGAAGTGCCACATGTGGCCGTCGGCTTCGCGGTTTTCGACCTCGATGTCGGAAATCGCCGTCTCGAACTGCGGATCCCAGTTGACGAGCCGCTTGCCGCGATAGATGAGCCCTTCCTTGTAAAGCTTTACAAAAACTTCGAGAACAGCTTCCGAAAGACCCTCATCCATGGTGAAGCGCTCGCGCGACCAGTCACAGGATGCGCCGAGGCGTTTCAGCTGGTTGAAGATCAGCCCGCCGGACTCTTCCTTCCACTCCCAGATCTTGTCGATGAAGGCCTCACGGCCCATTTCGCGGCGCCCCGGCAGCTGGCGTTCCGCGAGCTGCCGCTCGACCACCATCTGCGTGGCAATGCCTGCATGGTCCATGCCCGGCTGCCACAGCACGTCCTTGCCGCGCATGCGCTCGAAGCGCACCATGATGTCCTGCAGCGTGTTGTTGAGCGCGTGGCCCATGTGCAGTGAGCCGGTGACGTTTGGTGGCGGGATCACGATCGTGAAGGTTTCGGCGCCCGGCTTCGCATTCGCGCCAGCCCGGAATGCCTCGGCCTCATCCCATGCGGCGGCGATTTTCGGCTCAACGGCAGCGGAATCATAGGTTTTTTCGAGCATTTTCCGACCAGATCTTGAGTTCTTGTTGTTGGTGTAAACAGGACTGGGAAATACGAGTCAATAAAAAAGCCGCCCCGTCGCCGGAGCGGCCCTTGCCTGAAAAAGCTTAGATGTCAGCGGCGCGGGCCGCGGGCGACGCGCTCGATTTCCTCGCGCACGAGACGCTCCACGAGGGTCGGCAGATTGTCATCCAGCCAATCCTGCAGCATCGGCCGCAGCATTTCCTGGGCCATATCTTCAAGCGAGCGTTTCTGAATACCGTCGAAGACCGCTGCCAGTTCCCCAAAGGAGCGCGACACCTGCGCACCGGCCTCTTCGGACATCAGCGAAGCGGCGGCTTCGATCTTTGCCGGGAGGCTCTGCGGCTCGGCGCGTTCGACCACTGCAGCGACAGGCACCTGAGGGGGCGCAACCGAAGCCACGACTGGAGCAGGCGCCTGATCTTCCCTCACCTGCTGCTGCGGCTCAGGGGCCGACCGCTCGGGCTGCTGGTGGGAAACCGAAGGATCGAGGTCTCGTTCAGCCGGACGATCCTGGAAGACGGCCATGGCAGGAGCCGGCGCCTGGAAGGATGCGGTGCGTTCATGAAATGGCCTCTCGGCCCCTGCACGCACCCGGGCTGCAACATCGGCCAGCGACAGGGACCGTTCCGGCGCAGCTTCACCGAAGGACTGCGGGCCACGATCGCCCCGACCCGGGTGCCCCGGATCATTGGCAGCCATCTCGGACGTCATGCCGACGTCTTCCTCGTCGAATTCCTCTTCGGCGTAGACCGGCGGAAGCGAGCGCGGAAGGCCAGCGTCGTCCTGGGGTTCGTTGCTTTCGATAATCCGGCGGATGGACGCCAAGATCTCTTCCATCGACGGTTCACGCGCTACATTTGGCTGAGCCATTTTCATCCCCGCAACTGGCAATACGATCGGTTCGGTACCGGAACACGAATCACAGGCAGCTTACGGCACTGGGGATGAGGTAAACAATCGCAGGATTCACAAGACCTTGCCGGACTCACAGATTTGTTGCCGGCTGAGTCGAAAGGGTCACACGAGACCGCTTACAGGCTTCATCAGAACACGAAGCTTCTGGCGCGACGGAAACCGGGAAGCGGCTTTACACTGGCATTGAAGTGGTCGCTGACGGAAACAGCCCCCTGTTCCTTCACCAGCCGCTTGGCCTGAGCGGCATTGCCATAGCCGATGACGGCCACGAGACGGCCGCCATCGCGAAGCTGTTCGATCAGCGCTTCCGGCACATCCTCGATGGCGCCGCTGACAAAGATCAGGTCGAAAGGTGCTTCCGCAGGACAGCCCCGCTCCATGTCTCCCGGGACGACGGCGACGTTGTCGTATCCCAGTGACGACAGTTTTTCGACCGCCTGGCCGGCCAGGGCTTCATCGGATTCGATCGAAACGACGGAGCCCGCGACTGAGGACAGAAGCGCGGAGACGTAACCGGTGCCGCAACCGATCTCGAGGACGACGTCGTCCTTGGTGATCTGCGCCAGTTGGAGAAGCTTGGCGAGCGGCGATGCCTCCATCAGGTAGCGGCCCGGAGCGATCTCGATGTCATTGTCGATATAGGCCAGCGGCCGCAGCTTTGCGGGCACGAATTCCTCACGCGGGACGGCCAGGAACGCCTGAAGCACCGAATAGGAGGTGACATCGGTCGTGCGGATCTGGTTATCGACCATCTTCGTGCGTGCGGCTTGGAAATCCATCATCTCGGTTGTCCCGGTTCGACCTGTCTTCGCCGTCTTTACTGGGCTGTCGGTCCGCTTTCAAGTCGGGCGCCGACTTCCTTGTCAAAAACCTGAAGCTCATACGGTCCGCTCGCGGGCTGCGCCCTGTCGAGCCCCCCGCAGAAAACTGCGGGATGCTTCCCTTGCCTCTTGCGCAGCCTTTCGATTCGTTCTAAATGCCGCGCCACCACACGCTTTATACCCCCGGACGGCCTCGTGGCGGAGTGGTGACGCAGAGGACTGCAAATCCTCGTACCCCGGTTCAATTCCGGGCGAGGCCTCCACTTTCCTAATCATGATCTTGATATGATTGCCCGCAACACGGGCCGTTTTATCCTGCGCGCCTCCAGAGTTGCCCCTTCGGCAGCCCTAGAACCTGATGACCGAGATGAACGAGACGGTCGCGATGACGGTACCGTCTTCAACGGCGATCTCGAAGGCCTTGCCGTCGATGATCTCGTCGTGGAGAACCGCTTCCGCCACCATTTCCCGTGCAGATGACATCGCTTCGCGCTCAGCATCCTCGTGGCACGCAAACTCCGCGCCCTCGACGTCCTGTTCGAGGGCGTCCCCCTCGCGGATGTGAAAATAATATCTGGTCATGGCTCACAAACATCGTTGCATGACACAAACCACGATCCCGGCAGGAGGTTCCCACCCCTGCGGCTTCCGCAATGGACGTGGAGACGAGGCTTCATTGCCGGACAGTG
>JBKBXP010000197.1:3499-6312 GCA_046314035.1 Pseudorhizobium sp. | reverse complement strand
ATCTGTTCGCGCTGCTCGGCCGTCAGGTTGCTCCGTCCAACAAGCAGCTCGAATTCGGTCTCGTTGGCGATGACGATATCTGCGAGCTTTGCGAGCTCGGCCGCCTCGGCAATCAGCGGCGCCGTGTTGAGGATGCTGCGAACGCCATGCGCTCGCGCGGCCTCCAGAGCCGCCTTGACGGAAGCCGCCGGCACTTCGAGCTGAAGCATCAGGATGTCGCCGTCCGACATCGCCTCGACCGCCGTTCTCGCCTGCGCGTCCGTCACGGTGCCGTTGGCGCCGGGGACGACCACGATCATGTTCTCGCCGGTTCCGCCGACGAGGATGAGGGCGGTTCCCGTCGGGCCTTCGACGGCACTGACACCCGTGAGATTGACGCCGGCCTCGTCCAGCAGCGCGAGAGCCGGCCCAGCGAATTCGTCTTCCCCGACGGCGCCGACCATGCGCACGCCGGATCCCGCCCGACGGGCCGCCAGCGCCTGGTTGGCGCCCTTGCCGCCTGCGGCGGTGGCGAAGCCGTTGCCGGCAACGGTCTCGCCGGGCTCCGGAAGCCGCGCCGTGGTGGCGATGAGATCCATGTTGATGGAGCCGAGGACGGTGATCATGTGAGATGCCTTGAAGAGGTGAGATTGGGGCGACACTGCCCGAGGCGCTTAGTCCTCGTCAACCACCCGAAACTTCAACAGGCCGCTACGGCT
Source organism: Pseudorhizobium sp. (assembly GCA_046314035.1). Classification (GTDB taxonomy): domain Bacteria; phylum Pseudomonadota; class Alphaproteobacteria; order Rhizobiales; family Rhizobiaceae; genus Neorhizobium. The sequence goes on along the minus strand of JBKBXP010000197.1, from coordinate 5,614 downwards.
TTCCACGGCCCGCGGCGGGATCGGCTCGCTCTCGGGGGCGGCCTCCGTGACGCTCGCCAGTTCCAGCCCGCCGATCTTGGCGCCGCGCTTCACAAGCTTGTCGGAGGAGGTGAGGATCTGCTCCACATCCCGCTGCGCCGCCAGAAAATGACCCTGGAGCTTCCGGGTCCTGTCGTCGAGACGCGAAAGGTCCTCCATCAGATGCGCCACCTCACCCTGGATCAGATGCGCCTGCTCGCGCATGCGCTGATCCTTGAGCACCGCCTGGATCACCTGGATGGAGAGCATCAGCAGCGAGGGTGAGACGATCACCACGCGCAAGCGCTGCGCCTTCTGCACGGCGCCGTCGAAATGTTCGTGGATCTCCGCGAAGATCGATTCCGAGGGCACGAACAGGAAGGCCATCTCCTGGGTCTCGCGGGGGATCAGGTATTTTTCGGCGATATCGCGGATATGCACCTCGAGGTCACGGCGGAACTGCGCCGCGGCCGCCTTGCGCGCTTCGGGTGCGGCCACATCGCGAAAGACATTCCAGGCCTCCAGCGGAAACTTGGCATCGATTACCAGTGGCGGCGCCCCGTTCGGCATTCTGATGGTGCAGTCCGGCCGCTTGCCGTTGGAAAGCTGAGTCTGGAACTCGTAGGCGCCCATCGGCAGGCCATCCGCGACGATTGCCTCCATCCGCCCCTGGCCGAAGGCGCCGCGGGTCTGCTTGTTGGAGAGGATGGCCTGCAGCCCGACGACATCCTTGGCAAGACTCTGGATGTTGTTCTGCGCCGCGTCGATCACGGCCAGCCGCTCCTGCAGCAGGCGCAGGTTTTCGTGCGTCGACTTCGTCTGCTCCGTGATCGTGCTCCCCAGCCGCTGGCTCATCCCGTCGAGCCGCTGGTTCACCGCCTGGCCGAGCTCCGACTGCCGTTGCGACAGCGTCTCCGTCATATGCGCAAGTCGTCCCTGCATCTCCGCCTGGTGGCGCATGAGCTCGATCAGCCGCGCTTCCGCCTGTGCCGCCTGGCGCGCGGCTTCCGTGCCGCGGCGGTGCGCGGAGGCAATGGCATAGACCGCCGCGGCGCAGACGAGCGCCGCGATTAGGAGGATCACCCAGAATGTCGGCGGCGCGGTCTGGAGCGAGGTGAGCAGAAAGGCGATGATGCTGTCCATTCCCGCACCCTAGCAGATATCGCAGGGGTGGAAAGATCAAAACAGGAACATCGGGGCTCTGCAGCGCTTCAGAGACCATTCTCACCTGTTCCATCCGCGAAAAAGATGCGCTATGGGAGGCGATGACGATCAAGCCTCTTATCATTCTCCCCGATCCGATCCTCCGCCAGCCGTCCAGGCCGTTCGAGCAGGTCGACACCGAAGTCCTTCGCCTGGCCGACGACATGCTGGAGACGATGTACGATGCGCCGGGCATCGGCCTTGCGGCCGTCCAGATCGGCGTGCCGCGCCGGATGCTGGTGATCGATATCTCCCGCGACGACGAGGACAACAAGCCACAGGTCTTCATCAACCCGGAAATCGTCGCTACATCCGACGACCGCTCCGTCTACGAGGAAGGCTGTCTCTCGATCCCGGACTACTACGCCGAGGTCGAGCGCCCGGCCACCGTCACGGTCCAATACATCGGGCGCGACGGCAAGGAGCAGACGGTCGAGGCGGATGGCCTGCTGGCAACCTGCCTGCAGCACGAGATCGACCATCTCAACGGCATCCTGTTCATCGACCATATTTCGCGGCTGAAGCGGGAGATGGTGATCAAGAAGTTCACCAAGGCCGCCCGCTCACGCGTTGTCTGACGACGGCTTGTGGATGCTCCGGCATCGACGGCCTGCCACCTGAGTGCACTCGAACGCAGACGGGATCACGATGACGCTTCGCATCATCTTCATGGGAACGCCGGAGTTTTCCGTTCCGACGCTGCGCGCCTTGAAGGAGGCGGGCCACGAGATCGTCGGGGTCTACAGCCAGCCGCCGCGGCCCGGCGGCCGTCGCGGGCTGGACCTGCAGAAGTCGCCGGTGCACCAGGCAGCGGAGCTTCTGGGCATTCCGGTTCTCACGCCGCTGAACTTCAAGGAAGAGGCTGAGCGGGAGCGGTTCCGCAACCTGAAGGCT
>JBKBXP010000197.1:0-3400 GCA_046314035.1 Pseudorhizobium sp. | reverse complement strand
GATGTGGCGGTGGTCGTCGCCTACGGCCTGCTGCTTCCGGAGACGATCCTCCAGGGCACCCGGCTGGGCTGCTATAACGGCCACGCCTCGCTTCTGCCGCGCTGGCGCGGTGCTGCCCCGATCCAGAGGGCGATCATGGCGGGCGACGCCAGGACCGGCATGATGGTCATGCAGATGGAAAAAGGTCTCGACACCGGTCCGGTCGCACTCACCCGCAAGGTCGAGATCGGCGAGAACACAACTGCCGGCGAACTCCATGACCAGTTGATGCTCGTCGGCGCCCGCGCCATGGTCGAGGCCATGGACAGGCTGGAGGCGGACGAGCTGCCGCTGACGCCACAGGCAGAGAGCGGCGTCCTCTACGCCGCCAAGATCGACAAGAACGAGACCCGCATCGATTTTTCCCGACCCGCTCGTGATGTCCACAATCACATCCGCGGCCTCGCTCCCTTTCCGGGCGCCTGGATGGAGGCTGTCGTCAACGGCAAGGCCGAACGCATCAAGGTGCTGGCGTCGGAACTGGCAAGCGGCGAGGGCGAAGCCGGCACTGTCCTGGACGATCGTCTTACCGTCGCCTGCGGCAGTGGCGCCGTCCGGCTCGTTCGCCTGCAGAAGGCCGGCGGCAAGCCGCTTGCCGGGTCGGAGTTTCTGCGCGGTACGCCGATCCTCCCCGACATGAGGCTCGGCTGATGCCGCGCTATCGCATGACGGTCGAGTATGACGGCTCCCCCTATGTCGGCTGGCAGCGGCAGGAGAACGGGCATTCGGCGCAGGCGGCGATCGAGAGGGCAATCCTGTCTCTGACCGGTGAGACGGTCGCCATCCGTGGGGCAGGGCGCACCGATTCCGGCGTCCATGCCATGGGCCAGGTCATCCATGCGGATATCGCGCGGACCTGGGAGCCCCACAAGCTGCGCAACGCCCTCAACGCTCACCTCGGGATGAAGAGAGAGAAGCTGGCGATCCTCGATGTCCAGGCGGTGGAGGACGGCTTCGATGCCCGCTTTTCCGCCCTTCGCCGGCATTATCTCTACCGGATCATCTGTCGCCCGGCGCCGCTGGCTCTGGAGGCAGGGCGAGCCTGGTGGCTGCCCAAGGGGCTCGACCACGAGGCCATGCATGCGGCGGCTCAAACGCTCGTCGGCCACCACGACTTCACCACCTTCCGCTCGACCCATTGCCAGGCGAAAAGCCCGATGCGCACCCTCGACCGGCTGGACGTGACGCGGGAGGGCGAGCTTATCGAGATCCGCGCCTCGGCCCAGAGCTTCCTGCACAATCAGATCCGCTCGTTCGCGGGCACGTTGAAACTCGCCGGCGAGCACAAGATGACGCCGGAGGGTGTGCGCGCTGCACTGGAGGCGAAGGATCGCAAGGCCTGCGGCCCGGTTGCGCCGCCCGAAGGGCTCTATTTCATGAAGGTGGATTACCCGGGTGACGTCTGATCCTCAGCCGGGATAGACGCCGAGGAAGCGCTCCAGCGTGTCGGAGAGCAGCATGGTCGGGATGATCAGCACCATGGTCAGCGTCGCCACCATCAGCGGATGCGGACCGCAGATGATCCGAAAGATCCGCGATATGGAAAACACCAGCGCCATCATCAGAAAGAGCCAGATCAGGGACAGCAAGCCGGTCAGCCCTGGCGCCAGCATCAGGAGCAGGCTCAGAATTCCATAAGCATAGGCGAAGGGAACCGAGAGCCAGTTCACCGCGACGACGATCGCGTAATACTTGCGCCCGAGCGCCAGCGCCCAGGCCATCAGGCCGACCATCACCAGCGGCACAAGCCAGTTGGCAAGCTCCAGCATCGCCAGCCGGAAGAAGAAGATCCCGCCGAGCTCCGTGTCGTCGGGCATTCCGCGGAGGTAGAGGGTGCGCCACCAGACCCATGACATCACCATGGCCGGGAGGCACCAGAGGATCGCCCAGAAGGACCGCATCAATCCCCGGTCGCTAACGTCGAGGCGCTTCAGCCCTCCCGCGTCGCCGCGGATGACGAGCCAAAGACCGGAGAGATAGATCTTGACTTCATTCAGTCCGGGCATGGTCGAACCATTTCGCAATGAAGCCGCCGTAGATCTGCGTCAGCGTCTCGAGGTCCGCAACGGCGACGCGCTCGTCCACCATGTGCATGGTCTGGCCCACGAGGCCGAATTCCACGACCGGGCAGTAGTCCTTGATGAACCGCGCATCCGACGTGCCGCCGGTGGTGGAGAGCACGGGTGTTTGTTCAGTGACCGTCTCGATAGCTTCTGCAAGCGAAGCGGTCAGCGCGTTGTTGCGGGTCAGGAACACATGGCTCGGGCGCTCGCTCCAGGTGATCTCATAGCGCACCGGGTCTCGCCCGGGCCGCAACGCGCCCTCTGCGGCTGCCGCGTCCAAGCGGCGGATGATCTCCGCCTTCAGGCTGTCGGCGGTCCAGCAGTCGTTGAAGCGGATGTTGAATGCCGCCGTTGCCTTGGCCGGGATGACGTTGACGGCCGGATTGCCCGCGTCGATGGTGGTCACCTCCAGATTGGAGGGTTGGAAATCGTCCGTGCCGTGGTCGAAGGGCGGGTCCATCAGCGCATGCGTCAGCTGCAGCAGCCCGCGCAGCGGGTTATCCGCCAGATGCGGATAGGCGGCATGGCCCTGCACGCCGTGGACGGTGATCTTTCCCGACAGCGATCCGCGCCGGCCGATCTTGATCATGTCGCCGAGGGCGTCCGGGTTGGTTGGCTCGCCGACAAGGCAGGCGTCCCATGTCTCGCCCTTTTCGGTAGCCCAGGTCAGGAGCTTCTCCGTGCCGTTGACGGCCGGACCTTCCTCGTCGCCGGTGATCAGCAGCGAAATGGAGCCCGCAGGCAGTCCGTGCTTCTCCACATGTCGTGCAACCGCCGCCACGAAGCAGGCGATGCCGCCCTTCATGTCGACCGCGCCGCGACCGTAGAGCATCCCACCGGCAATTTCCGCCGCAAACGGCGGATGCGACCATGCGGCCTCATCGCCGGGCGGAACGACGTCCGTATGGCCGGCGAACATCAGGTGCGGTCCCTCGGTGCCGAGCCGGGCATAGAGGTTTTCGACGTCCGGCGTGCCGTCCGCTGTCGCCACCATCCGCTCGACCCGGAAGCCGAGTGGGGTCAGTGCGGCTTCAAGCGCCGATAGCGCTCCGCCCTCGATCGGTGTGACCGAACGGCAGCGAATGAGCGCCTGCAGGTTGTCGACGGGATCGGTTGCGGCCATGGTCGGCGATCAGTCCCGCAGCAGTTCGTTGATGCCGGTCTTCGAGCGGGTCTTTTCATCGACGCGCTTGACGATCACGGCGCAGTAGAGGCTGGGGCCCTGTTCGCCGTTCGGGAACGGCTTGCCGGGCATCGTGCCGGCGACGACGACGGAATAGGGAGGCACTTCGCCGTAG
>JBKBXP010000196.1:1763-6330 GCA_046314035.1 Pseudorhizobium sp. | reverse complement strand
GATCGACGAGGCTCTGGCCGGTCACGCCGATATCGTCACGGTCACCTTGAACGCGGATGGTTCGGTCACGGTCACCGACAACGGTCGTGGTATTCCGACGGATATCCATACCGGCGAAGGCGTTTCGGCGGCCGAAGTCATCATGACCCAGCTGCATGCAGGCGGTAAGTTCGACCAGAACTCCTACAAGGTCTCCGGCGGCCTGCACGGGGTCGGCGTTTCGGTGGTGAATGCTCTTTCGGTGTGGCTGAAGCTGCGGATCCGCCGCAACGGCAAGACCCACCAGATCTCCTTCACCCATGGCGTGGCGGATGGCCCACTGGAAATCGTCGGGGACTATGAAGGCCGCTCCGGAACGGAGGTAACCTTCCTCGCCAGTTCCGAAACTTTCACCATGACCGACTACGACTACAACACGCTGGAGCACCGCCTGCGTGAGCTCGCCTTCCTGAACTCGGGCGTCAGGATCCGGCTAACCGACAAGCGCAAGCCGGACGTTCGCGAAGAGGAAATGCTCTACGACGGCGGTCTTCAGGCCTATGTCCGTTACCTCGACCGCGCCAAGAAGCCGCTGGTGGACAAGCCGGTCGCGATCATCGGCCAGAAGGATGGCATGACCGTCGAGGTCGCGCTGTGGTGGAACGACAGCTACCACGAGACCATGCTCTGCTTCACCAACAACATCCCGCAGCGCGACGGCGGCACGCACATGGCCGGTTTCCGCGGCGCCCTGACGCGCCAGGTGACTTCCTATGCCGATAGCTCGGGCATTACCAAGAAGGAAAAGGTCACGCTGACCGGCGAAGATTGCCGCGAAGGTCTGACCGCTGTCCTGTCGGTCAAGGTACCGGATCCGAAGTTCTCGTCGCAGACCAAGGACAAGCTCGTTTCCTCGGAAGTCCGTCCGGTGGTCGAAAGCCTGGTCAACGAGGCGCTCAGCACCTGGTTCGAAGAGCATCCGGCCGAAGCCAAGGTTCTGGTCGGCAAGGTGGTCGAGGCCGCTGTTGCCCGTGAAGCTGCCCGCCGCGCGCGCGAACTGACACGCCGCAAGGGCGCACTGGATATCGCCTCGCTGCCCGGCAAGCTTGCCGACTGCTCGGAGCGCGATCCCACCAAGTCCGAACTCTTCCTCGTCGAGGGCGATTCCGCCGGCGGCTCGGCCAAGCAGGGCCGTTCGCGTGAAAACCAGGCGATCCTGCCACTGCGGGGAAAGATCCTCAACGTCGAGCGGGCCCGCTTCGACAAGATGCTCTCCAGCCAGGAAATCGGCACGCTGATCACGGCGCTTGGTACCTCGATCGGCAAGGACGAGTTCAACATCGCCAAGCTGCGCTACCACAAGATCATCATCATGACGGACGCCGACGTCGACGGCGCCCACATCCGGACCCTGCTGCTCACCTTCTTCTTCCGCCAGATGCCGGAACTGATCGAGCGCGGCCACATCTACATCGCCCAGCCGCCGCTCTACAAGGTGACGCGCGGCAAGTCGGTTCAGTACCTGAAGGACCAGAAGGCCTTCGAGGAATATCTGATCAACAGCGGCCTGGAAGACACCAGCCTGACGCTCGCCTCCGGCGAGGTGCGCACCGGGCAGGATCTCAAGGAAGTCGTGGTCGATGCCATGCGGCTTCGCAACCTCCTCGACAATCTGCATTCCCGCTACAGCCGCTCGGTCGTCGAGCAGGCGGCCATCGCCGGTGCCCTGAACCCGGAGCTGACCGACAATCCGGAGCGCGCGCAGCAGACGGCGGATGAGGTCGCACGCCGCCTCGACGTCATCGCCGAAGAGACGGAACGGGGCTGGAGCGGTCATGTGACCGAAGAAGGTGGCCTTCGCTTCGAACGGATGGTGCGTGGCGTCAAGGAAGTTGCCGTGCTCGACGTGGCCCTGATCGGGTCTGCCGATGCCCGCCACATCGACCAGATGACCCCGCGGCTCAACGAGATCTACGGGACCCCGCCGGTGTTTCGCCGCAAGGACGAGCAGCAGGAAATGTCGGGCGCCGTCGCGCTTCTGGAAAGCATCTTCGCGACCGGCCGCAAGGGCATCTCCATGCAGCGCTACAAGGGGCTGGGCGAGATGAATGCCGAACAGCTCTGGGAAACGACGCTTGATCCGAATGTTCGTTCGCTGCTGCAGGTCAAGGTCAACGATGCGACCGACGCCGACAGTCTGTTCGCCCGTCTCATGGGTGACGAGGTCGAGCCCCGCCGCGAATTCATCCAGGACAATGCCCTGAACGTGGCCAACCTCGATATCTAATCCGCCGAAGCTGTCTCACGTGAATCACGTTAACGATGATTCACGTGAAACATCTTTCATTCGCCGGCGAAGCGACCCTCGAAGGCGACCTCCGAGAGGGTCTTCCGCTGGCTCTGGACCTCGCGTTCCCGCAGGTCCTCCGGCAGCGTCTCCTTCGACGCGATCTTGCCGATCGCCGCTGCCGCCTCGACGCGATATCCCTCCGGGATCCCGAGCACCTGCACTGCCTTGTCGCGGTCCATCCCCTCCATCCCATGCGCATGATAGCCGAGCTTCATCGCCTGGCAGGCAATCGAAAACCAAGATGAGCCTGTGTCGAAGGAATGCGTGTAAGCCGGTTTCCGTTCTCCGTCCTTGGACAGCCGAAAACTGCGCGATACGAAGATGATCAGCGCCGAACCGTTCTGCGCCCACCGCTGGTTGCCCGGCGCCAGAAGATCGAGAAGCACGGCAAAATTTTCCGTTTCACGCAGGGCATAGATGAACCGCCATGGCTGGTTGTTGCCGGAGGAGGGCGCCCAATGTCCCGCATCGAGGATCGTCAGCATCGTTTCGCGGCTCATCGCTTCGCCGGTGAAGGCCCGCGGCGACCAGCGGTCGAGGAAGAAGGCGTCGATCGGTTGCTCGGAATGGCGATTGTTGCTCTCGGTCAAGGTGTCGTCCTTCGATCATCGTCTGCAATAGCGCGAGCATAGCTTTTCACACAGGGAGGGCAACGTCTCGCGCCCGCGACAGGGCCAGCCCAGGGGGTGACAATCCGGCCCCCATCCTCCATAAGGCGGTTGTCAGACAAGTGGAGGCACATCCTTTGAAACTCATGCGTGTTGGTCAGCCGGGCCAGGAAAAGCCGGCAATTCTCGATGCGGACGGCAAGGTGCGGGATCTCTCCCAGCACGTCGACGACATCAGCGGTGCCGCAATCTCACCGGAGGGCCTCGCTCGGATTGCCGCCATCGACAGGAAAAGCCTGCCGGAGCTGACGGTCGACCGGATTGGCGCCTGCGTTGCCGGCACCGGAAAGTTTATCTGCATCGGTCTCAACTTCTCCGACCATGCCGCCGAAACGGGCGCTGCCGTGCCGCCGGAGCCGGTCATCTTCATGAAGGCCACCTCTGCCATTTGCGGCCCGAATGACGATGTCTTGATCCCTCGCGGATCGGAAAAAACCGATTGGGAAGTCGAACTGGGCGTCGTCATCGGCAAGACCGCGAAATACGTCTCGGAAGCCGACGCGATGGACTACGTCGCCGGTTACTGCGTCTCGCACGACGTCTCCGAGCGCGGCTTCCAGACCGAGCGCGCCGGTCAATGGACCAAGGGCAAGTCCTGCGACACCTTTGGCCCGATCGGCCCCTGGCTCGTTACCCGCGACGAGATCGATGATCCGCAGAACCTCGGCATGTGGCTGAAGGTCAACGGCGAGACCATGCAGGACGGCTCCTCGACCACCATGGTCTACGGCGTTGCCTTCGTCGTCTCCTACCTCAGCCAGTTCATGTCCCTGCATCCGGGCGACGTTATCTCCACCGGCACGCCTCCCGGCGTCGGCATGGGCATGAAACCGCCACGCTACCTGAAGCCCGGCGACGTCGTCGAGCTTGGCATCGAACGCCTCGGCAGCCAGCGCCAGACCTTCGTCGCCGACCGTTAACCGGCCGCAGAGAGCGGAACCTTAATCCGTTCCGTGCCATTTTGATGCCAGACGCTCGCGTCTGGCATTTTTTCGTGTTGAAGGAACCGGTATCTGCTCATGTTGCACCGCGATGAAAACGTGTTAGCCTCTGGTGATGCTCCCGCACCGATGCGCCAGGCTGCTGCCTTGGACGTCGCGTCGAACCTGACAAAAGGCGGCACCGCCATGATCTACCAGTTTTACGAGATGAACCACGCAGCGATCGCGCCCTTCCGGGCGGCCGCGGACGCGATGAAGTTCTTCCAGTCCAATCCGCTCAACCCCTGGTCTTACACGCCGGCCGGTCGTGCCATGTCTGCAGGTCTGGAGATCTTTGAGCGGATGACGCGGCGCTACGGCAAGCCGGAGTTCGGCTTGCCGACAACGGTCGTCGACGGGAAGACCGTTAAGGTGACGGAAGAGATCATCTGGTCGAAGCCCTTCTGCAATCTCATTCATTTCCGCCGCGCGCTGCCGGCGGGCAGAGCGCCGGACCAGAAGCTGCTGCTCGTCGCGCCCATGTCTGGGCACTATGCGACCTTGTTGCGCGGCACGGTGGAAACGCTTCTGCCGAATGCCGATATCTATATCACCGACTGGATCGACGCCCGGATGGTGCCGGTCACGGC
>JBKBXP010000196.1:0-1318 GCA_046314035.1 Pseudorhizobium sp. | reverse complement strand
CTGGCGGTGATGGACCTGACGGAAGAATTCTATCTTCAGACCGTCGATGCGGTCTTCATCAAGCATGCCCTGCCGAAGGGCGAACTGATGCATCGCGACGCGCTGGTCGATACCAGGGCGATCCGCCGGACGGCGCTTCTGACGGTCGAAGGCGAGAACGACGATATTTCCGGTCTCGGCCAGACCGAAGCTGCCCACAAGATCTGCCCCAATATCCCGGACGACAGGCGGATGCATTACATGCAGCCCGATGTTGGACACTATGGCGTCTTCAACGGCGCGCGCTTCCGTCGGGAAATCGCGCCACGCATCCTGGCCTTCACCAGCCAGAACGGATCCGGGGCGCAGCAAGCCAAGGGACCGGTCAAGCGGGTCATCAAGGGCGGCAAGGCTGGATAACGCCGAATTACAGGCGGATAATCAGCAATTTCGCCGAATCTGGCGCCGATCTTCTTGAAGCGGATATCGTGGGCCCCCAAATCGAATTCAACGGGCTGCATGTGGCCGCCCGGGTAACGAAGGGTGTCACCGATGAATCAGTCTGCAATGATAAGACCGGATTGGACACCGGCCACCATCGCCCTGATGGTGCTCGGGTTCGTGGTCTTCTGGCCGCTCGGCCTTGCCATGCTCGCTTATATCCTGTTCGGAGAACGGCTGCAGGGCTTCAAGCGCGATGCCAACCGCAAGGCGGACGGCATGTTCGCTGGCTGCCGTCGCGCCAAGTCGCGCTACAGCACGCATTTCACCACCGGCAACGTCGCCTTCGACGACTGGCGGACCGCCGAGCTTGAGCGTCTCGAGGAAGAGCGCAAGAAGCTCGACGAAATGCGCGAGGAGTTCGACAGCTACATGCGTGAACTGCGCCGCGCCAAGGACCAGGAAGAGTTCGATCGCTTCATGCGCGATCGCAAGAACCAGTCCAATGGCCAGAACGGCGTCGTCGATCTGTAAGGATTCACGTGAAACAGCAACAGACCGGCGCTTTCGGGCGCCGGTTTTTCTATGAGCGGACCGTGCGAATCGGCTAGAGAAGTACCATGTTCGCACTCCTCAAGAAGACCGTCCGCCCGGTTCGGAAGCCGCAGGCTCCCGAAAAGCGGACACTTGAGGTCGGCAGCCGCGCCTTGCCGCTGACCATACGGGAAAATCCGCGATCGACCCGTATCACGCTGCGCATCGATCCCGGGGCGAGGGGCCTCAGCCTGACCGTCCCGGTCGGTCTGCGCAGAGCCGAAATCGACGACTTTCTGGAACGCCATCAGCACTGGCTGCAGGTGAAGCTTGCCCGCTTCTCGACGCCCGACACCCTGGCCCC
>JBKBXP010000195.1:0-6332 GCA_046314035.1 Pseudorhizobium sp. | reverse complement strand
GATCGCCGGGCTGGCGGCAGCGCGCGAGAAGGGCAGCACGGGGGGAGGGCGCAAGCTGGTGATGACCCCCGAAAGGATCGACACGGCGCGCAAGCTGCTTGCCGTGGGCGAAAAGCCGGCCCGGATCGCAAGGCTTCTGGGCGTCGGCCTCTCGACCTTCTACCGGCAGTTCCCGGCGAGCGACCGCCCGGAAGCAGCCACTACCGACATATAATCCTGTCTTGTTATCAAAGCCTCCCGGCGAGCCGACGCATCTTGTCCATTTCCCGCGCCAGCCGCATCTGCGGACTGTCGTACAGCTCGCGCATCAGGCGCATCTCCGGCCTGTTATAAATCTCCTGCATCAGGCGAACCGTTGGGTTCTCCTGCGCCGCGCGGATCGCACGAAGGGCAGGGGTGTCCATACCAGCCAGCAACATTGCACCACCCGAAATGGGTTCGCCTGCGAGCTGCGCAAGCGCGATGTTCCGGGCAACCCGCAAACCCGGGCCGGATTCCGCCTGCCGGTTGATCTTCGCATCGCGCCGGGCGCGAGCCTGATCCAGATACCGCTGGCCAGCCTTTTTCCACTTGGCCTGAAGGCGACGGATCGTTGCCTCATCCGGTGCGTCCAGCACCCGCTTGGCTGCCGTGGTCGGTTTCAGCGTCAGTGCCGCGATCATCATGTCCGCCATCTTGGCAAGGACAGGTTCATCGTTCAGACCCGATCCTTCTGGTCGGCCGCGTCCGCGCTTTGCTGCATTGTTCATCTGCCGGTCCTTTCCTGTGCCGACCGCAATATCAGCAAACAAAACAGTAGCTTCAATGACGATAAATCCTGAACAAAAGCGAGAATAATTGATCGTCAAAACGACGGATCGATCCCGGAAAGCGAGGATAATTCCTGCCTGTCGTCATGCCTTGCGAGTGTCCAGCAGACCGCTTTGTCAGGCAGGCGGGTCGAAGGTATCGCCATTCGGAAGGGTGAAGACCGATCCATCGAACGCAATGCCTTGGCCTCCAGCGGTCCGCAGCTCTTTGCGTCCAGGCATACGCCCATGAGGATCGTCCTTTGATGACGCATCGATCCAATGCTGCACTTGAATGACCTGTACGCGATGCCCAAAGTGGGTTTTAACCTCAACACTCTTCGTAGTCGGCTGCATGTGCGTTTCTCTCTGGGGTTATTTGACCTTACGGTGCTTCCATTCCGGCGCTCGGAGAAGCACTGCCGCATCGCCGTCATTGTTCCAAACAGCAGATTCAAGCTGCCAGTAGAAGCGATGCTTGGTATGACCATCGTCCATCTTCTCTGACGTGTTCGTGCCCTTTCCGGTCCTGAGCACGACAACGTCGCCAGCTTTCACCTTCTTGTCTGGAAACCAGTAGATATGGCGGAGCTTGTTGGAAACCGAGCCTTCAGCCGTGTAGGTCGTATCGCCAAGCAGATAGTGGCCGATATCGCAGTCATTATCGACCTTGATATAGACGTACTCCTTTTCGGCGTCGCCGTGCCCGCTGATGTTGCTGATATGCACGTCCATTGCCATCGCACCCTCCTATAGGTCGCCCATGCCTCCCACAGCGCCTCGAGCTGATCGGCTGTCATCACGCATAGGTGGGGTATATTTGTTCACCACCATTGGAACGCAAGTAGAACGTATGCTAGCCGGCATATCTGATTACCGCGGCTAGGTGCCGACGTTACGAGGGGTTGAAGAAGGCATGGACACACCGGCGCTGCGGAAGGCCCGAGGGGCATTCTTCACCCCGCCGGCGCTCGCCCGCTTCATTGCCGATTGGGCGATCCGCACCGACACAGACACCGTGCTCGAACCGTCGTGCGGCGATGCCGCTTTCCTGCTGCCAGCGATCGAACGGCTGCGTAGCCTCGGCGCCTCGCCAAACCTAGCGGATCAGCTCCACGGCATCGAAATCCATGACGCTTCGGCTCAAGCCGCACTCGCGCAGCTCTCGAGGCACAAGGTCGAGGGAAGGGTCGCTGTCGGCGACTTCTTCGACCAAGCACCGCCAGCGGCGAAGTTCGATGCCGTGATCGGCAACCCTCCCTACGTTCGGTATCAGCAATTCACCGGCGACGCTCGAGCCAAAAGCCTCCAGGCGGCGCTCGCGCAGGGGGTGCGACTGACCGGCCTCGCCAGCTCTTGGGCGGCGTTCACCATCCACGCCTCCGACTTCCTGAACGAAGGTGGCCGGCTCGGCCTGGTGCTTCCGGCCGAATTGCTGACCGTCAATTATGCCGCACAGGTCCGCCGCTTCCTGCTGTCCCGCTTCGCCAAGGTACGCCTGGTCCTGTTCGAAGAGCTGGTGTTCCCGGACGTGCTCGAGGAGGTGGTACTGCTCCTTGCGGAAGGAACGGGCGGGGCTCCCAGCTTCGAAGTCTATCAGGCGCGCAATATCTCCGACCTCGAGCGCATCTGCGCCAATTCCTGGATCGGCTATGCGCCTTCCGGCGATCAGAAATGGACGCCAGCCCTCCTGCCGGCCGCGGCGCTCGACATATATGCACGCCTGACAGAAGGATCGAGCTTCGCGACGCTGCTCGACTGGGGCGAAACTTATCTGGGCGCGGTCACCGGCAACAACGACTTCTTCTCGCTCAGCCGCAGCGACATTGCTCGCCTCAAGCTGAAGGCCAGCGAGCTGCTGGCAATCTCACCGCCGGGGTCGAAGCACCTACGTGGCCTGACCTTCGGGCAGGCGGCGTGGGAAGAGCTGGCCAAGGAGGGCAAGCGCTGCTTCCTGTTCGCACCTGGTGCGAAGCCAAGCGCAGCGGCACGCGCCTATATCGCGCACGGCGAAGCCACCGGCGTCCATCACGCTTACAAATGCCGTGTCCGCTCGCCGTGGTGGCGGGTGCCGATAGTGGAACGGCCCGATCTGCTGTTCACCTACATGAACCATGATCGTCCACGTCTCATCACAAACGATGCCGACGCCCAGCTCCTCAACTCGCTATATGGCGTGAAGCTGAAGCCCACAGTGCGCGCGATCGGCCGCGAGCTGCTGCCGCTTGCCTGTCTCAACTCGGCGACGCTGTTGGGCGCCGAAGTCGTCGGTCGTGCCTACGGCGGCGGCATGCTGAAGCACGAACCCAAGGAGGCTGACCGGCTCCCAGTGCCATCATCGGCCACCCTCGAGGCCGTCGCCGACGAGCTGCGAGCAATCCGACCGCAGATCGGGCGAGCGTTGCGTAGTGCGAAGCCGCAGCGCGCGATCGATCTTGTCGATACCATCATCCTCGAGCGACACCTCGGCCTGAGCACCGTGGAAGTCGCTGGCCTCCGCGGTGCCCGCGATCTGCTGTTCCAGCGTCGTATCACCCGTAGCAGGAGCGAACGTGTCACCGATTGAGAAGGCGATCGACGCAGCGCTCCGATCGTTGCAGCCCAAACCCGACGACACTGCCTCTTCGGACACGAAGAAGGCATACAGCGAAGCCATGTCGGCCGCCGTCGCCAATACGATCGGTGCCGAGCTGCGACGCCGCGGTTGCAAGGAAGCCCGTCCGGCCGAACCGGGCGAGCTGGGTGGGTCAGGCGCCGAACGCCGGATGGCTGGCGGTATCGGCGCCAAGAAGGTCGACGTGACTTGGGCGACCGAAGAATCCGGCCTGCTGCTCGGCATATCGATCAAGACGATCAACTTCCGCGACAGCCGCACCCGCAATTTCCAGAAAAATCTCACCAACCGACGCGGCGACATGCTGATCGAGGCGGTGACCCTGCACCGGCGATTTCCTTACGCCGTCCTCGCCGGCCTGTTCTTCCTCGATGCCGGTGCCGAGCACGATCATGTGCGGGAGGGTGGTGCTACACCTCGCCGGCGCTCAACGTTCCTCAACGCTCACCAGCGCCTCAAGCTGTTTACCGGGCGACGCGATCCCTATGATCGGGACGAGCAGTTCGAACGCTTCTACCTCATCTTGGTCGAAGCCAATCCGAACGCCTCGAGCATCCGCGCATTCGCCGTGGGCGAGCCTGAAACGGAAATCCCGATCAATCAGCTCCTGGACGACCTGATGGCGCTGGTTGCCGAGCGGAACCCGGATTTCTACGAGTTCAATGACGTGTCCGGCGGGCTTCTCCGAGCAAGGAGCTGACCCCCAACTGCGCACCCCCTTGATTACGAATACGTACATACATACGTGTGGCTGAAGGAGGTAGCGATATGGCTTATATTGATCCGCGCATGGTTACGTCGCCCAAAGGGCGGGTCGAAAGGCTCGACGTGATCTTCGACGGTGGCGAGGGCGACTACGCCGTCGCCAACATGTTGTGGGATGGTCAACCGGCGACAGGCGTTCGCTGGAATGGCGGCGATCAGGGCGAAAAGTTTCAGGGGCTTGGCAATCCCCAGAGCCGTGGCATCCCCACTTGGTTCATCCTTCCCGATCCGATTGCGGAACTCCTCCGCGAAAATCCCGCGGCGCTTGTGCGCAACGATCCTGCGGCTCGGTAGGGTCGTTCAATGAGTGATGCTGAAGCCGATAAGCCGGCAGCGATTGTCGCGCTCGATCTTGGCCCTTTGCCGGTTGCCAAGATCAACGGCGTTCTTGGCTCGAGCCTGATTGCAGCGGGCGCCCATTTCTCGGTTCGCGCACAGAGCCATTCTCAGATGCGGCATCCCGATGATTTTGAGCTGTGCCGCCAGTACGTAGGGCAGATCGTCGCAAATCCCGACTATATCGGGCAAGCACCTGGTCAGAATGACGGGTTTGAGCTGATCGGCGAAATTCCGCAGGAACAGGCGATCATCCTTGTGGCGATCAAGCTAAGGTTGGACAAGGCGGGGCGCTATATCGTCGCCAGCACCTATCCGATCGACCGGAACAAGCTGGAGCGTCGACTGCGAAAGGGCTTCATCCAGCCAGCCTAGAAACTAGAAAGCCCCGCACGGGCGGGGCTTTCAGAAGCTATCGGCGGGGCGCCAAATTCCCGCATCCCTTCGGCTTTCGCCTACTTTGCCACTTACGTGGCGTGTGAGGAGGCCGTTCTCACCTCGGTAGCTTTCGAGCTTCCTAGCTAGGAATAAGTTGAAAGACCGTCAACACCCCCCGTACATACATACGTAGCAGATAAATGTAGCGCCGCAGCCTGGCTAACATGAGCCGATCGGCGATCATCCGTGAGGTTGTAATGATGCCCCCCACAGATGCCGAGGTCGAGCAAGCTGCTCGCGATTTCCGAGCGGCTATCGATGCCGCCGGACCCGAACCGTGGGCGCTGAAGCATATCACATACCCAAGGGGAGCCTGCGGACATGCCGCGGAGCTGCTTGGCCGCTACCTGATCGAGCGGCTGGGGATCACCGCCGATTACGTCAATCAGGATGCGTCGGACGATATCGGCGGCTGGCGTCACTCCCATGCGTGGCTCGAGTGGAACGGGCTGACGATCGACATCTCCGGCGACCAGTTTGGCTGGGCGCCGGTCATCGTGACGCGAGAACCCCAGCATCACGGCAAGGGCGAACCGAACACCCGACACCCTGTATGTCTCGAGCATCAGCGGGATTGGTGGTGGAGTGAATGCGGCCCCCTCTGGGCCGCCATCCGTCCTCACCTGCCAGCCCGGGAAGAAAGGTAGACCTTTCTACCTCCGATAATGGCAGCCCGTGTGCCGCCATGGCGAAGAAGGCCGACTCTACCCGCCTCCCGATGCCGCCCTCGCCATTACCGAAAAGCTCAAGGGATGATCGATCAGGCGGCAACGCTCCACGCTCTGAAGCTACTATCCGCGCCCTTGACCCTGATATCATCGCGCCTGCGTGTAGCCACGCCGATCGAAGCCATGTCGACCGTATCATAGAGATTGAGATATTCCTGGCTCGTATAGGATCGATCCGCAGCGGTGACGGGGAAAATGAAAACGCGCCGGGACGGATGGGTGAAGGCATCGAAATAGCCCAATTCCCACGGACACCACTTGGACTTGGTGGCATTCGCCGAATGCAGATAGAGCAGCGTCCGGCACTGTCGCATCCGCCCTCTGATCTTCTCGGCGGTCGCCCGCGTTACGGCGGTACGGTCTAGCAGCGGATCGTCGATCCAGTCGACATAGACGGACAACCCCTTTTCCTCGAGCAGTTGCTTCGCTCCAAGGACAAGTTCCTGATCCATGAAAGAATGCGACAGGAATACATCGAAGGAAGATTGGTATGTGTCACGCGATTCGCGCAACAAAATGCCCGCAGACTTGAACGTAGCTGCTTTCGCACGAGCAGCGGCAGCCCGGACCTCAGATTCGGTAACGTAGGACATGATCGATCTCGCCTTTAACGACCGGCGCGCTGGGCAGCGGCTTCAACCCACGACGAAAAGTTCTTTCTGC
>JBKBXP010000194.1:0-6420 GCA_046314035.1 Pseudorhizobium sp. | reverse complement strand
TGACGACGATGGCCGAACGGCGGCTCAAGGTGCTGCAGTCGCTCGACACGCTCGGCGCCGGCTTCCAGCTGGCCAGCCACGATCTCGACATCCGCGGCGCCGGCAATCTTCTGGGCGAGGAACAGTCCGGGCACATCAAGGAGGTCGGTTTCGAGCTCTACCAGCAGATGCTCGAGGAGGCCGTGGCGGAAGTGCGCGGCGACGACGAGATCCTCGACACCGGCTGGTCGCCGCAGATCTCGGTCGGCATCACCGTGATGATCCCCGAGACCTATGTTCCCGACCTGCACCTGCGCATGGGCCTCTACCGTCGTCTTGGCGAACTGAAGGAGCTGGCGGAGATCGACGGGATCGGCGCCGAGATGATCGATCGGTTCGGTCCGCTGCCGGTCGAGGTCCAGAACCTGATGAAGGTGGTCTACGTCAAGTCGCTCTGCCGCACGGCCAATGTGGAGAAGCTTGATGCCGGTCCGAAGGGACTGGTGATCACCTTCCGCGACAAGCAGTTCCCGAACCCCGCGGGCCTCGTCGGCTATATCGCCAAGCAGGGCACCATGGCAAAGATCCGTCCCGACCAGAGCGTGTTCCTGATGCGCGATCTGCCGACGCCGGAAAAGCGGCTGACCACCGCCGCCCAGGTGATGAAGCAGATCGCGGAACTTGCAAAACAGGCGGCCTGATCAGCGGTCCGAAGGGTCCTCGATGGCCGCCATGGCATTGCCTTGCGGATCGGCGGCAACGGCCGGGGGCAGGGGCACGCCACGGGCGCGTTCCCGGGCCAGCGTCAGCAGGCCCGAGCCGATGATCAGGAGGATGCCGAGAACCATCGGCAGGTCGACGGTGTCTCCGAAGATTAGGTAGCCGAAGAGAACGGCCCAGAGCATCTGGCTGTACTGGGTCGGGCCTACCAGGGCTGCGGGGGCATAGCTGGTGGCATGCATCAGCAGAATGGTCGCGAGCGCCGCCAGCAGGCCGTAGCCCGCCAGCATCAGCCACTGCCCGGCCGTCGGCCAGACGAAGCTCGGCAGCATCAGAAGTCCGCAGACAACCAGCGATCCGATGACGCCGGCGCCATAGAGCGACACACTTTTCTCCGTCGGGCCGATGGCGCGGTAGACGACGATGGAGATCGCGCCGCTGAGGCCCGCAAACACCGCCCCGACATGGCCGATCGAGAGCTCCCGGAAGCCGGGGCGCAGGACGATCATGACTCCGATGAAGCCGATGGCGACGGCGCTCCAGCGTTTGATCCCGACCGTCTCTTTCAGGAAAAGCACCGACATGATCGTGACGAAGGAGGGCAGCAGGAAGATCAGCGCAAAAGCTTCCGCCATCGGCAAATGGGTAAAGGCGGTGACGCTGCTGATCGTGCCGAAGGCCGCCGAAAATGCCCGGAGCAGCCAGAGCGGCCGGTTCGTCGTCCGCAGCATGTCGAGGGCGTGGTCGCCGCGCTTCATCAGGAAGGGCAGGCCGGCCAGGCCGAAGACGGCGCCCAGGAAGGCCATCTCGAAGGAACTGAGCGCCCCTTCGATCATCTTGACTGCGGCGTCGCTGAAGGAAAAGGCGGCGAAGGCTGCGAAGGCGAAGAGGATGCCCTTCAGGGTATGGTCGGTCGACATCCGCCGCCTCCGTCAGATCATGCCCTTGCGAGCTTCCGCCTTCATGTTGGCGATGTCGCGCAGGGCGCTGGCGAGAGCATCCGGCTCCTGCGCGCCGCTGACGGCATATTGTCCGTCGAAGATCAGGAAGGGCACGCCGTTGACGCCCATTTTCTGGGCCGATTCGATTTCCTCCAGCACGGTGTCCTTGTCCGCATCCGAGGCAAGCAAGGCACCAATGACCTCCGGATCCAGGCCGCAGGATTCGGCGATCTGCACCAGCACGTCGCGGTCGGCGATGTTCAGGCCGTCTTCGAAGTGCGCCTTGAACAGGGCGGTCGCCACACGGTCCTGCAGTTTGTGGCCCTCGATCAGCGCCCAGTGCAGCAGACGATGCGCGTCCAGCGTATTGGCGCGGACCTTGATGTTTTCGAACTGGAAATCGACGCCGATCTCACGGCCGTGCGCACGCAGGGTGTCCTGCATCTGATCGAGGCGCTCGGCGCTGCCGAATTTCGCAACCAGGTGGCTGCGGTAATCGGCGCCGTCGCTCGTCGCATCCGGGTCGAGCCGATAGGGCCGCCAGTTGACGATCACGCCGACCTCGTCCTGCACCTCGGCAATCGCAAGTTCCAGCCGCGCCTTGCCGAGATAGCACCAAGGGCAGACCACGTCGGACACGACATCGATGGTGACGCGTTCCATGGCCGCATCCTTTCCTGATGATGGCTTTCGCCGTTTCGAACTGGCTCAGTCCTGCGCCCGCCTGTCGAACCAGACGGGGAGTTGGTAGCCGTAGAGGGGTGTGACGTCTGGATAGCCGATGTAGCTGCGCCGCGCTACCCATTGTTCCGCCACATGATAGAGCGGAACGAGGTAGTGGCCCGAAATCAGCAGCCTGTCGTAGGCCCGCACGGCCGCCTCGAAGTCCTCGCGGCTGCGGGCGCCGAGCATTGCGTCGATCGCCCGGTCGATGGCGGGATCCGCAACGCCGGCAAAATTGTTGCTGCCCTCGCGGTCACGGGAGACGGAACCCCAGCGCCCGACCTGCTCGATCCCGGGCGAGAGCGAGGAGGGGTAGGACTTGACGATGACGTCATAGTCGAAGGAAACCGAGCGGGACTGGTACTGTGCGTCGTCGACGGTGCGGATGCTGACCTCGACGCCGATCATCCGCAGGGTCCGCTGGTAGGCGATCGCCAGCTTTTCCTGATCCTGGTTCTGGGTCATGATCTCGAACCGCAACGGATTGCCGGACTGGTCCGACATCCTGCCGTTCTGGATCGTGTAGCCGCCCTCTTTCAGAAGGTCGACGACGCGGCGCAGGATGGTGCGGTCGCCGCCGGAAGCGTCCGTCTGGGGTACGCGGTAGGATCCGTCGAGGATCGCAGGATCCATGCTGTCCCTGGCTGTGCCGAGGATCGCAAGCTCGCGATCGTCGGCCGCGGTGCCGAGAGCGGAGAGGGAGGAGTTCTGCCAGAAACTTTCCGTGCGCGAATAAGCCCCCTCGAACAGGTTCCGATTTGCCCATTCGAAGTCGAAGGCAAGGGCCAACCCCTCGCGAACCTCCGGATCTGCAAACAGCGCGCGGCGGGTGTTGAAGACGAAACCGAGCATGCCGGTCGGCAGTTCCGGCTGGAAGGTGTCCTTCACCACCGCGCCGTTTGCGACGTCCGGGAAATCATAGGCGCGGGCCCAATGGGTGGGGCTGCCCTCCGGATAGATATCCACGACCCCTTTCTTGAAGGCCTCAAAAAGGGTGTTTTGCTGCAGGAAGTACTCGACGGAAATTTCGTCGTAGTTGTCGAAGCCGATCTTTGCAGGGACGTCTCGGCCCCAGTATTCCGGGTCGCGCTCGAAGATGATGCGCTCGCCGGGTCTCAGCGACTTCACGCTATAGGGCCCGGAGCCGATGGGAGGCTGCAGCGACGACTGGTCGAAGGTCGCCGCATTGGTCGCATGCTTGGGCAGGATCGGTGTCGCGGTCGCCAGGATCAGCGGAAACTCCCGGTCGGACTTCTCGTTGAACGTGAACCTGACGCTTCGCTCGCCGACCTTCTCCATCCTGGCGACAGGCGTCAGCCGATTGCTGAACGGCGTGCGTCCCTTGTCGCGCAGAAGCTCGAAGGTGAAGATCACGTCTTCGGGCGTCACCGGCTTGCCGTCTGACCACTTGGCGTCGGGGTTGAGGTTGAACTGGATGAAGCTGCGCTCCTTGTCCATCTCCACCGTCTGCGCCAGCAGCCCATAAAGCGAGAAGGGCTCGTCGGCCGAGCGCTGCATCAGCGGCTCGAAGACCAGATGGCCGAACTGCGGATCCCAGACGCCGCGCGCCGTCGTGCGCATGCTCTTGAGGATGAAGGGATTGAGACTGTCGAACGTGCCGACGACGCCGTAGCGGACGCTGCCGCCCTTCTTGACGTCCGCATCCACATACGGAAAATGCGCATAGTCCGCCGGAAGCATCGGCTCCCCGTGCATCGCAATGCCATGCCGCGGCTCGGCGGTCGCAGGTGCTGCAAACGCAACGAGGAAAAGAAGGGGCAGGAGGCGGCGCATGAGCGATCCTTCGCGTAAGGGGTCGTGATTCGCTGCAAAATACTGCAACGGACGAGCCTCACCAACCATCTAGCCGAGGCCTAGAGCCAAGCGTGCACAGGATGCAATCAAAAAAACGTCAGTCAAGGACTGGATATCCCCCCCACGCCGATGTAACAAAATTGGCGAGCGCACGGGGTCATTCAAATGCCTCATTTCGCCGACAGGTGGAACGCAGTAGGGCACCCGAAGGAGGACGGTTGAAACCGTACCCGAACGGATTTCAGGAGACCGATTCGTCATGAAACTCAAGGCAAACAACGTTCTGCGGATGACCATGTCCGCGCTCGCACTTTCGCTCGCAGGCGCTTCGGCCCCGACGATGGCGCTGGCGCAGGATGCGGCTCCCGCAGCCGGAGCACCGGGCGCTCCGCCGCTCGGCTGGTTCAAGACCTGCACCAAGCAGGACGACAGCGACCTCTGCGTGGTTCAGAACGTCAACGTGGCCCAGAACGGTCAGCTGATCACGGCGGTCGGACTGATCACCGTCGAAGGCAAGGTAAACCGGAAGATCCTTCAGGTTTCCGTGCCGACAGCGCGACTGATCGCGCCAGGCGTCGTGATGCAGATCGATGGCGGCCAGGGCCAGAAGCTCGACTACGCCGTCTGCCTGCCCGACAAGTGCACAGCAGAAGTGCCGCTGACGGATGCAATGATCGCAAGCCTGAAGCGGGGCGGGGAGGTCGTGTTCACCTCGATCAACTTCCGCCGCGCGCCGAACCCGATCAACATTTCGCTGAACGGCTTCACGGGCGCCTTTGACGGCGAACCGATCTCGCAGTCGCAGCTTGCCGAAAGCCAGCGCAGCCTGCAGGAAAGCATGCAGAAGAAGGCCGAGGAGGCCCGCAAGAAGCTGGAAGAAGCCCAGAACGCTGCCAAGCAGGGCCAGTAAAACTCTCCAGGCGATCTGTTCGGGTCGCCTCTCGATATGAAAACAGCGCCTGCGGTTTCCGCGGCGCTGTTTTGCTTTTAGGCTGTCTGTTCTACCGGCTAATGGGCCATGATCATCTTCGGCTTCAGCTGGCCGGATGGGCCCTCGTCGAAGATCTGGTAGACCTGAGGATTGCGAAGCGGGAGTTCGCTCCCGTCATGCTCGAGGTTCTGCTCGGAGACATAGGCCACGTATTCCGTATCATCGTTCTCCGCCAGCAGGTGGTAGAACGGCTGGTCCTTGCTTGGACGGATCTCGGCAGGAATGGCATTCCACCAGTCCTCGGAATTGGCAAATTCCGGATCCACATCAAACACGACGCCACGGAACGGAAATACCTTGTGGCGAACCACTTCTCCGATGGTGAACTTGGCGTTTCGTTGTTTCATGGTGCGATTTCCTTTCGCATCCTGATGTGGGAACAAAGCCTCGGCACATCAAGGGGATGGTGCAAGAGGAACGCGGCACGCCGCAATTGGCTCCAAAAGCCGGAGATGACCTCGCGGAAAGCTTCGCAGAGGCGATCCCATCGGCCGTCGTCACGCTGTTGAAGACAAAAACGGCGGGCCAAGGCCCGCCGCAGATGTGTCATGTGACGGCAGGCTCAGGCCGAGTAGTACATGTCGAATTCGACGGGATGCGGCGTCATTTCGAAGCGCATGACGTCCAGCATCTTCAGTTCGATGTAGGCGTCGATCTGGTCGTCGTCGAAGACGCCGCCCGCGGTCAGGAACTTGCGGTCCCGGTCAAGGTTTTCCAGCGCTTCACGCAGCGAGCTGCAGACCGTCGGGATCTTCTTCAGTTCCTTCGGCGGCAGGTCGTAAAGATCCTTATCCATGGCCTTGCCCGGGTGGATCTTGTTCTTGATGCCATCAAGGCCAGCCATCAGCATGGCAGCGAACCCGAGGTAGGGGTTGGCCGTCGCATCGGGAAACCGGACTTCGACGCGCTTCGACTTCGGACCTGTTCCGAAGGGGATACGGCAGGAGGCGGAGCGGTTGCGGGCCGAGTAGGCCAGCAGCACCGGTGCTTCATAGCCGGGAACGAGACGCTTGTAGGAGTTGGTCGACGGGTTGGTGAAGGCGTTGATCGCCTTGGCGTGCTTGATGATGCCGCCGATGTAGAAGAGGCAGCTTTCCGAGAGGCCTGCGTATTCGTCGCCGGCGAAGGTTGGCTTGCCGTCCTTCCAGATCGACTGGTGGACGTGCATGCCCGAGCCATTGTCGCCGTAGATCGGCTTCGGCATGAAGGTTGCCGTCTTGCCATAGGCATTCGCGACCTGATGCACGACGT
>JBKBXP010000193.1:0-6437 GCA_046314035.1 Pseudorhizobium sp. | reverse complement strand
CCCGCGTGCAGGCGGCGGATGTCCGAGACGGGGACATAGGTGCCCGTCGGGTTGCCGGGGTTGGCGATGAAGACGAGTTTCGTCTTCTCGGTGACGGCCGCCAGAATGGCGTCGACATCGACCGTGGCGTTCTTCTCCCTGACGATGACGGGATTGGCACCGGCACCCATGATCTGGATTTTGTAGACGAGGAAGCCGTGCTCAGTGATGACCGCCTCGTCGCCGGCGCCGAGATAGACGTGGCAGAGCAGGCCGAGCAGCTCGTCCGAGCCGTTGCCGCACAGAATGTTGGCGACATTCAATCCATGCACGGATCCGATCGCCTCGCGCAGTTCCGTTGCCAGACCGTCAGGATAGATCTCGAGGTGGCCTGCTGCCGCCTTGAAGGCCTCGATGGCCTTGGGGCTGGCGCCGAGCGGCGTCTCGTTGGCGGAAAGCTTGAAGACCCGCGCCACGCCCGGCGCATGTTCCTTGCCGGGCACATAGGCGGCGATGTCCAGGATACCCGGACGCGGAACAGGCTCGGTGACGACGATGCTCATGGGATCGACCTTCTGGAAGGGTGCAGGTAACGACGGATGATCCATCGGCATTAATGCCGAACGACGGCTTTGTCGAGGGTCAGCCCCCGGCGCGGGGCGCCTTTGCCGCAGCCCGTGTGGTCGGCACGCCCTGCGGCGCGAGCACCGGCACGAAGACGCGACGCGAGGCCCGCGCGGCAACCGGCAGCCCTTGGTAGAGCCGCTTCTGGGCCTCCACGATGATGACGCCGGAGAAGACCGGCCAGAAGCGTCGGCCCATCCGCTCCAGCACGTTGCGGAATTTCAGCACCATGCGGATCCGCGATGGCGGAAAGAACAGGGCATCGGCACTGGCCGCCGGCGTGAAGTGCGTTTCGCGCAGGAGCCCGATGAGCTGTCCGCGCGAATAGGGCCTGCCGGAGCCGAAGGGCGTATGCTCCATCCGCGCCCAGACGCCGCGGCGGTTCGGCACGACGATCACCAGCCGCCCGCCGGGCGCCAGCACCCGCCAGAGCTCCTTCAGCGTCTCGCGCGGATTTTCCGCAAACTCCAGGGAATGCACCATCAGCACCCGGTCCACCGAAGAATCCGGCAGCGGCAGTTCCTCGTCGAACACCAATGCCGTCGTTGACCGTTCGCCGACCGGCCAGTTGACCGCCCCCTGTCCCGCCGACATGAAGGCGAAGGTTCGTTCGGTATCGGCCCGGAACCGCTCCAGATAGGGCACGGCGTAACCGAGCCCCACCAGCCGCTCCTCCGGCAACCGCGTCCACAGCGACGACAGCGCCAGCGTGATCGACCGCTCGGCCAGTCGGCCGAGGGCGGAATGATAGAACTCGCGGAGATCGACGATATCGGTTTGCATGGCAAAAAAGCTGCGTGACGGCGGTTGGAGATCAACGGCACGACCTCTACATTGTTCTGATGCCAATGTCTGCAAGGAGGGAGCCTCATGAAGTCACTGGAGATCGAAGTCTTTCAATGCCGTAGCGACAACTACGGTGTGCTTGTCCATGATCCGGAGACGGGGCTGACGGCAACGATCGATGCTCCCGAGGAGCAGCCGATCCTTGACGCGCTTGTCCGCCGCGGCTGGCGGCTCAGCCATATCCTGACGACCCACCACCACACCGACCACGTCGAGGCAAATCTCGGTCTGAAGGAAAAATTCGACCTCGAGATCATTGGCCCGGTCAACGAGGCCGTGGCAATCCCCGGACTCGACAACTCGGTGATGGAGGGCGACGAGTTCCAGTTCGGCAGCCACACGGTCCGAGTCATCGAGACGCCGGGACACACCGCCGGGCACATCTGCTACCACTTTCCCGACGACAAGATCCTGTTTGCCGCCGACACCCTGTTTGCGCTGGGTTGCGGGCGCCTCTTCGAGCGCCCCGCCGCCGACATGTGGCACTCGCTGCAGAAGCTCGCGGCCCTGCCCGACGAAACGGCCGTCTATTTCGGGCATGAATACACGCTCTCCAATGCCCGCTTTGCCATCAGCATCGATCCCGACAATCTCCGCCTGCAGGACAGGGTGCGGGAGATCGAGGCGGCTCGGGCAGCCGGGAGGTTCACCATTCCGACGACCATCAGGCTGGAGAAGGAAACCAATCCCTTCCTGCGCCCCAACGATCCGGCGATCCGCCGCACCCTGCTGATGGAAACCAAGTCGAACGAGGAGGTCTTTGCGGAGATCCGCAAGCGCAAGGACAATTTCTAGGATGACGGCGGAAGACATCATCCAAACCTTGGGCATGCAGCGCCATCCGGAGGGCGGCTGGTATGTCGAGACCTTCCGCGACGGCCATGGCGGCCCACGTGGTCATTCCACCGCCATCTATTATCTGTTGCAGGCGGGAGAACGCTCCCACTGGCACCGCGTCCGGGATGCGTCGGAAGCCTGGCATTTCTACGCCGGCGAGCCGCTTCGGCTGATGATCTCGCACGATGGGGAGCAGGTGGAGACCCTCGTCCTGGGGATAAATCTGGCGCAGGGCGAACGCCCGCAGGCGATCGTGCCGGCAGATGCCTGGCAGGCGGCAGAACCGATGGGCCGCTTCACGCTGGTGGGTTGCACCGTGGCGCCCGGCTTTGACTTCGCCGCCTTCGAGATGGCGCCGCCGGACTGGAAGCCGGGCAGCGCCTGAAATTCACTGCGCCGGCGTTGCCTCGGCGGGGCCGCGCCGGCCAAACATGTCGCGTGCCACCAGCACGGCGCCGCCGGTGATCAGCAGGCAGGCGAGTGCGATCTGCCAGTCCGGTTCGGCAAAGCCGCTGGCAACCAGGATCAGCGTCGACAACAGGGGCGCCGCATAGCTTGCCGCGCCGATGATCTGGATGTCGCCATTCTTGACGCCGTAGTCCCAGGCATAGAAGGCAGCGCCGACCGGGAGCAGGCCAAGCCCCACGATCGCCACCCATTCGCCGGCATCGGCCGGCCACACCGTGGTCTCGAAGCCGAGGTGGCAAAGCAGCGACAGCAGCGAGGTGGCCAAGCAGAAGCCGGTGACCACATCGGTGGAGACGCGATCGAAGCGGCGGGTAAGAAGCGAATAGCCGGACCAGGTAAAGGCGCAGAGGAAGGCGGCCCCGTATCCGAGCAGATAACGCTCGTCGAAGGCCAATCCGTTGCGCGAGACGATTGCGATGGTCCCCGCCAGACCCGCGAGCGCGCCCGCGACATGGTACCAGCGCAGCCGCTCGCCCGGAAGAAGCGCCGATCCGACCACGATGAACAGTGGCCAGAGGTAGGCGATCAGTCCGGCTTCCACGGCCGGCGCATTGCGCAGGGCCGTGAAGTAGAGGAAGTGATAGCCGAAGAGCCCGAGAATGCCGGTCAGCCAGACTTTCGCAGGCTGCCGGAGCAACCTTATGCGCTGGGGTTTTGCCGCCAACAGAACAAGTCCCGGCAGACTGCCGATCGCGAAGGTGATGGCCGAAAGCTGGAAGGGCGGCATGCCACCCGAGGCCGCGGTCATCAGCGCCAGCAGGGACCACATCAGGATGGCGGTAAAGCCGATCAGCGTGCCGCGAAGTGTCACACAGCCCCCTTAAGGGCTGTCGCCCCGGTCAGCCGCCGTATTTTGCGGCCTTTACATAGACATCACCCATGCTCGTTGGAATGCGAGCGTAGACCGGGGCATATACATTCACCGACTGCGCCTTGGCAAACCAGATCTCCATCGGTGTCTTCTTGAG
Source organism: Pseudorhizobium sp. (assembly GCA_046314035.1). GTDB lineage: Bacteria > Pseudomonadota > Alphaproteobacteria > Rhizobiales > Rhizobiaceae > Neorhizobium. The sequence continues at coordinate 2,715 of JBKBXP010000193.1, read as the reverse complement.
ATGCTCGATATCGCTGCGGCCGCGACGAAAGCCGGATTTCGGCACATACTGGATTTCGCAGACGATCGCCTCGCCTTCGAACCCATCAGTCGAGAAAGCCCTCCGGCCCTTGGGCGTCAGCACCAGATCCATGCGGGACTCGCCGTCGTAGATCTTCAGTCGGCTGGGGCAGACCTTGGAATCGCCGGCGAAGATCAGCCCGCTTAAGGGGTCCAGCACCGAGCGCAGGTCCGCCTCGGTGACCGGAACCCAGTTCTCCGGCCGCGCCTTCGGCTCCGGCTTCATGACGGACTGGGTGACATTGCCATTGCGGTAGGTAACGTCGTAGACGCGCGTCCGCTTGCCCGTCGTGTAGACGAGATTGTAGCGCTCCGCCTCCAGCCGATCGCCGCGCTTGCGGCCGCTGACCGTCGTTTCGGCGGAAATCTTGGTGATCAGTTCCGCAAGTCCCCAGGACCGGAAGCTCCCGGAGATGCGATAGTCGCTGCCGCCGAATTCGCTGGCGAACGAGGCCTTGGCGATCGGCAGGATGCCGAGCGAGATATCGTATTCACTGACATGCCGGATGCCCGCCGTGCCGGCAGGTCCGGCAAAGAGGAGCGCGACGACTGCGGCTGCCATAAACGATCGGCGGCGTTCGAGCATGGGGTAGTCTCCAAGGGAGAGGGAAGGACATCATGTCTCTCCCTTGCCATCATATATACTGTCCACTATGGCAGGAAAGAGCCATCGTCGCCGTACCTGCGCACATTCTCAAGGATCAAACACAAGGTTTGGCTTGACGCAGACGACCGCACTGACTATAGAACCGCAACTTTCCAATCAGACCAGTTGGATCGGCGCGCCGGGCATTGCCTGGAAGTACCATCCGATTGCATAAGAACAAAGGTGTATCATGACACGTATGTGCGAATTGACCGGCAAGGGCGTCCAGACGGGCAACAATGTCAGCCACGCCAACAACAGGACCCGTCGCCGGTTCCTGCCGAACCTGTGCCAGGTCACACTGATTTCCGACGCTCTCGGTCAGCGCTATCGCCTGCGCGTCTCGGCACACGCCCTGCGCTCGGTCGAGCACCGCGGCGGCCTCGACGCTTTCCTCCTGAAGGCCAGCGAAACCGACCTGTCGCAGCGCGCCCGCCTGCTGCGCCGCCAGATCGTCAAGAAGACTGCCGAAGTCGCAACTGTCGCTGCGGCCTAAGCTTTTAGACTATCACCGGTTCTGAGAAGGGCTTGACGGGAAACCGGACAGGCCCTTTCTCGTGACCTTCATCAAATCCAGCTGGTGGCATCACCCAGGGTAAAAAAATGCGATACCTTCGCTATACATCCGTCTACGCACTTCTGATGGCGGCCATCGTCGTCGCCTCCAACTTCGCCGTCCAGTTTCCGCTGTCCGGATCCCTGTTCGGGATCGCGCTCGGCGATCTGCTGACCTGGGGCGCCTTCACCTACCCCATCGCCTTCCTCGTCACCGATCTCACCAACCGACAGTTCGGCCCGTCGATTGCCCGACGCGTGGTGCTGGCCGGTTTCGTTGTCGGCGTCGCCGTGTCCTTCTGGACCTCGATGCCGCGCATCGCCATGGCGTCGGGAACGGCCTTCCTGTTCGGCCAGCTCCTCGATATCTCCGTCTTCAACCGTCTGCGCCGCCAGACCTGGTGGCAGGCACCGCTGGCGGGATCGCTGGTCGGTTCGACGATTGATACAGCGCTGTTTTTCTCGCTCGCCTTCGCACCGGCCTTCGCAGTGCTTGGCCCCAACGAGCCGTTCGCGATCGAATGGGCGCCGCTCCTGGGCATCCTGTCGTTGGACGCACCGCGCTGGATTTCCTGGGCCCTCGGCGATCTCGTGGTGAAGATCCTGGTCGGCTTCGTCATGCTTCTGCCCTACGGCGCTCTGATGACCGTGCTGAAGCCCATGCCGCCGGCAAAGGCGACCAACTGATCCTCCCGATCAAACCCGGCTGATGCTCAACGTGTCAGCCGGAACTCCAGCATCAGGTTGCGCTGCAGGAACGAGCGGTTGTCGTCGGAAACGAGGATGATCCGCGTGTCGCCCTCCGGCCCGCGGATGATGTCGAGACCTTCCATATTGTCGATCTCCGCACTCATGTCGGCCTCGATCAGCACCTCGCCGTCGACGACCGCACCGGGGCGGATCGTATTGCCGTCGATGAGCCGGATGCGCATGCCGACGCCGCCGATGAAGCTGAATCGGCGCTCCAGCAGCAGAAGGTCACCGTTCGGCAGGAAGTCGCCGTCTGTGACGTCCCAGGGGTCGTCCTTGGAAACCGTGAAGATCCCCTTCAACGGGCCGTCCAAGACGGCAACAAACAGGTTGCCGTCGCCATCGATGCTTCGTTCAGCGACGGCAACAAGGGCACCTCCGAGCGGGCTGTCCGCCGGTGCCACCGCGAGCGTCTCGATTCCGCCATTCGACCGCAGCTCCCGCTTCGGTATGACCATGTCGATGGGACGGGGCCTGGAGGTCTCGAAGCCTGGATCGGGGTAGGCAGCGACCCGGTGCTGCCGTTCATAGCTGACGATCAGTTCACCGTCGCGGGAGGCAAGCCCTTCCGCATCCATGTCCGACTTGGATCCCGGCCTGCCATCGGCACCCAGCATCGGTGTCACCGAGAGATCGGCGATGCCGGAAAGCCGATCGGCCTCGTCGCGGACCACTGTCCCCGTCATCCAGTCTCCGGTATCGAGC
>JBKBXP010000192.1:0-6442 GCA_046314035.1 Pseudorhizobium sp. | reverse complement strand
GACCTCACGCGAGGATTCAAGGGTCTGGAGGGCGTCGATGAACTGGTCGGTCAGCTGTGACATGAAGGGCTCCTGCTGGTTGCTCTGTACCAACCAGCAGGTTTCACCCTTGTTCCGACGCTTTGACCCGATCCACGCGGATCGTCACTCGGCCGCCAGCAGTGGCCGCTCGTCTTCGTTGGCCTGGCGCTGGCGGGCGACCGCCAGTTCCGCATGGAATCGCTGCTCCTCATGCACATGCGGCTTGGAGAAGCGGGCGAGCAGAAGATAGGCGACGGGCGTGATGTAGAGGGTGACGAGCGTCGCCATGCCGAGACCGCCGACGATGACCCAGCCGAGCGCGACCCGGGCCTCGGCGCCGGCGCCCTGCGCCAGCACCAGCGGCAGGCCGCCGATCACGGTCGCGATCATCGTCATCATCACCGGCCGCAGCCGAACGCTGCAGGCATTCTCGATCGCCTCGCGCACCCCCTCGCCGCGGTCACGCAGCTGATTGGCGAATTCGACGATCAGGATGCCGTTCTTTGCCATGACCCCGACCAGCAGCACGAGCCCGATCTGGCTGTAGACGTTGAGGCTGGAGCCGGTGATCACCAGCGCAAACACGGCGCAGGCAAGCCCGAGCGGCACCGTCGCCATGATGATCAGCGCCGAGATGACGCTTTCGAACTGCGCCGCCAGCACCAGGAAGATGATGGCGATGGCAAAGCCGAAGGTCAGCAGCATGCCGTTGGAATTTTCGTCGAGGGTTGCCGCTTCGGCGAGCGGCATCAGCCGGGCGCCGGCCGGCAGAAGCGGGGCGGCGAGCTCGGTCGCGACCTCGACCGCCTGGCCGAGCGAAACGCCTTCGCGCAGGTTGGCCGAGAAGGAGACGGCGGCCAGCTGGTCCTCGCGGTTAAGCTCGGGCGCGACGGCGACCTCTTCCAAGGTCGCAACCGTCGACATCGGCACCATGCGGCCGTCACCCGCCTTCAGGAAGATGTTCTCCAGATCCGTCGGATCGTCGATCGGGCGCGTGGTCGAGGCGAGCTTGACCGGGATCGCCTCCCCGTCGACGAAGACGTCGACGATCGAGCGGCCCTCGAGCAGCGCCTGCAGCGAGGTGCCGAGGCTGGTGATGTCGATGCCGAGATCGGAGGCTCGCTCGCGGTCGATGCTGACGGAGATCTGCGCCTGCGTCGGCTCGTCGTTGAGGCGCGGCGTCTCGAACAGACCGCTGTCGCGCAGGGCGTCGACCAGTTGGATCGTCGCCTCGGTGAGCTGTTCATGGGTCGAGCCGACCATCGCCATCTGCAGGCCGTTGCCGGCGCCACGGATGCGCAGGCTGTTCTGCTGGATGGCAAAACCGCGCAGCGCCGGCACTTCGGCCGCAGCCGCATTGATGTCCTGGACGATCTCGTTCTGGCTGCGCACCCGCTCGCCCCAGGGGGCCAGCGTCAGCACCATGAAGCCGCTGTTGGTGGAACTGCCGAAACCGGAAATCGAGAAGACGTTGGCGATCTCGCCGGACTCCACCAGCGGCTGCAGCCTCTCCTCGATCTGCTGCAGCTTGTCGCGGGTGTATTCGAGGCTGACGCCCTCGGGCGCGCTCGCCCGCATCATCACCATGGCACGGTCTTCCTGCGGCGTCAGCTCGCTCTGGACCTGGGTGAAGGCAAGATAGGCGGCGGCCGAGAAGATGACGGAAAACACGATCACCAGTGCCGGGGCATTGAGGCAGCCGCGTAGCGTGGCACGGTAGAATTCGGCGACCTTGGTGCCGAAGCGTCCGAGTGCGCCGTGATCCTCTTTCATCGGTTTCGTCAGCATGCGCGAGGCGAGCATCGGGCAGAGCGTCAGCGCCGTCACCGAGGAGAGCGCCACGGCAAAGGCGAGCACGAAGCCGAATTCGCGGAAGAGGCCGCCCATCTGTCCAGGAAGGAAGGACAAGGGAATGAAGACGGCGGCAAGCGTCGCCGTCGTCGCCAGCACCGCGAAGAAGACTTCCTGCGTGCCGATGACCGCCGCCGCCCGCGGCCCCATGCCTTCGGATCGTCGTCGCACGATGTTTTCAAGCACCACGATGGCATCGTCGACGACGAGACCGGTGGCGAGAACGATGGCCAGCAGCGTCAGGATGTTGATCGAGAAGCCGACCAGATAGACGGCGACCAGCGTCCCGATGAGGGCGACCGGCATGGTCAGCGCCGGAATGAGCGTCGCCTTCCAGTCGCGCAGGAAGAGAAAGATGACGGCGATCACGACGGTGCCGGAGATCGCCAGCGCGATCTCCACCTCGTGCAGCGCACCCTCGATGAAGACGGCGTCATTGCTGGTGATGGCAAGACGCGTGCCTTCCGGAAGCGTCGCGGTGAGATCGGCCACGGCCGCCTCGACGCCTTGAGAAATGCTGAGCGTGTTGGACTGGGCCTGGCGCAGGATGCCGAGACCGACACCCGGAACGCCGTTGGAGCGCAGCGCCGTGGTGCCGTCGTCGGCGCCGAGCATGACGGTCGCAACGTCGCGCAGCCGGATGTTGTCGCGCAGGAGGACATTCTCGAAATCCTCGGGCGTCGTCAGATTGGCGGTCGCCCGCACAACGATGTCCTGGGTGCTGGATTGCAGCGACCCGGCCGGCACGTCGAGCGCCGCCGTCGACAGCGCCTCCGACACATCCGCCACCGTCAGGCCACGGCTGGCCAGTGCGCCCTGGTCGACGTCGATGCGGAAGACCTTCTCCTGGTCGCCGTAGAGCTCGACGTCCGCGACGCCTTCGACGGCCGCCAGGCGGTCGGAGATCTCGTTGTCGACGAGAAGCGTCAGGTCTTCCATGCTGAGCGTGGTGGAGGTGACGGCAAGCCGCATGATCGGCTGCGAGTCGGAATCCGCCTTGATGATGCGCGGTTCGTCCACATCGTCGGGAAGCTGGTTGGTGACGCGGCCGAGCGCATCGCGCACGTCGTTGGCGGCCACGGCGAGATCGGCCGTATCGTTGAACTCGAGGGTGACGCGGCTGGAGCCGAACTGCGACGAGGACGAGATCTTGCTGAGACCGCTGACGCGCGCAACCGCGCCCTCGATGATCTCGGTGACCTCCTGGTCCATGGTCTGGGCCGACGCGCCATCGTAATTCGTGCGCACCGTGATGACCGGCTGATCGACGTCCGGCAGCTCGCGCACCTCGACGCCGAAGAGCGCGGCCAGACCGGCAACGACGAGAAGCGTGTTGAGGACGGCAGCAAGGATCGGCCGGCGCACGAAGAGTGCGGTGAAGGTCTGCGAGCTATCCGGCTGAGCGGTGGTGTTCTGGGTCTCGTCCTGGCTCATTTGCTGGCGACCTCCGGAGCCGGCTGACCGGCAATGCGTACAGTGCCGCCTTCGCGAACGCGCTGCAAGCCCTCCGTGACGACGCTGTCACCCTCGGCAAGCTCGGCCTCCACCAGGACGGCATCCGGATTGCGCTGGACGATGCGCACACGCGTCTTGACCGACTTGTCCTCGCGAACCTGCCAGACGAACGAGCCCTGGCTGTCCCATTGCACGGCCAGCGGATCGACGGCGGGGAAACGCTCGCCCGCAAAGCGCATGGTGACGTTGAACGACATGCCGGCGCGCAAGGCGTCGTTGGCATTGGGGATCTTGGCCCGGATGCGGATGGTACGGCTGGCGGTATCGACACGGTTGTCGACGGCCTCGACCGTGCCGTTGAAGACTTCGCCTGGACGCGACACCGAACTCGCCTCGACTGGCATGCCCGGCTTCACGGCAATCGCGAACCGCTCGGGCGCCCAGAAGTCGACGAGAAGCTCCGAACGGTTGTCGATCGACACGACCGTGCTGGTGGTGGTAACGTTGTCGCCGATGTTGACCGCGACGATGCCGACGGTGCCGTCGATCGGCGCGACGATTGCCCGACGCTTCAGCGCAAGCTCGGCATTGGTGAGGTCGAGCTGTGCGGTTTCCTGCGCGATCTGGGCGTCGAGTATGTCCAGGCGGGCGAAGCTCTGAGCGTTGCGGTAGGAGGAAGCTTTCTCGCTGGCACTGCGCAGGAGAACCTGCGCCTGGTCGCGCAGGATGGTCTGCTCGTCGTCGTCGAGCCGGGCCAGCACCTGGCCCTTCGTCACGCGCTCGCCGGAGGACACCAAGATTTCCTCAATCGTGCCAGTTGCCTGCGGCATCACCACGACGGACTGGATCGCCTCGCCGTCGCCGATGGCGCTCAGCCGGTCGTTGACGGTGCCGATCTCGACCGGCCGGGTCGCTATCAGGGTAGCCTGCGCGCCCTGCCCGCCACCCCGGCCCCCCTGCCCACCGCGCGGCGATGCGCCGCCGTCGCCCGATGGTTCGGCTTCCGGACGGATGGCCGCGATCCAAGAGGTCGGCACGCCGGCACTCGCCAGCGTGTCGCCGGCGCTCGGCACCAGATAGACCCAGAGACAGAGGGCTCCGACAAGAGCGACGATGCTCAGCAAGAGCTGTTTCCAAATGGACATAGAGGTCTCCGGTGGGATGGCCCGGGGGCCGAAATCAAATCATGAAATACAGGTCGGCGCGACTATACATGCAATACCCGGGCCGCATCCTTACGGATTTGTAACCTCTGGACATTTCACGCAAATGTCAGAGATGCCGATCCCTGCATGCACTCGACATAGGCAGGCGGAGACAGAAGGAAACACCGCTGACGCCTGGTTTTTCATCACTCTCCCGGCACGACTGGAATGAAAGCAGAACATCTTTTCTGGCCTTTCGGATCCGAATCACTACATTGGCCGGATGAGTAACAGTTTCGACGATATTCCGTTCTTCGACGAGGAGCCGGAACCCCGCCGCCCGTCGCAGCCGGCACCCGCACCATCCGCCCCCGCCGCTCCGGGAGGCCTTGGCATTGCCGCGCGCGCCATGGCCGCCCGCGACCAGAGCCGCAGCAGCGTTCCCGACTATCTCTCCGGCCTCAACCCCGAGCAGCGCGAGGCCGTCGAGGCGCTCGACGGTCCCGTGCTGGTGCTGGCCGGCGCCGGCACCGGCAAGACCCGCGTGCTGACCACCCGCATCGCCCATATCCTGGCCACCAACCGCGCCTATCCGAGCCAGATCCTTGCCGTCACCTTCACCAACAAGGCGGCGCGCGAGATGAAGGAGCGCATCGGCGTGCTCGTCGGCGGCGCCGTCGAGGGCATGCCGTGGCTCGGCACCTTCCACTCGATCGGCGTCAAGATCCTGCGCCGCCATGCCGAGCTTGCCGGCCTGCGCTCCGACTTCACCATTCTCGACACCGACGACGTGATCCGGCTGATCAAGCAGCTGATCCAGGCGGAAGGCCTCGACGACAAGCGCTGGCCGGCCCGCCAGTTCGCCGGAATGATCGACGGCTGGAAGAACAAGGGACTGACGCCGAAGGACATTCCCGAAGGCGATGCGCGCGCCTTCGCCAACGGCAAGGGGCGCGAACTATACGCCGCCTATCAGGCCCGGCTGCGCACGCTGAACGCCTGCGATTTCGGCGACCTGCTGCTGCATCCGATCGCCATCTTCCGCGCTCATCCGGATATCCTGAAGGACTATCACGGCCGCTTCCGCTACATCCTCGTCGACGAGTATCAGGACACCAACACCGCCCAGTACATGTGGCTGCGGCTGCTGGCCCAGCGGCCGAAGGACGTGCCGCAGAATGTCTGCTGCGTCGGCGACGACGACCAGTCTATCTACGGCTGGCGCGGCGCCGAGGTGGACAACATCCTGCGCTTCGAGAAGGATTTTCTCGGCGCCCGCGTCATCAAGCTGGAGCGCAACTACCGCTCGACCGAACACATTCTCGGCGCCGCCGGCCATCTGATCGCCCACAACGAGGGGCGTCTGGGCAAGACGCTGTTCACCGACCGGGTGAACCCTGACGACGAGAAGGTGCAGGTGCATGCCGCCTGGGACTCGGAAGAGGAAGCCCGCGCGCTCGGCGAGGAGATCGAGCGGCTGCAGCGCGGCGATGGTGCCAGCGGGAAAAATCATGCGCTGAACGACATGGCCATCTTGGTGCGCGCCTCCTTCCAGATGCGCGAATTCGAAGACCGCTTCGTGACGCTCGGCCTCAACTACCGCGTCATCGGCGGACCCCGCTTCTACGAGCGGCTCGAGATCCGCGACGCCATGGCCTACTTCCGGCTCGTCTGCCAGCCGGCCGACGACCTCGCCTTCGAGCGCATCGTCAATACGCCCAAGCGCGGCCTGGGCGACACGACGATCCGCAACCTGCACGACTATGCCCGCGCCCGCGATATTCCCATGCTGGCGGCCGCCACCGACATCATCGAGACCGACGAGCTGAAGCCGAAGGCCCGCAAGGCGCTGTTCGACGTGATTCAAAGCTTCAGGAACTGGCAGGAAAGGCTTGAAAAGACTCCGCATGTCGAGCTTGCCGAGCAAATCCTCGAAGAGTCCGGCTACACCGACATGTGGAAGAACGACA
>JBKBXP010000191.1:0-6463 GCA_046314035.1 Pseudorhizobium sp. | reverse complement strand
GCGCCTCGTACTTGAAATGCTTCACGGCGTTGGTGACGTAGAGCGAGCGACGGTCGAAGCCCGCTTCGCGCAAAACGTCGTTGAACAATTGCCCCGCCGGTCCGACGAACGGCTTGCCGGAAAGGTCCTCCTGGTCGCCGGGCTGCTCGCCCACGACCATCACGCTCGCTTCCGCAGGTCCATCGCCGAACACCGTCTGGGTTGCCATGCAGTGTAGATCGCAGCGGGTGCAGTGCCGCGCCTCCTCCTTCAAGCTCGCAAGCGTGCCCGGCGGCAGCTTTGGCGCCGCCGGCGCCTGCGCGGCGGCCTCCTGCAGACGGTGATGGAACGGCAGAGGTTCGCTGGCCGCCCGCGCCGCCATCTCCAGCACGCTGCGCTCCGCATTGGCGATCAGTCCGGGGATGAGTTCCGCCTCGGGCAGGTTCTTCCAGTACTTCTTCGGCATCTCCGACGTCATCGCCTTCACCTTCAGGCGCGCAGGATTGAAGATCGAGGCATAGTATGTGCGCCAGAGATCTTCGGTCTCGTCCTTCAGGTCGGGCTTGCGCGCCGGCTCGTCGGTCGTGCGCAAGACGTCACCGTCCCAGGACGCCGACCCTTTCGGCGTCGCAATCAGCCAGTCCATGTCGTTGAACCGCCGCTGGAAGAACGGAGCAACCCGCTCGACGATGAAGTGATCCGGCTCGAACCAGGCGACGAACTGCCGCCGTCCCGGGGTGTCGGGCGGCAGAGCAATCTCCTTGAAGCGGACGAAGGCCGTCATCTTGTGGTAATCACGGCCAACCGATTTCGCCATGCGCCGCGCCGCCACCACATCAACGTCGGAGAGCATGTCGAGAAGGCGCCGCTGGTACATCAGCCGGAACAGCAGACGGTAGAGCAGCGAAAACCGGCTGGGATCCGAATGACAGACGACGGCGCCCGCGAGCTTGATGAAGTCGGGTGGTACCGCGATCGGTCCGATCTGCGGCAGCGGCGGCGGAAGGTGGTTCGACTCGGCCGCAAAAAGGCCTTCCACGGCGCCTGCCACTTCCCAGACGATCCGTTCCGGCAGCACCCCGCCCTGCAGGAAGGCCCGCGCCGTGTCGCGCCATTCGCCGAGGTCACCCCTGCCCTTCAGCGTCACCGTATACATCAGAGCAGCGACAGCTGTTCCGGCTTCGGCTGGAACATGGCCCGCAGATCCGGCCGGTCTTCCAGCCGATGCGGCGTCCAGCCATCGACGACGATGAAGGGCTGTACCTTCTTCAGAGATACGCCGAGCCGCTTCAGATCCTCCAGCCGCAGCCGCGTGAACCGCCGCGACGAGAGGATCGACTTGACCGTCTTCGTGCCGAAGCCCGGCACCCGCAGCAGCATCTCCCGCTCCGCCTTGTTCACGTCGACCGGAAACTGCTCCCGGTGACCCAGCGCCCATGCCAGTTTCGGATCGAGGTCGAGATCGAGCATTCCGTCTGCTCGCGTCGAGGTGATCTCGCCGACGTTGAAGCCGTAGAAGCGATAGAGCCAATCGGCCTGATAGAGCCGGTGCTCGCGCATCAGCGGCGGCTTGATCAGCGGCAGGTTCTTCGACGAATCCGGAATCGGGCTGAAGGCGGAGTAATAGACCCGCTTCAGGCCGTAGCTGCCGTAAAGCCGCGCGCTGGTCCCCAGGATCGTCGCGTCATTGGCACCGTCGGCGCCGACGATCATCTGCGTGCTCTGACCCGCCGGGGCGAACCTGCGCGTACGCTTCGTCTGCAGCGTCTTGTCGCCCATTTCCTCGATCTTGAGGCGCAGTGCTCCCATCGAGCGGCGGATGCCGGCGGGCTGTTTTTCCGGCGCATAGCGGGCAATCCCGGCATCCGTCGGCAGCTCGATGTTGAGCGACAGCCGGTCGGCATAAAGCCCTGCCTCCTCGATCAGATGTGGCGAAGCCTCGGGAATTGATTTGAGGTGAATATAGCCCCGGAAGTTGTGGGTGGTCCTCAGTTCCCGCGCGATTCGCACCATCTCCTCCATCGTGTGGTCGGAGGAGCGAATGATGCCGGACGACAGGAACAGGCCCTCGATGTAATTGCGGCGATAGAACTCCAGCGTCAGCCAGATGACCTCTTCCACCGAAAACCGCGCCCTCTCGACATTGCTGGACGAACGGTTGATGCAGTAGGCGCAGTCATAGATGCAGAAGTTCGTCATCAGGATCTTCAGAAGCGAAATGCATCGCCCGTCTGGCGCATAGGCATGGCAGATGCCGGATCCTTCGGTGGAGCCGAGCCCGCCGCTCGCAGCGGACGAGCGTCGGACGGTACCGCTCGATGCGCAGGACGCATCGTATTTTGCGGCATCGGAGAGAATGGCCAGACGTTCATTGAGGCTTTTCTTCATTAGCATGTTCACTAATTGTTCTTTTGCGTCACGTCAAGCCGAGACGATGATCGGCCACGTCTCTTGAAAGGCCATCCGAACGCCCCATTTCGAAATCGCTGGAAATGACGGGCAATGATCTGTTATAGTTCCGGAAATTTGATGTGTGGATGGTTCCGGAGTTTCACTCCGGAACCTGTTTCTTTTTGTGGCCGCGAAAAGCGCGTCCGCGGCATGAAGGACAAGAGAATGATCGAAAAGGTACCGATGACGCAGAATGGCTTCAACCAGTTGCAGGAAGAACTGCGCTGGCGCCAGCAGGAGGAGCGTCCCCGCATTATCGAGGCGATCGCGGAAGCGCGCGCCCACGGCGACCTTTCCGAAAACGCGGAATACCATGCTGCCAAGGAAGCCCAGAGCCATAACGAGGGCCGCGTCAGCGAGCTTGAGGATCTGACGGCCCGGGCTGAGGTGATCGACCTGTCGAAGATGTCCGGCGACAAGATCAAGTTCGGCGCCACCGTCAAGCTTGTCGACGAAGACACCAACGAGCAGAAGATCTACCAGATCGTCGGTGATCAGGAAGCCGACGTAAAGGCCGGCCGCATTTCGGTATCCTCCCCGATCGCCCGCGCCATGATCGGCAAGGAAGTCGGCGATTCGATCGAGGTCAACGCGCCGGGAGGCTCTAAGGCCTACGAGATCCTCGCCCTCACCTGGGGCTGAAGGGCTGAGCCCCTTGGCCTCCCTTCGCGATGTCACCGTGATCGCACCGCATTTCAAGCGGCGGCTTTCCGGCGTGACCTCGACTGTTGTGCAACTGGTGCCTGAACAGGCGCGCCAGGGCCGCGGAATCGCGACCCTGGGCCCTGGCCTGCCGGATGATCTGCCCAGGATGCGGTGGTCGCAGTTGCCACAGCTCTGGCAGCGCCCGGCTAGTCACCACTGGCGTGTCTGGCATGCCCGCCGTAACAATGAGATGCTGGTCGGCCTGCTGTTGAAAACAGTGCTGCGCATGCCGCTGAAACTGCTCTTCACCTCCGCCGCCCAGCGCAGCCACAGCAGTTATACGAAATGGCTGCTGCGCAGGATGGACGCCATCGTCGCCACGAGCGGGCGGTCCGGCTCATTCCTGGAAGTGCCCCATACGGTGATCCGCCACGGGGTGGATCTCGACGTCTTCCATCCGCCTCGCGGCGATCAAGACGGCGCTGCGGCGACGGGACTTCCAGGAAAGCATCTGGTCGGTTGCTTTGGCCGGGTTCGTCACCAGAAAGGCACCGACCTTTTCGTCAAGGCCATGATCGAGCTCCTGCCGCAGTATCCCGACTGGACGGCGGTGGTCTGCGGCCGCGTCACCGCCGAGCATCAGGCGTTCGGCGATGCGTTGAAGGCAGCCGTCGAGACGGCCGGCCTTTCCGACCGTATCCGCTTTCTCGGCGAGGTCGATGACATCAAGCCCTGGTACCGGCGCCTGACGCTCTATGTGGCGCCGTCCCGCAACGAAGGTTTTGGCCTCACTCCCCTTGAGGCCATGGCATCGCAGACGGCGGTCGTCGCAAGTGACGCCGGTGCCTATGCCGAGCAGATCGCCGGCGGCGAGACCGGTGCGGTGGTTCCCGCCGGAGCCTACGAGCGTATCCGCGATGCCATTGCGGTCTATCTGGCCGATCCTGAACTGGCGAAAGCGCACGGCAAGGCAGGCCTGACGCATGTCACGCGAGATTTCGCACTGGCACGCGAGGCCGAGGCCTTGGATAAGGTCTATGCCGGCCTTCTGTCGGCACGCCAGGACGCCAAATGACCGAAGTTGAATTCATCGGGCACAGCAAGCACTTCACCAGTATCCGGCAAGCGGCCGGCGGCGGCGTCCTGCTGATCCCGCTGGAGCTCGGCAAGATCGTTCGCGAGCTTGTCGGACGCGAAGGATGGATGGGACTTGCAGCAGCGGCCTTCGGCAAGGGCAAGACGGTCGATCTGCAACCGCTCGTGGAGCACAACCTGCTGCGCCGCCGCATCCGGATCGGCTGGTTCTACGGCAACCCCGTGGCCGCGGCGGTCTACCGTGCGATAGCGAGCGCCAGGGCTCGCGTTTCCGCCGCGCTTATCATCAGTTACTTCGATGACCACCCCAACGCCCGCGCGCTCGTGTTCAACGGCTTCCTCATGCCGGATGCGCTGACGCTGGCTGTCAGCCAGGCCTTGGGACGGGAGCGGCTGGTGATCGAGCTCGGATTTTTCCCCGGGACGCTTCAGTACGACCGGGAGGGCATCAACTACGACAGCACCCTTCCCCGCGACCCGGCCTTCTATCGCATGGTGGATACGAGGATCGGCGCCGAGCTCCCGACGGCGCTTGTCCGGCGAACTTCGAAGCAGAAGCAGGCGGAAGCCATCAGTCTGCCCCGCTCCTACATCTTCGTGCCGTTCCAGGTCCCCAGCGACATGCAGGTGCTGGTCCACTCACCCTGGATCAAGAACATGGTGCAGTTCTATCAGGTCATCGAGCGGTTGGCGGATCGGCGGCCGGGCGCGACCTTCGTCATAAAGGAGCATCCAAGCTTTCCGCTGTCGATCCGCGGCCGGGTGAAAGCGCATGACCGGATCCTCTTCGCCAACCACAACGAGACGCGCAGCTTGATCGAAGGCGCCGACGCCGTCGTCGTCATGAACTCGACCGTCGGTCTGGAGAGCCTGCTTCTTCAGAAGAAGGTCATCACGCTCGGCAATGCGCCTTATGACGTAGATGGCCTCGTGCTGCAGGCGGGAGATGACAACGAGCTGCTGTCCGCTTTCGACAGATTGGGCGGGTGGGAGCCGGACGCCGATCTCCGCGCCATCTTCTTGCGCTACGTCTACAACGTCTTCCTGCTCAAGGGGGACATGAACAACGCCGATCCCGCGATGGTCGCCGCCGTGCGCAGTCGCGCCCAGGGGACGGATCAGCATGGCCTTCTGGTAAAGGAATTCGCCGAGCGCTCGACGGCCTGAAACAGCTGCGAGCAGACGATGGCGACCACTTCCTAGACCTCGACCAGACCCAGCCGCTTCACCTGCCGGATCGTCAGCATGGTCCGCACCGTGTCGACATGCTCGTCGGCCGTCAGCACCTCGATGACGAAATTCTGGAAGATGCTGAGGTTTTGCGCCGTGCAGCGCAGCAGGAAGTCGCTGTCGCCCGACACCATCCAGGCTTCCCGGACGATCGGCCAGGTCTGGGCGCGGGCCGCAAACGACTTCAGGTCCGTGTCAGACTGCCGCTTCAACCCGATCATGCAGAAGGCGACGAGATCGAAGCCGAGCTTTGGGCCGTTGAGGAGCGCATGATAGCCCTCGATGATCCCTGCCTCTTCAAGCTTGCGCACGCGGCGCAGGCAGGGCGGCGCGGAAATGCCGACGCGCTCTGCGAGCTCGACATTTGTCATCCGCCCGTCCTGCTGCAATTCCCGCAGAATTTTGATGTCTATGGCGTCCAGATCGGCGCGAAGCACGGTCTTCCCCTTCAATTTTCCGAACCTATTAGCCGAAAGCGCATTGAACGCAAGCAGACCGACCAGTCTATTCACGCCGCCCGAGCAACTGATCTGTTGTTAATGCAAGGCTGCCCTTGATGTAACGCATGGATCACCCTTAAATGCGGCGAGATAAGCGGTAGATCGTGACCCTCGTTCCTATATGTGTGGGCGCACCCGCGATGCGATCCGCTGCCGAAAGGAAGGCCATGTCTGCCCGTCACACCGAAGTCCTCATTATTGGCTCTGGCCCTGCCGGATACACGGCGGCCGTCTATGCCGCCCGCGCCATGCTGCGTCCCGTTCTCATCGCCGGAATGGAACAGGGCGGCCAGCTGATGATCACCACGGATGTCGAGAACTATCCGGGTTTTGCCGACCCCATCCAGGGGCCCTGGCTGATGGAGCAGATGCTCAAGCAGGCGACCCATGTCGGCACCGAGATCGTCAACGACATCGTCACTGCGGTCGACATGTCCCGCCGCCCCTTCACGGTGCGCACCGATTCCGGTGCCGTCTGGACTGCGGATACGCTCATTATTGCGACGGGTGCCAAGGCCAAATGGCTCGGCATTGAAAGCGAACAGCGCTTCCAGGGCTTCGGC
>JBKBXP010000190.1:0-6486 GCA_046314035.1 Pseudorhizobium sp. | reverse complement strand
GCCAGAGCATGTCTTCTGCGCGCGTAGGTTCGCGGCGCATGGCACGGGCCCGAAGGCGGTTGATCGGCGGCGGGTCCCTGTGCATCACTACCCCTCTTGGATCATGATAGCATGAGCCCCCTCACCTGAAAAATCTGGCACTTACCCCTTCGGGCTAAGACGCCGATTTTTCATCCTCTCCCGCAAGGGGAGAGGAGCATGCGGGGTCTCCGGCGCCTCTCTCTTCCCACAAATTGGGAGAAATTGGCGGCAGCCAATGAGCGGCAGCCACACCGAAAGGACACCCCATGGAAGACGACGACATCTCGCTTGCCGATACACTCGGCGAGGCGGAGCAACTGGCGGCTGTTATGGCGGATCTGGAGGGGCGGTCGCAGCGGTTCGGGGCGGCGCTGACGGGGGCGCTTCGGTCGGCGGCGGTGGGCGGCAAGGGGCTGGAGGATGTCCTGCGGGGGCTCGGCAGCCGGTTGAGCGACATTGCGCTTTCGGCCGGGCTGAAGCCGCTGGAGAATGCGCTGAGCAGGGCGCTCGGCGGCATGGTGGGGTCGGTCGTGCCCTTTGCCGAGGGTGGCGTCGTGCGATCTCCGAGCTTCTTTCCGATGGGCGGCAACCTGGGGCTGATGGGCGAGGCCGGCGCCGAAGCGATCCTGCCTCTGCGGCGTGGGCCGGACGGCGCGCTCGGCGTGGCGGCGGCCGGTGGTGATGGGGCGGCGCAGATCGTCTTCAACGTGACGGCGAACGATGCGGCGAGCTTTCGCAGGAGCGAGGGCCAGATCACTGCCATGCTGGCGCGCAGCGTCGGGCGCGGACAGCGCGGCCTCTAACGACATCATAACGACATTGGCGGAGATGCTGCGATGACGGGTTTTCACGAGATCCGCTTTCCCCTGCGGCTGGCGCTTGGCACCAGCGGCGGGCCGGTGCGGCGCACCGATATCGTCAATCTTTCCAACGGTCGCGAGAACCGCAACGCGCGCTGGCGCGGCTCGCGGCACAGCTATGACGCGGGCTCCGGCATCCGGTCGCTCGCCGACCTCTATGCGGTGCTCGAGTTCTTCGAGGCACGCAGCGGACGGCTGAATGGCTTCCGCTTTCGCGATCCGCTCGACGCGACGTCGCGGGCGCCCGGCGAGCCGGTGACGGCGACCGACCAGGTGATCGGCACGGGTGACGGAACGACCGCAAGCTTTGCGCTCTCCAAGACCTATGGCGATGCCGGTGGCGGCTGGGTGCGGGCGATCGCCAAGCCGGTGGCGGGCACCGTGCTGGTCTCGGTCGACGGCGTGGTGACGGCGCCGGCGAGTTTTGCGGTGGACGCGACGACCGGCCTTGTGACCTTCGCGGCGGGCCATGTGCCGGGGGCGGGGGCTATCGTGCGTGCCGGCTTCGCGTTCGACGTGCCGGTGCGCTTCGACACCGACCGGATCGAGGTGAACCTGGCGCATTTCGACGCCGGCCGGATCCCGACCATTCCGCTGACGGAGATCGTGCCATGAGAGAGGTTCCGGCGGCGCTTGCCGCGCATCTTTCCGGCGATGCGACCACCACCTGCCATGGCTGGCGGGTGACGCGCCGCGACGGCGTGGTGCTGGGCTTCACCGATCACGACCAGGATCTGGAGTTCGCCGGAACCGTCTTCCTCGCCGCCAGCGGTTTTTCCGGCAGCGAGCTGGAGACCGCGACGGGACTTGCCGCGAGCGCCGACGAGGTGGCGGGCGGATTTTCGAGCGAGGCGATCAGCGCGGCGGACCTGGCGGCAGGGCGCTACGACGGCGCCCGCGTCGAGCGCTATCTGGTCAACTGGGCAGAGCCCGAGGCGCACATGCTGCTCGATGTCCGCGAGGTGGGCGAGGTGGTGCGGTCAGGTGCTGCCTTCACGGCGGAGCTGCGCAGCATGGCGCATCGGCTGGCGCAGCCGCAGGGCCGCGTCTACAACCGCCGCTGCGACGCCGAGTTCGGCGACACCCAGTGCGGCGTCGAGGTTTCGGCCTGGCGGGGGAGCGGGACGGTGGTCTCGGTCTCGGGGACCGGCGGCCTGATTGCCGAGGGGCTGGCCGCCTTTGCGGAGGGCTTCTTCGGGCTCGGTGTGCTGGTGCTCGACGACGGGCGGCGGATCGATATCGAGACCCACCGTCGCCTGCCGGACGGTCGGGCGGAGCTGACCTTCTGGTTGCCGTTCGACGGCATGCTGGAGGCCGGGCAGGGTTTCACGATCACGGCTGGCTGCGACAAGACGTTTTCCACGTGCCGGTCGCGGTTTGCGAACCAGCTGAACTTTCGCGGTTTCCCGCATGTGCCGGGAAGCGACTTTGCCTATTCCTATGCGGCCGGCGAGGGCCAGCACGACGGCGGGCCGATCTTCCGGTGAGCGGGCAGGGGGCACGGGTGGTGGCGCTCGCCGAGGGCTGGATCGGCACGCCCTATCGGCACCAGGGGGCGACGAAGGGCGTCGGCTGCGACTGCATCGGGCTCATTCGCGGGATCTGGCGGGAGTTGTACGGCGAGGATCCGGGACTGGTGCCGCCCTATGCGCCCGACTGGGCGGAGCGGGGCGGCGAGGAGCGGCTGCTCGACGCGGGATTGCGCCTGTTCGGGAAGGCGGTGCCGATCGGGGAGGCCGCTCCCGGCGACCTGCTCCTCTTTCGCTGGCGCAGTGGCTGTGCCGCAAAGCATGCAGGCATTCTGGCCGACGAACGCCACTTCATCCATGCCTACGAACAGGCGGCGGTGACGCGCTCGGCACTGGTGCCCTCCTGGCGCCGGCGGATCGCGGCGGTGCACCGGTTTCCGGCGGTTCGGCCGGATTGAAAAAATGCCTCGAGTGGCGTATATTCTCGGAGTGGTGAGCGAGGCGGTAACCTCGCCCACCGTTATGCTTACGCTATGAATGTGACCCGGACGGTGATAAGCCAGCCCGTCCGGGTTTTTCTTATCGCAAGCACGACGCCATTCAGCCTGAGCTTCATAGCATCCTCCTGAGGTTGAGTGCAGGGCCTCTGCCAAGGTCGGTGTGGCCTATCCTCACCGACACGCCGGCTGGCACGGCGCCTTCTGCTTCTGCTCTCAACCGACCACAGCATATCACGCAGCCATAGCGTGTTGCGAGACGTTCACTCGCGTTGAGCGGTGCTAGCGAGTGTATAGGCACAGCGGGTTCCTGCGGCTCGGCCGGATTGAAAAATCGCATCAGGTGGCGTATGTTTTCGGAGTGGTGAGCGAGGCGGTAACCTCGCCCACCTTGTACCTACTTCGAGAAGTATACCCGGACGGCCAATGACCAGCCCGTCCGGGTAATCCTCACGGTAAGCGCAATGCCAATCGGCGTTCGCCTCATAGCACTACCTCCAAGTTCGAGAGCAAGGCCTTTGCCAAGGTCGGTGGGGCCCGTCCTCACCGACACGCCGGCTGGTCACGGCGCCTCTGCTTCTGCTCCCAAACATTTCCAGATTATCACAATCTAGGCGGGCATCCAGGTGGTGCTGCAAGGGGTGACTCATGGCCACCATTCTGCTTCAGGCGGCGGGTGCAGCACTCGGCGGCGTGTTCGGCCCTATCGGGGCGATCATCGGGCGGGCCGCCGGGGGCCTGGCTGGGAGCCTGGTCGACCAGGCGTTGATCAACGGCGGACGGACGGTGTCCGGCGCGCGGCTGGCGACGGCGCGGATACCAGGCGCGGACGAGGGCGCAGCGGTCAACCGGGTCTACGGCACGGCCCGCATCGGTGGCACGCTGATCTGGGCGACCCGCTTCGAGGAAGAAGTGAGGCGCGAGCGCTCCGGCGGCAAGGCGACGGGGCCGAAGGTGGAGACCTTCCGCTATTACGCCAATCTCGCCGTCGGGCTCTGCCAGGGACAGATTGCCGGAGTGCGGCGCGTCTGGGCCGATGGCCGGGAATTTGACCTGACGGGCATGGAGATGCGCGTCTACCGGGGAGAGGAGACGCAACTGCCCGATCCTCTGATCGAGGCGAAGCAGGGGGCGGGGAATGCGCCGGCCTATCGGGGGCTCGCCTATGTGGTCTTCGAGCGCCTGCCGCTCGATCCCTTCGGCAACCGCATTCCGCTCTTGCAGTTCGAGGTCTTGCGGCCCGTCGGCGCGCTGGAACGGCAGATCCGGGCGGTGACGATCATTCCGGGTGCGACCGAGCACGGCTATGCGACCGATCAGGTGACGGAGAAGACCGGCGAGGGCAGTGCGCGGATCATGAACCGTCACGTGCTGACGGCCGGCACCGACTGGCAGGCGTCGCTCGACGAGCTGACGGCTCTCTGTCCGAACCTCGAGCGCGTGGCACTGGTCGTCGCCTGGTTCGGGACGGACCTCCGGGCAGGGCACTGCCGCATCGTGCCGGGCGTCGAGACGGCGCATCGGGACGAGGAGAGCGCTTTCTGGTCGGTGGCGGGAATGGCGCGCGAGGATGCCCACCTCGTCAGCATGCACGACGGCGGACCGGCCTATGGCGGCACACCGAGCGACGGCAGCATCGCCCAAGCGATTGCCGACCTGAAGGCGCGCGGGCTGGAGGTCTATCTCTATCCCTTCGTGATGATGGATATCCCGCAGGGCAACGCGCTGGCCGATCCCTATGGCGGCGCCGAGCAGGCGAGCTACCCATGGCGCGGCCGCATCACCTGCCATCCAGGACCCGGCCGACCGGGGAGTGCAGACCGGACCGCGGCGGCGCGGGCTCAGGTGCTGACATTCACGCAAGGGGCGGAAGGCTACCGGCGGATGGTGCTGCATTATGCGCAGCTGGCTGTGTCCGTCGGCGGTGTTGACGGCTTCCTGCTCGGCTCCGAACTGCTCGGGCTGACGCAGCTGCGCGACGGCGCGGGTGCCTTTCCCTTCGTGGAGCAGCTGGTGCAGCTCGGGAGTGATGTTCGCGCGATCCTCGGGCTGCAGACGAAGCTGACCTATGGCGCCGACTGGAGCGAGTATTTCGGATATCAGCCGCAGGACGGTTCTGGCGACCATGTCTTCCACCTCGATCCGCTCTGGGCGTCTGCGGCGATCGATGCGGTGGGCATCGACAACTACATGCCCCTGTCCGACTGGCGCGACGGCGACCTGTCGGAGGCCAATCCGGATGGTTTTCGCGTGCCCGACGACCTTGCGGCCCTGCAGGCGCAGATCACGGCGGGCGAAGGGTTCGACTGGTACTACGACACCGAGGCGGACAGGAGTGCGCGCATCCGCACGCCGATCACCGACGGGGCGGCCGGCAAGCCTTGGGTGTTCCGCTTCAAGGACATCGCCGGCTGGTGGGGCAACCGGCACTACGACCGCGTGGGCGGCGTCGAGGTGGCCCAGCCGACGGCCTGGCAGCCAGGGATGAAGCCGATCTGGTTCACCGAGCTCGGCTGCGCGGCCGTCGACAAGGGAGCAAACCAGCCGAACGTCTTCGTCGACGAGAAATCCGCGGAAAATGCGGCCCCTTACTTCTCCAGCCGTGCCCGGTCCGACGCGATGCAACGCCGGTTCCTGGAGGCGCATCACCGGCACTGGAGCGGGCAAGCGCCTTTCGGCCCCGTTGATCCGGGACGGCTGTTTGCCTGGACCTGGGACGCGCGGCCCTATCCGGCATTTCCCGCCAACATCTCGGCCTGGAGCGACGGCAGCCATTGGCGCGCCGGGCATTGGCTGAACGGGCGGCTGGGGGCGACGACGCTTTCGGATGCCATCGCCGCGATCCTGACCGATCACGGCTTTGCAGATTTTGACGTGTCCGAGGTGACGGGCGACCTCACCGGCTATGTGCAGGCGGAGGTGACGTCGGCCCGGGCGCTTCTGTCGCCGCTGCTCGACGTCTTCCGCATCGATGTTGTGGAGGATGCCGGCCGACTGCGGTTCAGGTCGCGCGGCGCGGCCAGCATGCCTGCGCATGCGGTGGAGGTTCTGGCGGATGTAGAGGACGAGCCGCTGTGGACGGAGACCCGTGGCCACGACAGCGATTTCGCCGCCGAGGTGGTGATCGGCTCCTACAATCCGGCACTCGACTACGAGCAGGCAAGCGCTCGCTCGCGGCGAACGCGGACGGTGAGCAACCGGGTGCTGTCCTACGACCTGCCGGCGGTGCTGGCGGAGGAGACGGCGCTGGCCGCCGCCGAGGCCGCGGTCCGCGACCAGTGGATCTCCCGCCGCAGCCTCAGCCTGGCCCTGTCGCCGGCGGAGATTGCGCTGCAGCCGGGCGACGTGATCCGCCTGCCGGAGGTTGCCGGAACCTTTATCGTCAGCCGCCTGGAGGAGGGCGACACGCGCCGCATCGAGGCGCGCCAGAACGCCGCGTGGACCCCCTCGGCGCCGATCGGCGACAGCGGCCAGCCGGGCGACGGCGGGTCGGCGTCGGATGCCTTTGCGCCACTTCTCCAGCTTCTCGACCTGCCGCGCTATGCGAGCGGACCGGCGGAGGATTTTGCGCGGGCCGCGGGGCTTTGCCGGCCCTGGCAGCGGATCCTCCTGTCATCCTCGAGCACGACCGAAGGGTAT
>JBKBXP010000189.1:0-6501 GCA_046314035.1 Pseudorhizobium sp. | reverse complement strand
GGCCTTCACGATCGCCTCGCCGGCCGCCATTCCGAGTGATCCGCCGATGAAGTTGAATTCGTGGACGACGGCCACCAGCTTGACGCCGCGGACCATGCCGAGGCCGGCCAGGATGGTGTCTTCCTGTTCCGTCTTCAGACGGCTGTCCTTGAGACGGTCGATGTAGCGCTTGGAATCGCGGAACTTCAGCGGATCCTGGGCGACCTTCGGCTGCGGCAGGGATTCAAACACGCCGCCGTCGAAGAGGTCGGCAAGGCGTGCCTTCGCCGGCATCTTCATGTGGTAGCCGGAGGTGGGGATCACCCACTTGTTGCCTTCGAGGTCCTTGTGGAAGACCATCTCGCCCGTTTCCGGGCATTTGATCCAAAGGTTCTCCGGAACCTCACGACGGCCGAGCATGGAGTTGAGCCGTGGCCTGACGTAATTGGTGATCCAGTTCATTTGGCGTACTCCTGATAAACGTCGCCCAATGTGGGGAAACTATTCGGCGGCAACAAGGCGGGCGGACCGGACGCCCGTGGCGAGGCCCCGGACAAAGGTCGCGACCGACTGCACGGTATCGGCCGTGGCGCGGTCTTCCTTGTCCAGCGATGCTGCAACCTGGTTGACGATGGCGGTGCCGACCACGACGCCATCGGCAGAGGCGCCGATAAGGCGGGCATGTTCGGCAGTCTTGACGCCAAAGCCGACGCAGATCGGCAGGTCCGTCGATTTCTTGATGCGCGCGACCGCACCGGCGATCTTGCTCGGATCGGGAAGCGCCGATCCGGTGATGCCGGTCATCGACACGTAGTAGACGAAGCCGGAGGTGTTGGTCAGCACCTTGGGAAGGCGCTTCTCGTCCGTCGTTGGCGTCGTCAGGCGGATGAAGTTGATATCGCGCTTGCGGGCCGGGATGCAGAGCTCGTCATCCATTTCGGCCGGAAGATCGACGATGATCAGCCCGTCGATGCCGGCCTCCAGGGCGTCGTCGAGGAAGCGTTCGACGCCGTAGATGTAGATCGGATTGTAGTAGCCCATGATGACGATCGGCGTCATGTCGTCGGACTGGCGAAAGTCGCGCGCCATATCGAGCGTCTTCTTCAGCGAGTGGCCGTTCTTCAACGACCGCTGACCGGCCAGCTGGATCGCCGGGCCGTCGGCCATCGGATCGGAAAAGGGTGCGCCCAGTTCGATCACATCGGCACCCGCCTCGGGCAGCGCCTTCATGATCTCGAGCGATGTGTCGTAATCGGGATCGCCGCCCATGAAATAGGTCACGAGGGCCGGACGACCCTCGGCCTTCAGAGCCGCGAACTTGTTGTCCATGCGTGCAGTCATATCAGAGGCCCATTCCGAGGATCTTGCCGACGGTGAAGATGTCCTTGTCGCCGCGGCCACAGAGGTTCATCACGATGATCTTGTCCTTGTCCATCTTCGGCGCGCGCTTGATGACTTCGGCGAGCGCATGGCTCGGCTCCAGCGCCGGGATGATGCCTTCGGTGCGGGTCAGCATCTGGAAGGCGGCGAGCGCCTCATCGTCCATGATCGGCACGTATTCGACACGACCGACATCCTTCAGCCAGGAATGCTCAGGGCCGATGCCGGGGTAATCGAGGCCTGCGGAGATCGAATGGCCTTCGGTGATCTGGCCGTCGCCGTCCTGCAGCAGGTAGGTGCGGTTGCCGTGCAGAACGCCCGGCGAGCCGGCTGTCAGCGAAGCACAGTGCTCGTCGCCGTCCAAGCCCTTGCCGCCGGCTTCGACGCCAACGATCTGGACCGAATCGTCATCGAGGAAGGGATGGAAGAGGCCGATCGCATTCGATCCGCCACCGACGGCGGCGACCAGCATATCCGGCAGACGGCCTTCGGCCGCCATCATCTGTTCCTTGGTTTCCTTGCCGATCACCGACTGGAACTCGCGGACCAGCTCCGGATAGGGATGCGGGCCAGCGGCGGTGCCGATCAGGTAGTAGGTATCGTCGACATTGGTGACCCAGTCACGCAGCGCCTCGTTCATGGCGTCCTTCAGGGTGCCGTGACCGGAGGTGACAGGACGGACCTCGGCGCCGAGAAGCTTCATGCGGAAGACGTTCGGCGCCTGCCGTTCGACGTCGGTGGCGCCCATGTAGACGACGCAGGGCAGGCCGAAGCGGGCGGCGACAGTGGCGGAGGCCACGCCGTGCTGGCCGGCACCGGTTTCGGCGATGATGCGGGTCTTGCCCATGCGCTTGGCGAGCAGGATCTGGCCGAGGCAGTTGTTGATCTTGTGGGAGCCGGTGTGGTTGAGCTCGTCGCGCTTGAAGTAGATCTTGGCGCCGCCGAGTTCCGCCGTCAGACGCTCGGCGAAATAGAGCGGGCTGGGGCGACCGGTGTAGTGGGTGTTGAGGTACTGGAGTTCCGCCTGGAATTCCGGATCCGTCTTCGCCTTTTCCCACTCCGCCTGCAGATCGAGGATCAGCGGCATCAGCGTTTCGGCGACGAACCGGCCGCCGAAGATGCCGAAGCGGCCATCCTCATCGGGTCCGGAGCGGAAGGAATTGGGTTTCGGCGTCTCGTTCACTTTCTACTCCTCAGGCCCTTGGCGAGCCGGCATCTGCAATGGCGTCAAAGAAGGCGTCGATCATTGGGAGATCCTTCACGCCCGGCGCACTCTCGACGCCGGAGGAAACATCTATGCCGCTTGCCCGGGTGGAGGCGAGCGCAAGACCGACATTGTCTTTGTCCAGGCCCCCGGAAAGCATGTAATCGACGCTGTCGTCAAGCGAGGCCATGATCTCCCAATCAAAGGAAACCCCGTTGCCGCCCGGCAGTTCCGAGCCGGCCGGCGCCTTGGCATCAAAAAGGAACCGGTCGGCCACCCCGATGAAGCGATCGACGCGATCAAGATCGGCCGCCTCGCGTACGGAAAAGGCCTTCATCACCGGCAGGCCATAGAGGGCCCGGACATGAAGAATGCGCTCGGGCGTTTCGTGGCCGTGCATCTGGAGGACATCGGGCTTCAGCAGATGGACGATATCGTCTAGTTCGTCGTCATCCGCATCGACGGTGACGGCGACGATCTTCGCCCTGCCGCGCACCAGGTCGGCCAGTTCGGCGGCAACCTCGGGGGCGACGTTTCGCGGGCTCTTGGGGAAGAAGATGAAGCCAAGGTGCGTCGCACCGAGCGCGACAGCCCGCTCGACCGCCTCAGGCGTACTCAATCCGCAAATCTTGATGTCCGGTTTCATGCTCCGCGAGTTCGCATGAAATCATGGCGGAGTCGAGATAAAACAGCGCAAACGTGGCGGATCGAATGACGTCCCTCGCTATGGGTAGACGATGAGGACGGCGGACTCCTCCCTTGGCGATCCGGGTTTTTTCGAAGTTCGGCCGGGACACGTCGTGTGCCTCGAATGAAATTTTATAAATGACACGCGACGTGCCCCGTTCGGTGTGTTTTTCCGCGCAACTCCAGTTCCTCTGCGGCGGCCTGGACGCTTAGCCCATTCACGGAAGCCAGACCGGTTTGTGTGCGGCACACGCACATCCCGCCGTCGTTTCAGACGGGAGGGGAACCATTTTCTGCGCAGCCCCGCAGGACGTGCTTGCATCACGGCAAGCCCTGCAGTCACCGGCTCCGCTTCGCCGGCAATGCGGGCCGGTGTAGCCGAAACGGAACGGCATGAGTTTAGGCCCGGGTTCTCGGGGCGTGGACGAAGGGGAATGAGATTTCGTGCAAGCGATTGAAAAGGCTCGGATGAATTCGACGAGCCGTGCCGAATTCGGCAGGTTGCGCGGCCTGTCCGGCTGCGGTCGACGGCGCGCCTTAGCGCGCCGTGTGTCTTCAGCGAGGCCGGGGCCTCGCCAAGATGTTTCCTTAGTCCTTGGCGCGCTCGACGTAGGAATTATCTTCCGTCGCGATGACGACCCGGATGCCCGCGTTGACATGCGGCGGCACCATGGTGCGCACGCCGTTCGACAGCATGGCCGGCTTGTAGGAGGACGACGCCGTCTGGCCCTTGACGACCGGCTCAGTCTCCATGATCTCGAGTGTCACGTGGCGCGGCAGTTGCAGCGCAAGCGCGATGCCTTCATGCATGGACAGGATGCAGGTCATGCCTTCTTGCAGATAGGCCTTCTGGTCGCCCATGGTTTCCACGTCGACCACGACCTGATCGTAGTTTTCGGGATTCATGAAGTGGAAGCCTTCGCCGTCCTCGTAGAGGAACTGGTGGTTGACGTCCTCGACGAAAGCGCGCTCGACCTGCTCGGTGGTGCGCCAGCGTTCCGACACCTTCACGCCGTCGACGATGCGACGCATGTTGACCTGGGTGACCGGCGTGCCCTTGCCCGGGTGGAAGTTTTCAGCCGTGAGGATAACGTAGAGCTTGCCGTCAACGTCGATGACATTGCCCTTGCGGACGGAGGACGCGATAACCTTGACCATGGATAATCCCTTGCTACCTGCCGGCTTGTGTCCGCCGGGGATGCGTCGTAGAGGAACGGGAGACCGGTCCGCCAGACGGATGAATGCTTTCCCGGCGCAACTAGCTTAAAATCGGGCAAATAGGAAGCCTCGCGGGATCAAGCGCCCCAAAAAGCTGACCATCAGGATCATTGCATGTCGCATTCGGGTTTCACATCCAGTCCTTCCCCCTGGTGGCGCCCGCAAACCCATGCGGACCGCCGGCCGTTTCTCCTGGGCCGCAACCGTATCCAGGCTGCCATGCGCGGCTGGTTTGCGGAGCGGGACTTCTTGGAAGTGGATCCGTCGGCGCTGCAGACCTCTCCAGGCAACGAAGCCCATCTGCATGCCTTTGCCACCGAGGCGCTGACGACGGATGGACGACCGGCGCCCCTCTATCTCCACACCTCGCCGGAATTCGCCTGCAAGAAGCTGCTGGCTGCGGGCGAGCCGAGGATCGTCGCTTTCGCACATGTCTATCGCAACCGCGAGCGCGGCCCCCTGCACCATCCTGAGTTCACCATGCTGGAGTGGTATCGCACCGGCGAGGGGTATGAAGCCCTGATGGACGACTGCGCGGAGCTTCTGGCCCTGGCTGCCGAAACCGCAAAGAGCAAGCGCTTCGGCTACCGCGGCATTGAGATGGACCCATTCGCCGAACCGGAGCGGTTGACGCTGGCGCAAGCCTTCGACCGTTTCGCCGGCATCGACCTGCTGGCCTCCGTCTCCGCCACCGGCGAGACCGACCGCGACCTCCTGGCTGAAGGACTGCGCAACAGCGGGATCCGTTTCGCCCAGGACGACACCTGGGGCGATTTGTTCAGCCGCGTCCTGGTGGAGCGGATCGAGCCGCGCCTCGGCCAGGATCGCGCCACCATTCTTTGCGGATATCCGGTGTCCGAGGCCGCACTCGCCCGGCCCTCGCCCGCCGATCCCCGCGTTGCCGAACGCTTCGAGCTCTACGCCTGTGGTGTGGAACTGGCCAATGCCTTTGGCGAACTGACCAATCCCAAGGAACAGCGCCGTCGGTTCGAGGTCGAGATGGCCGAGAAGAGCCGCATCTACGGCGAGACCTATCCGATCGACGAGGATTTCCTGGACGCGCTCGGCGTCATGCCGGAGGCAAGCGGCGCGGCACTCGGGTTCGATCGTCTGGCGATGCTGGCAACCGGGGCGCAGCGCATCGAGCAGGTGCTTTGGGCGCCCGTGCCGGAGGTTTCCGGATGATCGCAAATCGCACGCTGAAGTCCGCCGACGACCTGCTTGCCGCCGGCCTCCTCGACGAAAGCCGGCTCGACCCTGCCCGCACCGTAGCCGAACGCTATGCCATTGCCGTCAGCCCCGCCGTCGCTGCCCTGATCGACAAAGACGACCCCCACGACCCGATCGCCCGGCAGTTCGTTCCGACGGCAGACGAACTGCTGACGACACCCGAGGAGCGGGGCGACCCGATCGGCGACGCCGCCCACTCCCCCGTCAAGGGGATCGTCCACCGCTATCCCGACCGGGTGCTGCTGAAGGCGGTGCATGTCTGTCCCGTCTACTGCCGCTTCTGTTTCCGCCGGGAAATGGTCGGACCGCAGGGCGACGGCACGCTTTTGGCCGACGAGCTTGCGGCGGCGATCGCCTATATCCGGGAGCACAAGGAGATCTGGGAGGTCATCCTGACCGGCGGCGATCCGCTGGTGCTGTCGCCACGTCGACTGTCGCAGATCATGGAGACGCTGGCAGCTATCCCGCATGTAAAGATCGTGCGCTTTCACACCCGCGTGCCGGTGGTCGATCCGGATGCCGTGAACGACGCGCTGATCGCGGCATTGAAGGCGAGCGGCAAGACCACCTATGTGGCGCTGCACGCCAATCATCCCCGCGAATTGAGCGAGGCGGCGCGCGCCGCCTGTGCCCGACTGGTGGACGCCGGCATCGTCATGGTCAGCCAGACGGTGCTCTTGCGCGGCGTCAACGACGACCCGGCAGTGCTGGCCGAGCTGATGAAGGCCTTCGTCGAGAACCGCATCACGCCCTATTCTCTCCACCATCCCGACCTGGCGCCCGGCACCAGCCATTTCCGGCTG
>JBKBXP010000188.1:0-6507 GCA_046314035.1 Pseudorhizobium sp. | reverse complement strand
TGGCGCAGGAAGGTCGACTTACCGCCCATGTTAGGACCGGTGAGCAGCCAGAGCGCTCCGAATTCACCATCGCCGGAGGGCGAGAGGTCACAGTCGTTGGCGATGAAAGGCCCGTCCGACTTGCGCCGCAAGGCCTGCTCCACAACCGGGTGGCGGCCGCCTTCGATGGCAAACATCCGGGACGCGTCGACCGTCGGACGATGGTAGCTCCATTCCTCGGCCAGCAGCGCAAGCCCGGCGGCGACATCGATTTCCGCGATGGCGCGGGCGCCTTTTTTGATCGCTTCGGCTTGCGTCGTCACTGCCTGGACCATGCTACCGAAGGCGGAGAGTTCGATGGTCAGGGCGCGATCGGCCGCATTGGCAATCCGGGTTTCAAGGTCCGCGAGCTCGGTGGTGGTGAAGCGCATGGCATTCGCCATCGTCTGGCGATGGATGAAGCGCGCCTTGCTCTTCGCACTGTCGGTCATGGGTCCGGCATTGCCGGCGGTGACCTCGATGAAATAGCCGAGCACATTGTTGTGCTTGATCTTGAGCGAGCGGATGCCGGTCTCTTCGGCATATTGCAGCTGCAGGCCGGCGATGACGCGGCGGGACTGGTCGCGCAGGGCCCGCACTTCGTCAAGCTCGGCATCGGCGCCATCGCGCAGGAAGCCGCCGTCCCGTTTCAGAAGCGGCAGTTCGTCGGCCAGCATTTCGCTCAGTTGTTGCTCGAGCGCCTGCGGCAGCGCCCTCAGATCGGCAAGCGCCCGGTCGAATTCCTCCGGCAGCATGGCCTTTTCGAGATAGTCCACCACCGCCCGCGCTGCTTCAAGCCCGTGGAGGATGGCGCCGAGATCGCGCGGGCCGCCGCGGTCGAGTGCTAGGCGCGACAAGGCGCGCGGCATGTCTGGCACCTGCTTCAGCGCCGTGCGCAGATCCGAGCAGAGCGACGGCTCGCCCAGGAGGAAGGAGATGGAGTCGAGCCTGCAATTGATCGGTTCCGGATCGGTCAGCGGCGACATCAGCCGCTCGGCGAGCAGACGGGCGCCGCCGCCGGTCACGGTGCGATCAATCGCCTTCAGGAGGGTCCCTTCCCGATCGCCCGACAGCGTCCGGGTCAGTTCCAGGTTGCCGCGGGTGGCCGGATCGATGAAGAGCGTCGAGGCTGCACTTTCACGCTCCGGGATGGCAAGCGGCGGCCGCTCGGCGATCTGCGTCTTCTCGACATAGGCGATGGCCGCCGAGGCGGCAGCAAGCTCGACGCGGGAGAAACTGCCGAAGCCGTCCAGCGTGCCGACGCCGAAATAGCGGGTGATGCGGCCTTCGGCACTGGCGCTGTCGAAGAGGACGCCCGGCTGCGGCACCGCCACCTTGCCGAGCACGTCAAACACCGGCCTCAGTTCCGGATCGTGGAACATGGTATCGGGCAGGATCAGCTCGCGGGGCTCGATGCGCAGGATATCGGCGAGAAGCCGCGACTGGTCCGTCTCCGCCAGCCGGAAGACGCCCGTCGAGATGTCGATCCAGGCGAGCGCCAGCAGCGGCTCCGAGGTGCCGCGGATGCGGGCCAGCGCCATCAGGTAGTTGGACTCCGACGGCGAGAGCAGCTTGTCCTCGGTCAGCGTGCCCGGCGTCACCAGCCGCACGACGTCCCGCTTCACCACCGATTTGGAGCCACGCTTGCGGGCCTCGGCCGGGTCTTCCACCTGCTCGCAGACAGCAACGCGGAAGCCGAGCGAGATCAGTCTCTGCAGGTAATCGTCGGCGGCGTGGATCGGCACGCCGCACATCGGGATGTCCTGTCCCATGTGCTGACCGCGCTTCGTCAGGGTGATGCCGAGTGCGCGGGCTGCCTCCACCGCGTCCTCGAAGAACAGCTCGTAGAAGTCCCCCATGCGGTAGAAGAGCAGCGAACCGGGGTTGTTCGCTTTGATCTCGATATATTGCTCCATCATCGGCGTGGCCGTCGCGCGGCTCTCCTCCGAGGCGAGCTCGGCAGCCGTCAGGGCGTCAATGGCGAAGCGTTGGTGCTGGGTCACGGGCCGATTTTCTGTTGCGGAAGCAGGTGGCCGACTCTATCGATGATGGCCCATGAAAGACAACCGATACCGCAGCCAGGAGGGTGGCTGCCCACAAAAAGCTGGAGGAGCTTCTGCCATGAACGACAAGATCACCCGATCGCGCGCTTCCGTCACCGAGCAGGAAGCTCTTGCGTTTCATGCCGAAGGACGCCCCGGCAAGCTGGAAATCAACCCGACCAAACCGATGGCAACGCAGCGCGACCTGTCGCTGGCGTATTCGCCGGGCGTGGCCGTGCCGGTCAAGGCGATCGCGGCCAATCCGGATTGCGCCTACGACTACACGACGCGTGGCAACATGGTTGCCGTCATCTCCAACGGCACGGCGATCCTCGGGCTCGGCAATCTCGGCGCGCTGGCATCGAAGCCGGTGATGGAGGGCAAGGCGGTGCTGTTCAAGCGCTTCGCCGACGTCGATTCGATCGATCTCGAGGTCGATACGGAGAACGTCGACGAGTTCGTCAACTGCGTGCGCTATCTCGGACCCTCCTTCGGCGGCATCAACCTGGAGGACATCAAGGCGCCGGAGTGCTTCATCATCGAGAGCCGCCTGCGCGAACTCATGGACATCCCGGTCTTCCATGACGACCAGCACGGCACGGCAATCATCGCCGCAGCCGGCCTGATCAATGCACTGGAGTTGACGGGGCGGGATCTGACGACGACGAAGCTCGTCTGCAACGGCGCGGGTGCGGCCGCCATCGCCTGCATGGAACTCATCAAGGCGATGGGCTTCAATGCCGAGAACATCATCCTCTGCGATACCAAGGGCGTCATCTATCAGGGCCGCACCGAGGGCATGAACCAGTGGAAATCCGCCCATGCCGCCAAGACTGACAGACGGACGCTGGAGGAGGCCATGAAGGGCGCCGACGTGGTGTTCGGCCTGTCGCAGAAGGGCGCCTTCTCCGAGGAAATGATCCGCTCCATGGCGGAGAGGCCGATCATCTTCGCCATGGCCAATCCGGATCCGGAGATCACCCCCGAGGAGGTCGCTCGTATTCGTGACGATGCCATCATGGCGACAGGTCGTTCGGACTACCCGAACCAGGTGAACAACGTCCTGGGCTTCCCCTATATCTTCCGCGGCGCGCTCGACGTGCGCGCCTCGCAGATCAACGATGCGATGAAGATCGCTGCGGTGCGGGCGCTGGCCAATCTCGCCCGTGAAGACGTGCCGGACGACGTGGCGGCCGCCTACCAGGGCAACCGGCCGCGGTTCGGCTCGCAGTACATCATTCCCGTACCCTTCGATCCGCGGCTGATTTCGGCAATCCCGGTCGCGGTGGCGGAAGCGGCCATGGAAAGCGGCGTTGCCCGGCGCAACATCACCGACCTCGCCGCCTATGGGCGAGAGCTTTCGGCACGCCGCGATCCGATGGCGGCGACCACGCAAGGGATCTACGAGCGGGTGCGGCGCTTTCCCAAGCGGGTGGTCTTTGCGGAGGCCGAGGAGGAGCAGGTCATGCGCGCGGCGGTCTCCTTCGCCCACCACGGTCTTGGCACCGCCATCCTGCTTGGTCGCGACGACGTCATCCTGGCGACCGCCGAGAAGGCCGGCATCGACCTCGACCGTCCCGGCATCGAGATCGTCAACGCCCGCATTTCGGACCGGGTGGAGGTCTATATCGACCACCTTTTCGAAAGGCTGCAGCGGAAGGGCTTCCTGCTGCGCGACGTGCAGCGGCTCATCCACAACGACCGCAATCACTTTGCGGCCACCATGGTCGCGGTGGGCGATGCCGACGCCATGGTGACCGGCACCACCCGCAACTATGCCACCGCCCTCCAGGACGTTCGCCGCTGCATCGACACCAAGCCCGGACACCGGGTGATCGGGGTCTCGCTGGCACTGTCGCGCGGCCGCACCGTGTTCGTCGCCGACACCGCCGTCCACGACATGCCGACGGCCGAGGAACTGGCCGATATCGCGGTCGAGGCCGCACGGGTGGCGCGGCGCATGGGATACGAGCCGCGGGTGGCGATGCTCGCCTATTCCACCTTCGGCCAGCCGACGGGAGAGCGCTCGGAGCGGGTGCGCGAGGCGGTCAAGATCCTCGACAGGCGGCAGGTGGATTTCGAATACGACGGGGAAATGGCCGCCGACGTGGCGCTCAATCCGCAGCGCATGGAGCAGTACCCATTCTGCCGCCTGTCAGGTACAGCCAACGTGCTCGTCATGCCGGCAATCCACTCGGCATCGATCTCGACGCGGATGCTGCAGGAGCTGGGCACGGCGACCGTGATCGGGCCGCTGCTGGTCGGTCTCGACAAATCTGTGCAGATCACCTCGATGGGCGCCAAGGATTCCGACATCGTCAACATGGCAGCGATTGCAGCCTACAACGCCGGTAGCTGAGGCCGGCGGCGCCGGCCTCAGCTTCAGCTTGCGAAGCGGCCGGCGTCGGCGCCGTAGTAGTTGATGTAGCGGCCGGCAATGGCCGAGATTGGCAGCACCACCAGAACATCGGTGGTGTTGAAGGCCTGGTCGACAACGGCACCTTCACCGATCATGGCACCGAGGCGCAGGTAGCCCTTGATCAGCGGCGGCATGGCGTTCAGCGCCTTGCGGGCATTGGCGGCCTCCAGCGGCATCAGGTCCATCTCGCGATAGAGCTCGGGCAAGGCGGAGACATGCCACTCGCCCTTCACGCGGGCATTATGGTGTAGGAAGGACAGCGCCAGCGCGTGCTCCTCCGGGCGGGTGCCGAAGAAGGAGGCGCAGCCGAACATGGCCGACACGCCGTGCTTCAGGGCATAGGCCCAGTTGCCCTGCCACAGCAGCTCCACCGTCCGCTTGGTGCGGTAGGCGGGCAGCACGCAGGAACGGCCGAGTTCCATGAACTTCTTTTCAGGATGGCGGGCGAGTAACGGAGCGATGTCGAATTCCGATGCGGAGTAGAAGCCGCCATGGGCTGTAGCGACCGGCTGCTGCAGCAGACGGTAAGTGCCGACGATCTGATCCTCGATGTCGCCTTCGATCGCCCTGTCCACAACCAGGAGGTGGTCGCAGACGGCATCGTAAGCGTCGAAATCGCGACGCTGTCGCATGGCGTCCGCCGGTAACTGGGCCTTCATTTCCTCCACGAACACCCGGTAGCGAACCGCCTGCGCCGCATAGACCTCGCGCTCTGTTCGAGCAAGTCGCGTCTCAAGGCTGCCAATTCGCCCCAGCAGATCTCCCGCCTGGTTCGCCGGCAGCGACCGACTGGAGTTTACGTTCACGTCGTGCTTCAGGAATTCGAGCGCCATGGCAATCTGCCCTACCGGTTCAAGTCACCGCCAATAATCACGATCCCGCGACAGGAAAATGACAATAGTTGTAACAGTGGAAACCACCTGTCTCGCCAGTAATATGCCTGAACTTTCGGACATGGCGAGAGCACATTTTGCCACGGGATTATTCCGCGGGTGGCGAATCAGGTTTCTTTCTGGACCCCAGGATCTCGTCGAGAATCACCAGTCCCGCCCCAATCGAAATACAGCTGTCGGCCAGGTTGAAGACGGCAAAGGACCAGGACGCGGTGTAGACGAGGATATAGTCGATCACATGGCCGTAGAGAAAGCCGTCGATCAGGTTGCCGATCGCGCCCGAGACGATGAGGGCGAAACCCAGATGCGTCAGCGTGCGATCGGTCGGCGTGCGCCGCCACATCCAGAAGACGAAGCCGACGATGACAATCCGCATGCCGATGATGAATTCGCGCTCCATGCCCGACAAAAGCGAAAATGCAACGCCGAGGTTGTAGGTTCGGTAGAGGGCGAGGAACGGGAGAAGCGGCACGGCCTCGTGAAGCGGAAGATAGGCCTCGACGGCAGACTTGATCGCCTGATCGAGAATGACGGCGATCAGGATGATCGCAACGGCGACCAGCGGCCGCGAGAAAAGCGAGGCAGTTCCAGTCATCGGTCAGCATCCAGCGACAGGAGATGGCGACGCGCTTCAAACAGCATTACCGCAGTTGCGACCGCGAGATTGAGGCTGTCGGCGCGCCCCTGTTGCGGGATCCGCACCAGCCGGTTTGCCGCTTTGGCAAGGCTGTCGGGCAGGCCGGACTGCTCGTTGCCCATCAGCAAGGCCACGGGCTTCCTGGAATAGTCCACCGTCCGGTAATCGACCGCGCCGGCGAGATGAGTGGCGACGACCTCGACGCCGGCCCGCTTCTGCCAGGCCAGAAACTGATCCGGGGATGCCTTGACCAGCGGCAGGGCGAAAACGGAGCCCATCGTCGCCCGCACCGTCTCCAGCGAGAAGGGATCGGTGCATTCGCCGACCAGGATGACGCCCGAGGCGCCTGCCGCATCGGCCGTCCGGATGATCGTTCCGAGGTTGCCCGGATCGCGGACGCGGTCGAGAGCGACGAAGGTCTTGCCCTTGGCCGGATCCAGGGCCTCGAGCGTGCCCCAGCGCTGATCGAAGATGCCGACCACCATCTGCGGATTGTCG
>JBKBXP010000187.1:0-6541 GCA_046314035.1 Pseudorhizobium sp. | reverse complement strand
AAGGGCATCCGCGCCACGGACACCTCCAGAACCAGCGAGATCGGCGAACTCGTGGCGGCCTTCCCGATCGAGGACACCGATCAGATCATGCTCGTCTCGAACGGTGGCGTGCTCATCCGGGTTCCTGTTTACGGCATCCGCATCGCCAGCCGCGCCACCAAGGGCGTCACCATCTTCTCGACGGCAAAGGACGAGAAGGTCGTGTCAGTTGAGCGGATCAGCGAGCCGGAAGGCGAGGACGAAAACGGCATTCCTCTGCCCGAAGAGATCGTTTCGGAGACGGGAGACCTTGGTGCTGCACCGGCGGTCGATCCCGGCCCTGAAGGGCTCGAGGAAGAGTAGGGCTTACACCAACGAAAAAAGCCGGGCAGATGCCCGGCTTTTTTTTTGTGACTGCCCGGAGAGTGTCTCGTCGGCACAGTCCACTACCAATTTGTTTGAAACGGTCGAAGTTCGAACCGCCGAAGCAAGCGTCAGAAGGGCGCGTGGCGCCTCACGAGAACTTTCATTTCTTCGCTTTCGCGGCGAAGCTCCGTGATCGTTGAAATGACCGAAGCCACGAACATGATGCTGATCAAACTCGCCAAAACCGTCAACGTCACAAACATGCTTGCCTCTCTTATGCTGCTCCCGTCAGTAGAACGAAGCGTCGTGGTATCGTCCTGTCATCTGCGGATAGTTCAATTCGGTCCACTGGGACTTGTCCTGATAAAGGGTCACTGTGGCCGTGAGCATTGCGGCGATCATTGCTGTCCAGACCATGTTGATCATGGAGATCTTGTCCAGCATGATCGGCTTCCTTCTCTCGATCATCTCAGTAGTCCTTCTTGTTTTGCCAAACGCAGTATTTGCAATCTGGTTCCGCCTGTTTCATGGAAAGCTGCAGGTCCGGCTTTGGCCTAGGCGTGCGCTTGGGGCACACTTCCGGATCCTCGGCCGTGCTTTCGATGTCGGGTTTCTACCCGTTGTCCCCACATAACCACGTCTGCAATGAAACGAGCTTGAACGCCCCGTTCATCTGGCGTTCATCTCAGCGATACTTGCAGCTCACTAAGGACCGTGACAAAAGGCAGGGCAGGAAACGGCGGGACCCTCATGACCATCGCTTTTTATCCGGGATCCTTTGATCCTTTGACGAACGGACACCTGGATGTCCTCCTTCAGGCGCTTGATGTCGCCGAACGCGTGGTCGTCGCCATCGGCGTGCATCCCGGCAAGGTGCCGATGTTCAGCTTCGAGGAGCGGGCGGAGCTGGTACGCGCGTCTTTGGCCGAGGTTATGCCCGACAAGGCAGGTGATATCGACGTGGTTTCCTTCGACAATCTCGTCGTCGATGCGGCCCGAGCCCATGGCGCCAGGCTGCTGATCCGCGGTCTCCGGGACGGCACGGATCTCGACTACGAGATGCAGATGGCCGGCATGAACAGACAGCTTGCTCCAGACGTCCAGACCGTTTTTCTGCCGGCAGGGGTCGCCTCGCGGCCCATTACGGCCACATTGGTGCGCCAGATCGCCGCCATGGGCGGTGACGTCGGGGCTTTTGTTCCGACACCCGTTGTTGTGGCCATGAAGCTCAAGCTAAAGCGCTGAGCTCCGATACTGGAGAACCTATGAAACAGCTTCGTCTTGCCCTCGCTGGCGTTTTTGCGTTCGCATCGCTTTCGATACCGGCCTTCGCCGCCGAGGACGACTTCCTCACCATTCAGCTTAAGGACGGCCCCGTCGTCGTGGAGCTCTTGCCGGAGATCGCCCCACGGCACGTCGAGCAGATCAAGAAGCTGGCGACGGACGGTGAGTACAACAACGTCGCCTTCCATCGCGTCATCGAAGGTTTTATGGCCCAGACTGGCGATGTGGAATTCGGCGACATGGAGAGTGGCTTCAATCCCGCTCGCGCCGGCACCGGCGGCTCGAAACTGCCTGATCTGCCGGCCGAATTCTCCGACGTGCCGTTTGAGCGCGGGACGCTCGGGATGGCCCGCTCGCAGGATCCGGACTCTGCCAATTCCCAGTTTTTCATCATGTTCGACGAAGGATCCTTCCTGAACGGCCAGTACACGGTTGTCGGAAAAGTTGTTTCCGGTATGGAGAACGTCGACAAGATTAAGCGCGGCGAGGGTGGAAACGGTGAAGTGTCGGATCCCGATCGCATGGTGACCGTCACCGTTGGAAAGCCGGCAGAATAAGCCGGCTCTCGCCTCAACAACAGACAAAGACAACACAAGGAGATGGCTATGGCCGAGATCAAGGACCCGGAAAACACCCTCATCATGGAAACCACCAAGGGCAGGGTCGTCATTGCGCTTCTGCCTGATCTGGCTCCCGGCCATGTCGCCCGCATCAAGGAACTGGCGCGCGAGCAGGCCTATGACGGCGTCGTCTTTCACCGCGTGATACCCGACTTCATGGCCCAGACCGGCGACGTGAAGTTCGGCAAGAAGGGCGGCGAGAACTTCAACCCGTCGCGCGCCGGCATGGGCGGCTCCGAAAAGCCGGACCTGCAGGCCGAGTTCTCGGCGGTTCCGCATGTGCGAGGCACCTGCTCGATGGCGCGCTCGCAGAGCCCGAACTCGGCCAACTCGCAGTTCTTCATCTGCTTTACCGACTCTCCGTGGCTCAACAAGCAGTACACGGTCTGGGGCCAGGTCATCGAAGGCATGGACAACATCGACCTGATCAAGAAGGGCGAGCCCGTCCAGGATCCGGATTCGATCGTCTCCGTGAAGGTGGCAGCCGATATCGCGGCCTGATTTTCTGTTGTAATGTTCTGGAAGCGCCCCGGTTTTGCCGGGGCGCTTTTCTTTTGCGGCATATCCGACTATCTGCGGAGACCGATATCACCAGCCAGGCACCAGCCGCCGAGATGCAATGCGCGTAGACCTCTTCGATTTCGACCTGCCGGACGATAACATCGCGCTGCGGCCCGTAAGCCCGCGCGACAGCGCGCGCCTGCTTGTCGTGCAGCCGGATGCTTCCGTCGCCCTGGAGGATCACCAGGTTCGCGACCTGCCCGGGATGCTGAGATCCGGTGATGCGCTCGTCTTCAACGACACACGGGTCATCCCGGCCCAGTTGGAAGGCCAGCGTGTCAGGGAAGGGGGGACCGAGCTGCCGGTGTCGGCGACCCTGCATATGCGTGTCGGGCCGGAACGCTGGAAAGCCTTCGCCAGACCCGGCAAGCGCATTAAGGTCGGCGACCGGATCCTGTTCGGTCACGGCGGCGACGCCTGCCTGCTCGGCACGTTGGACGCGACGGTGGAATCAAAGGGCGAGGGTGGCGAGATCACGCTGCTCTTCGATCTGTCCGGACCTGCGCTCGATGAAGCGATCATGACGGTCGGCCACATCCCGCTGCCACCCTATATCGCCGACAAGCGGCCCGAGGATGAGCGGGACCAGATCGACTACCAGACCATCTATGCCCGCGAGAAGGGCGCCGTTGCTGCACCCACCGCCGGCCTGCACTTCACGCCTGAGCTGTTTGCGGCGCTGGACGCAGCCGGCATAGAACGTCATTTCGTGACACTGCATGTGGGGGCGGGCACGTTTCTGCCGGTCAAGGCGGATGATACCGACGCCCACAAGATGCATGCCGAAATCGGCCACGTGAGCGCCGAGACGGCCGAGCGCCTGAACGCGGTGCGGGCGAGGGGCGGACGGATCGTCTCTGTCGGAACCACGTCGCTGCGTCTCCTCGAAAGCGCTGCCACCGACGACGGTCGCATCGAACCGTGGAGCGGCGCGACCGACATCTTCATCACGCCCGGCTATCGCTTCAAGGCCGTGGACGTGCTGATGACGAACTTCCACCTGCCAAAGTCGACGCTGTTCATGCTGGTCTCCGCCTTCAGTGGCTTCGACACGATGAAGAACGCCTATGATTACGCCATTCGCAGCGGCTATCGCTTCTATTCCTATGGCGATTCGAGCCTGCTTTTCCGGAAGATGACATGACCGAGACGTTCCAGTTCACCCTCAAGGCAACCGACGGCGGCGCTCGCCTCGGCGAAGTCACCATGCCGCGCGGGACGATCCGCACACCCGCCTTCATGCCGGTCGGTACGGTCGGCACGGTCAAGGCCATGTATCTCGATCAGGTTCGGGAAACTGGCGCCGACATCATCCTCGGCAATACCTACCACCTGATGCTGCGGCCCGGCGCCGAACGTGTCGCACGCCTTGGCGGCCTGCACGAGCTGATCCGCTGGAAGCATCCGATCCTCACCGACAGCGGCGGCTTTCAGGTGATGTCGCTCTCCGGTTTGCGCAAGCTCGACGAGCAGGGCGTGACCTTCAAGAGCCACGTGGACGGCAGCCTGCACCACATGTCGCCGGAGCGGTCGATCGAGATCCAGGGGCTGCTCGGTTCCGATATCCAGATGCAGCTCGACGAATGCGTCGCGCTGCCGGCGGAGCCAAAGGAGATAGAGCGGGCCATGGAGCTTTCGCTGCGCTGGGCGGAGCGCTGCCGCGTGGCCTTCGGCGAACAGGCTGGCAAGGCGATGTTCGGCATCGTCCAGGGCGGCGACCAGCCCGATCTTCGCGTCCGGTCGGCGGAAGGGCTGAAGCAGCTCGACCTCAAGGGCTACGCGGTCGGCGGGCTTGCCGTCGGTGAGCCCCAGGACGTCATGCTGCGGATGCTGGAAACGACGCTTCCGGTGCTTCCATCGGAAAAGCCGCGCTACCTGATGGGCGTCGGCACGCCCGACGACATTCTCAAATCCGTCGCCCGTGGTATCGACATGTTCGACTGCGTGATGCCGACCCGCGCCGGCCGCCACGGCCTGGCCTTCACCCGTCGCGGCAAGGTCAACCTCCGCAATGCCCGCCACGCCGAAGACATGCGGCCGCTGGACGAGGAATCCAGCTGCCCGGCTGCGCGCGATTACTCCCGAGCCTATCTCCATCATCTGGTGCGCACCGATGAGGCACTGGGTGGCATGCTGCTGACCTGGAACAATCTCTCGTACTACCAGGATCTGATGAAGGGGATCCGGAACGCCGTCGCCGAAGGCCGCTTCGACGATTTCCATGCCGAAACGCAGGAGGCCTGGGCGAGGGGCGATCTGGCGCCCCTGTAGGATCAGCAGTAGGAATCAGATGCCGGTGCTGGAGCTATTGCGCAGAAGGCGAACGCCGTTCACCTTGTAGGCGCCGTCATCCATCAGTCGGAGTTCGTAGAGCGCCGTCCAGTCCTTTCCTTCGCTGCCGCTGATCAGCACCTCCTGGAACACAAGTTCGCCGCCGCCGATCAGCTTGGCACGGCCGAAAGCATAGTTGTCGGCGCGGTAGACGGGCGGATAGGTCTTTCGGACCATCTCCAGGAACTGGAGTTCGGTGCGAAACGTGCTGCGGATATTCGGCGAGGCGTAACTATACGCGGCTTTCGCATCGTCACTGAGAAAGGCGTTGATCTGCCCGGAAATTACGGCGCGAGCATTCCGGACCGGATCTTCGGCAAGGGATGCCGTGGGAAGGAAAAGCATACACAGAATGAGGCAGGCGAATCGACGAAGCATCGGCTACTCCTCTCGGCTGGAACAGCAGGCTACCGCGTTTGCCACGGAGGAGAACATCACCTTTTCGAGATTTTGGCGCAACCGCTCGGGCGAACGCCCTTTGTCGGCCGGATGAGCGACATCTCCACCGCACCTGGCAACAGCTGCCCGGAAGACGGAGCGGTTGCTGACGAAGACACCGTACCCACGGCACGGATGCTGTCCTGGGCCAAGAATTCCGCGTCCTACCGGCTGTCGCGCCGGATGATGACGGAACGAGAGCTGTCGCTCGCCATCATTCGCAAGGCCCGGCAGAAATTCGAAGGCATCTCGGAGGAGCAACTGGCGGGGGTGTCCAACGCCGCCCTCAAATTCGGCCGGCGTGTTGGCGCTCTGGACGACAAGTCCTATGCGGAGGTCAAGGTCAAATCCCTGGTCCGGGCCGGCCGATCCAAGCGCATCATCGCGCGAAAACTGCA
Organism: Pseudorhizobium sp.; assembly: GCA_046314035.1. Taxonomy (GTDB): domain Bacteria; phylum Pseudomonadota; class Alphaproteobacteria; order Rhizobiales; family Rhizobiaceae; genus Neorhizobium. The sequence goes on along the minus strand of JBKBXP010000187.1, from coordinate 564 downwards.
GGAAAAAGGAATTGACCCGCCAACGGCCGCAGAAGCTCTGGAGGATGCCGATGATCCCGCCGCTGCTTTGGCATTCGCCCGCAAACGTGGCTTCGGTCCGTACCGGCGTGCACCGCTCGACGAGAAGCGGTTCGCCCGGGAGATGTCGGCCTTCGCCCGCAACGGCTTCGGCTTCGACCTGGCGAGAAGGGTGCTGGAGATGGACCTGGACGAAGCAGAGGCGCTGACGGACGCCAAGCCGTTTAGTTAGGTCCAGGGCTAACGGTGGCAACCACCAAATGGCATCAATGATGTGACGGATGAGTTGGAATGTCCGCCGGTCTGCAAAGCAGAAATGTCCGCAAGAGCGCTGCAAGGGATGACGATCAGCCCCGATCTGAGCGGCTGATCCCGCTTGCAAGATCAGATTGGGGCGGGTGAGGGACACCCCTTCGGCTTTAGCTTTGAGATGCCGATCGACCCCCTCACTCGGCAGTTTGCTGCCGCGACAGCGCCTTCTCACGTCGCGCAATCACCGCTGGATCACTCATGTACTCCGTGCGTCTTCCGGGCTTACGACCTGTC
>JBKBXP010000186.1:0-6555 GCA_046314035.1 Pseudorhizobium sp. | reverse complement strand
GGTCGAGGTTAGCGACCTGAGTTTTCCAAGCGGCCATGCCATGCTCTCTGCAGTCACCTATCTGACGCTCGGAGCGCTGCTGTCGCGGGTAGAACCAGGGCGGATCACCCGGATCTATACCATCGGCGTGGCGGTCTCGCTGACCTTCATCATCGGTTTGAGCAGGGTCTTTCTCGGCGTTCATTATCCCACGGACGTTCTCGGCGGCTGGTGTGCCGGCGCAACCTGGGCGCTGATCTGCTGGCTGATCGCGCGCCGCTATATCGCCAAAACTCCCGGTTAGATTCAGTTTCTTGGATGGGGAAAATGCCGTTTCGGCTTGAGCGAAGCCTCACCAACCTCTAGACCATAGCGGCTGGATGACGACTGAGCAAAACCAGGTGGGACCCGTTGATCGATCCATACGATACCCTCGGCGTTGCACGCAATGCCGATGCCACGCAGATCAAGACCGCCTACCGCCGGCGGGCGAAGAACGCTCACCCGGACACGGGTGGCGACGTGGACATGTTCGCAAAACTGACGACGTCCTACGAGCTCCTCTGCGATCCGGTGCGGCGTAAGGTCTTCGACGAGACCGGCTATGACCCGACGCTCGCCGATACCAAGGATCTCGAAGGGCTGCTCGTGCTCGAGACGCTGATCAACGATTTCATTCTGGACGAGCGCGAGCCGGGAAGCTTCGATCCGGTCGCCGCCATGCGCCGCAAGCTCACCGACAGGATCGTTAACGTCCGCTTCCACATCCTGGAGCTCGAGCGGCATCGGGCGCGCATCCGCAATCACCTGGACCGTATCGGCCGCAAGCCGGAGACGGATTTTCTCGGGAGCATGATGCGGGCGCGAGGGGATTCGATCACCGATGCCATTCTCAAGGCCGAAGCGCAGATCGTCACGATCGAAAAGGCCTACATGATGCTCGACGGTTATTCCTACGAGCTGGAGCTCGAGGCACGCAGCGCCGCGGAGTAGTGCCTTCTGGTCAAAGCTCGCCGCGGTCCTAGTTTTACGGGATAGCCAAGGGAGCATACCAGATGAAGATCGAGCATTTCATGCTGTCAGAGAACGACTGGGTTCCGAACAATCCCCGGCTGCCGGTGATCGTCCACCATGGGATCTCTTCGGAAGAGCAATCCCTTGCGGATATGTTCGAAGCGACGTTTGCAGAAAATGGCTGGCAGGGGATCTGGCGCGACGGCATCTTCGACTATCACCACTATCACACGACCGCCCACGAGGTTCTGGGAATTGCACGGGGGCAGGCTGTGGTGGTGCTCGGCGGCCCGGGCGGCCGTGAGATGCAGGTGCAGGCGGGCGATTGCCTCGTGTTGCCGGTCGGTACCGGCCATTGCCGGATCTCGGCCAGTGACGACTTTCTCGTCATCGGTGCCTATCCGGCAGGACAAAATCCCGACCTGCGGCGCAGCGAGGCAGGCAAGAACGGAATGCGCATCATGGAGACGCTTCCCGTTCCCGACACCGATCCTCTCGGCGGCCTGACGCTTCGGGACCTGTGGATGAGCGGCGGCTGACGCCGCCGCCCTTCAAGCTAGTCGCGGCTCCAGCGCAGGAAGATGGTCGAGAGCGGCGGCAGCGTCAGCATGATCGACTGCGCCTTCCCGTGGCTGGGATGCTCCACGCTCCAGGCCTCGGAATTGCCGAGGTTGGAACCACCGTAGACCTCCGCGTCCGAGTTCAGGATCTCCGTCCACCTGCCGGCCTCCGGAACGCCGACCCGGTAGCCGTGTCGCGGCATCGGGGTCATGTTGGATATGGCCAGCACGCATGAGGAGCGATCCTCCGGCCAGCGCAGCATCCCGAAGATCGAATTTTCGGCGTCGTCGCCGATCGCCCATTCGAAGCCTTGCGGGTTGATGTCACCATAGGTGAGGGCCGGTTCGGTCGCATAGAGGCGATTGAGATCCCGGATCAGCCGCTGCACGCCGGCGTGCTGCGGGTTATCGAGCAGATCCCAGACGATCGAGCCATCATGGTTCCATTCGGTCTCCTGGCCGATCTCGCAGCCCATGAAGAGCAGCTTCTTGCCGGGATGGGCCCACATGAAGCCGTAGTAGGCGCGAAGGTTGGCATGCTTCTGCCAGACGTCGCCCGGCATCTTGCCCAACAGCGAGCCCTTGCCGTGCACCACCTCGTCATGGGAGATCGGCAACATGAAGCGCTCGGAGTAGGCGTAGACCATGCTGAAGGTCATCATGCCGTGGTGATACTTCCGGTAGACCGGGTCTTCCTCCATGTAGTGCAGGCTGTCGTGCATCCAGCCCATGTTCCACTTGAAGTCGAACCCGAGGCCACCCTGTTCCGGCGGAACGGTAACGCCCGGCCAGGCAGTCGATTCCTCGGCGACGGTAAAGGCATGATCGCAGCGGTGGTGGATGATGCTGTTGAGGTGCTTGAAGAACTCGACCGATTCCAGGTTCTCCCGTCCGCCGTATTTGTTGGGGATCCACTCGTCGGCGTTGCGGCTGTAGTCCCGGTAGAGCATCGAGGCGACGGCATCCACGCGCAGGGCATCGACGTGGTAGTGCTCGAGCCACTCCAGCGCGCTGGCGATCAGGAAGCCCTTCACCTCGTTGCGGCCGAGGTTGTAGATCAGCGTGTTCCAGTCCTTGTGGAAGCCTTCGCGCGGATCCTCATGTTCGTAGAGCGCCGTGCCGTCGAACTGGGCAAGGCCCCAGACGTCGGTCGGAAAGTGCGCCGGTACCCAGTCGACGATGACGCCGATACCGGCGGCATGGCAGCGGTCGACGAAGTAGGCGAAGTCCTCCGGGGTGCCGTAGCGGCCCGTCGGCGCAAAGAGGCCGAGCGGCTGGTAGCCCCAGGAGCCGCCGAAGGGGTGCTCCATGATCGGCAGCAGTTCGATGTGGGTGAAGCCTAGATCCTTGGTGTAGGGAATAAGCCGCTGGCTGAGCTCGATCCAGTTGAGGTTGCGATTGCCCTCTTCCGGAACCCGGAGCCAGGATTCCAGATGCACCTCATAGACGGACATGGCGTCCCTGCCGTCGCGGACGGGTGCCTGCGAGCGCATCCACTCGTCGTCCGTCCAGCGGAAGGGGACGTTCGACGCCACGATCGATGCCGTCGAGGGTGCGGCTTCGCTTGCACGTGCCACGGGATCCGCCTTCTGCGGCAGGGTATTGCCTCTGTAGTCGATGATCTCGAACTTGTAGCGCTCGCCTGGGCCGAGCCGTGGGAGGAAGAGCTCCCAGATGCCGGCCGAGCCGCGCAGGCGCATGGGATGGCGTCGACCGTCCCAGGCGTTGAAGTCGCCGACGACGGAGACGCGTCGTGCGTTCGGGGCCCAGACGGCAAAGCGGACACCCGATACGCCGTCGACATCGATCGGCTGCGCGCCAAGCGTGCGGCCGAGGTCGTAGTGGGTGCCCTGGGAGATCAGGTGAAGGTCCAGTTCGCCCAGCAGCAGGCCGAAGGAGTAGGGGTCCTCCATCTCCTGGACGGCATCCGGCCAAGAGACCCGCAGGCGATAGCTTCCGCGCCCGCCGATGTCGGCGGCAAAGAGACCGCCGAACACCTGTTCCATCTGTGCGATGACGCCATCACCGTCGGCATCTATGACCTCGACGGAGGTCGCTCCAGGCAGAAAGGCGCGGACGACATTGGTCTGGCCGACGGGATGACGGCCGAGGATCGCAAAGGGGTCGCCGTGGCGCCCCTCTACGAGAGCCTGCAGGGCTGAGTGGTCGATATTGGCGAGCAGATCGGCGCGCTCAAGGTTCATTCCGCATTCTCCATGAGGCGATTTGCGATGTCCGAAAAGCCGCTGAGGGGGATCGGCAGCCACTTCGGGCGATTGCGTGCTTCATACGCGATTTCGTACGCGGCCTTCTCCAGAAGGAAGAGGTCGAGCACGGCGCCATAGGCCTTGTCCGACATGGCCAGCTGTTCGCCTTCGCCCACGACCTGACGGTAGCGTTCGAGGAAGGCAGCTTCGGCGTCGCGAGCGAACTGGGTGACGATCGAGTGGCGGCGCGACTGGTCGGCATCGATAACCACGTCCTGCTCGAGGTCTGCCGTCGCGGCAAGGTAGCTCAAGGACCGCAGGAAGCCGGCGACGTCGCGCAGAGGGCTCGACTTGGCCCGGCGTTCCGCAAGGTCGCGGGCAGGCTCGCCTTCGAAATCGATGAGATAGGCATCGTTTTCGGCGACCAGGATCTGGCCCAGGTGGAAGTCGCCATGATGGCGCGTCATCAGCGTGTCGATGCCGGCCTCGGCCAATTTCCCGGCCGCGCTCAGCAGTTCCTCACGGCGCTCGAGCAACGGCTGTACCTGCCGCGCCACCTCCGGATCGAAGTTGCCTTTCTCCTCGATGAGGATGTCGAGTGCACCGTTGATCTGGCTGGCAACCGACTGGCGCCATGCATCCGTCTCGTTCCGGCTTGCCGTGACGGGCTGGAAGTCCGGATCGTCTGTCTGCTGCGACAGGGCCAGATGAAGCTCACCGAGCCTCTGCCCGACGGTACCGGCGAAATCGACCAGAGGCTTGAACTGCTCGGCGACGTCGGCTTCTTCTTCGCCCGCAGTCAGCAGGATATCGTCGATGCCGCGGCGCAGATTGCCGAGCATCCATGTCCAGGCGTCGCCCTGGTTGCGGATCATGCCCTGGACGATGATCAGCGTGTAGCGGGATCCATCAGGTGCGGTGCGCGCAACCTCGCCCAGCAGGGGCGCAGTGTTCTGGTAGCCAACCTTCGTCAGGTGGCGGGTCATCTCGACCTCCGGATGGGTGCCCGGGAAGATCTTGCGGATGAGCTTGATCATGGCCTTCTCGCCGATGATCAGGGAGCTGTTGGACTGTTCCGCCGACAACCAGTTGACGTTCATGTCCTCGGTCATGCCCATGCCGTCGAGCTGTTCGGTGCCGATGAACTCCAACATGCCGGCGCGACCGGAGATCTGCGACCTCTCGCAGAGCGAACGGATCGTGGCGCGCGCCATGGTCTCCATCGCGAAACCGTCCGTCAGGAAGCCGACACGACGACCCTGACGGATGCGTGCGAGGGCCAGCTGCTGGGCGAGCGCCGGCGGCTGTGTTTCGTCCCACGCAGCCGCGAGCGGCAGAAGATAGGTCTCGGTACGACCTTCCAGTTCCGCTTCCAGTTCGCCGAGCAGAATGTTTCCGGCGAAAGGAAGGGGCGTTGCGGCGACAAGGTGGGCGCTTTTCAGCTTTTCGCCCTTCGATCCGAACCAGCGACGCTTCGTCAGATAGGCCGGCAGGATCTCGCGCGACATGGTGTCGACGAGACGCGGTTCCTCGATCAGCTCATGCAGGTCGCGACGGATCACCATCGTGGCAAAGTCTGCGAGCTGCTCGGGCGGTTCGGTGCGCCAGGCGGGGCCATCGGCCTCGGCGACCAGCTTGAACCAGAAGAAGCCATAGGGAGGCATGGTCAGGAGGTAGGTGAGCTGACCGATCGGCGGGAAGGGTGACATGCCCGTCAGCTCGATCGGAACCCGACCCTGGAAATCCGATAGGTCAAGCTCGACGGCCTGCGGGATGCGCGACAGGTTGGCGACGCAGAGGATCGTTTCGCCTTGGTATTCGCGCAGGTAAGCCAAGATCTTGCGGTTGCCGGGCGTCATGAACCGCAGCGAGCCGCGTCCAAAGGCAGGGTGCTTGCCGCGCAGCGACAGCATGCGGCGAGTCCAGTTGAGAAGCGAATGGGCGTCCGCGGCCTGGGCCTCGACGTTGACCGCTTCGTAGCCGTAGAGCGGATCCATGACTGGTGGCAGGACGAGGCGCGCCGGATCTGCCTTTGAGAAGCCGCCATTGCGGTCGGGAGACCACTGCATGGGTGTACGCACACCGTCGCGGTCGCCGAGATAGATGTTGTCGCCCATGCCGATCTCGTCACCGTAGTAAAGAACCGGGGTGCCTGGCATGGAGAGAAGCAGGGCGTTCATCAGCTCGATGCGGCGGCGGTCTCGCTCCATCAGCGGCGCCAGGCGACGCCGGATGCCCAGGTTGATGCGGGCGCGGCTGTCGGCGGCATAGGTGCTCCAGAGGTAGTCACGCTCCTCGTCCGTCACCATTTCGAGCGTCAGCTCGTCGTGGTTGCGCAGGAAGATCGCCCACTGGCAGTTTTCGGGGATCTCTGGGGTCTGGCGCATGATGTCGGTGATCGGGAAGCGGTCTTCCTTGGCGATCGCCATGTACATGCGCGGCATCAGAGGGAAGTGGAACGCCATGTGGCATTCGTCGCCATCGCCGAAGTAGTCTCGGGTGTCTTCCGGCCACTGGTTGGCCTCGGCGAGCAGCATCTTGCCGGGGTGGGTGGCTTCCAGCGCCGCGCGGATCTTCTTCAGGATGTCGTGGGTCTCGGGAAGGTTCTCGTTGATCGTGCCTTCGCGTTCGATCAGGTATGGGATCGCATCGAGGCGGAATCCGTCAATGCCGGTCTCCAGCCAAAAACGCATGACGTCGAGCAATTCCTCCAGAACCTGGGGGTTGTCGAAGTTCAGGTCCGGCTGGTGGGAATAGAAGCGGTGCCAGTAATAGGAGCCGGCGACCGGGTCCCA
>JBKBXP010000185.1:0-6569 GCA_046314035.1 Pseudorhizobium sp. | reverse complement strand
ACGCAGTGGTGTGATTGGGAGGAAAGCATGGAGATCAAATCTGAAATGGCAGGGACAGTCATCGCCCTGAATTTTGGTCCCGGCGATATGGTTTCGTTGGGTGACGAGCTTCTAGTTTTGGAGTCCATGAAGATGGAAATGCCATTCATGGCGCCAGTTGCCGGGACAGTGGCATCCGTGTCCGTCGGAGACGGAGATGTTGTCGAAGCCGGGCAAATCCTGATGATCATCGGTTAGAAGATTGCCTGCGCGCCGCCACGGAGGAGTGGTTCGGCGTGAGGATTAGCGCCATCCAGAGGAGGAAAACATGGCACTTCGACAAAATGCAAACAATAGAATGATGACTGCGATTATCGCAACGGCGGCTGCTGTGTTTGCCTTGCCCGCAGCGGCCGAGATCAGCGGCGGCGCGGTGAAGATAGGCGTCTTGAACGACCAGTCCGGACCCTATGTCGATCTCGCGGGGCCGGGTTCGGTGCTTGCCGCAACAATGGCCGCCGAAGATTTTGGCGGGCAGGTTCTGGGTGCGCCAATCGAAATTTTGAGCGCCGACCACCAGAATAAACCCGATGTTGGCTCGTCGGTGGTTCGCCGATGGTTCGACACCGAGGGGGTCGATGCAATCGCCGATGTGCCCACATCGTCTGTCGCCCTTGCCGTTCAGGAATTGGTGCGCAGCTCGAACAAAGTATTTCTGATATCCGGCGCAGCGACCGAGGTGTTGACGGGGGAATCCTGCTCGCCCAACTCGATCCAGACGTCCGATGATACCTATGCGCTAACACACGGTACGGTCGAGGCGGCTGTCCGTGCCGGCGCCAAGAAATGGTTCTTTATCACAGCCGATTACGCCTTCGGCCATACTATCGAGCAGGCCGGGCGAAAGATTGTAGAGGCAAGCGGTGGTCAGGTCGTCGGCAGTGTCACTCACCCTCAAAACACGACCGACTTTGCTCAATACCTCCTTCAAGCACAATCGTCAGGCGCACAGGCGATCGGCCTTGCGAATGCCGGCAGCGACACCGTCGGCACGATCCTGCAGGCAGCCGAATTCGGCTTGGTAAGTGGGGGGCAGCAACTCGTTGGCATGATCCTCTTCAGCTCGGAAATCAAATCACTTGGACTGGAGGCAGCGCAGGGTCTGCTTCTGACCGAGGGATTCTACTGGGGCATGAGTCCTGAGGCCCAGAAGTTCGCGGACCGTTTTCTGGAACGATTCAAGTCCATGCCGACCCGCGAGCAGGCAACAACCTACGCCACGGTTACGCATTACCTGAAAGCCATCCAGGCAGCCGGCACGGATGAATCGAAAACGGTCGTTGCCAAGATGAAGGAACTGCCGATGTCTTATTTCGGCCAGACCGGAAAGATCCGAGAGGATGGCCGGTTTTTGCATGACTTGACGCTTTACAAGGTCAAGTCGCCGTCGGAATCCAGGAACGAGTGGGACTTCTACACCAAGGTTGCCGATATCCCTGCTGACGTAGCCTTCAAGCCCATGTCAGAAGGCGGTTGCCCCTTCATTTCTAAATGATGTTCGCATGCCCGGCCCTGGCGGTCGGGCATCGCCATTTCCAATGGAAAATCATCCCATGAACAAGCATATTTCGCCGGTCGTACCCCAGGCTTCGCAGACCATTCAAGATTTGATTACCGAACACGCAGCCTGGACCGCGAAGGCCATGTCCAGCGGTGGAGAGGAGCGGATCGCACGACAGCATGCGCTTGGCAAGCTGACCGTGCGCGAGCGGATCGATTACCTGCTCGATGACGGTAGCTTTCAGGAATATGGGCGATTTGCATCGCACTACACATCCGATATTCCCACCGTGGAAATGATCACCCCGTCGGACGGTGTCGTTATGGGCTTCGGCTTAATCGATGGCCGCCATGTCTGTGTCGTCGGCGAGGACTTCACCGTGAAGGGCGGCTCGCATGGTGTGATCAACGCCCGCAAGAAATTGCACGCCATCCAGATGGCGCGGCGTGAACGCGTGCCGCTTATCTGGCTGCTTGATGGCGCCGGTGCGCGCGGGCAGGAACTTATGAACGACGGCCTGCCGGACGTGACCCATTTTCTCGAACAGGCGCGCCTCTCGGGCACGGCGCCGCAGATCGGTCTGGTTCTCGGTCCGTGCGCTGGCGACAGTGCATTGGTCGCTGCAGGTAGCGAATTCGTCATTATGCGCAGAGGCACGTCGATGATGGCGGCCGGCGGGCCTCCCGTCGTCAAGGCCGCAACCGGCATTGACGTGACAAAGGAGGAGCTCGGCGGAAGCTCGATCCACACGCGTATTTCAGGCGTTGCAGACAACGAGGCTGAGACGGACGAGGAAGCCCTTGCACTTGCACGCCGTTTCCTATCCTACCTTCCTCAAAATGCCTGGTGCTGGCCCGAACGTGGCATTCCCGCGGAGCCTGAAAAAATCGACATCGACAAGATCGTGCCCGTCCAGAAACGGCGCGCCTACGACATGAAGATCTTGATCCGTAGCATTGTGGACGCGGAAAGCTTCCTCGAAATCAAACCCGAATACGCGAAGATGATGATCACCGGTTTTGCCCGCATGGATGGTCACCCCGTTGGCATCATTGCCAATCAACCGATGGTTCATGCAGGAGCAATCACAACTCCCGCAGCCAAAAAGGCACAGCATTTCATCGAACTCTGCTCTGCCTACCATGTTCCGCTGGTGTTCCTTGAGGACGTGCCCGGCGTGATGACTGGACCTCAGGCAGAACGCGAAGGAACGCTTCGGGCGGGGCTATCGCTCGTCAATTCCCTTGCCTGGTCAAATGTCCCCAAAATCACGGTCGTTATTCGAAAGGCGTTCGGATTTGCGGCCTGCGCAATGGCAGGGTGGGGCGGCGAACAAAGCTACATCGCCGCATGGCTAACCGCAGACTTCGCCTCACTGCCTGTGTCCGGCGGTGTCGCCGCCGCCTTCAAGCGCGAGATTGAAGCGTCACCTGATCCAGCGCAGGCACAGCGCGACATCGAAGCACGGTTCAGCGGTGGCACAGGACCCTATAACGCCGCGGCTCGGTTCACCGTTCATGACGTCATCGCGCCTCAGGAAACACGCGGCCGAATATTGCATGCCTTGTCGCTATCGAGATCAAGGCGGTCCCAAAATCCTGCGCCTGTGGCAAAATACGGCGTGTCGCCTTGAACAATAGGCGCGCATGAAAGGGAGGAGGAGCCCCGACCATGACCATAATTCGAAAAGATCCAAGGATCCCCGCACGTGAGGAATGCGTCGTGCGCTATCTGCTCGATCGCTGGGTGGACGATCGACCACATGCACCCTTCGCAGTTTTCTGGAAGGGGTCGACGATAACATTTAGCGAGATGCGCAACGCGGCCATGAGGACAGCTGCGGGCCTTGCTGCCATAGGCGTCAAGCAAGGCGACACCGTTGTCGTATGGCTTCCCAATGGCGAGCGCTGCCTTGAAACATGGTTCGGCATCAATTGGCTCGGGGCAACCTATGTTCCTATTAATCTGGCCTATCGCGGCCGCATTCTCGAACACGTCATCGAGAATTCCGCCGCCAATGTGATCATTGCACATTCAGACCTGATCGACCGTCTAGAAGGGATAGATCTTGCGGCTCTCCGAACCGCTGTCGTGGTTGGCGGCCCCATCCGTGATATCGCAGGGCTGGAGATCCTGGCTGAGTCCACGCTAGTTGGAGACCCGGAAACGGTTCCTCCGCTGGAACGGCCGATAGAGCCTTGGGACACGCAATCCATCATATACACCTCCGGAACGACGGGCCCATCGAAGGGTGTGATGTCGAGCTATGCGCATCTTTGGGCCATGTCCGGTACGGACGGATTCAAGATGGTAAAGGAGGACGATCGCTATCTTTGCAATCTGCCCCTCTTCCATGTCGGCGGAACTATTCCGGTGATGGGAATGCTGTCACGCGGCGGCTCCGTCGCCATCATCGGCGCGTTCAGCACGAACGAGTTCTGGGATCAGATCCGCGAAACGCAGTCGACTTGCATTCTTCTGCTCGGTGCCATGGCGACATTCATCGTCAAACGGCCGCCCTCGCCAGCCGATCGCGACCATTCGCTGCGCACTGCCATTATCGTACCGCTAGCGGAGGATGCGGAAGCCTTCTCCAAGCGCTTCGGCGTGACCGTGTGGACGCTCTATAATATGTCGGAGATTTCGACCCAGCTCGTGTCGGAACCCAATCCGCCCAGAACGGGTATTTGCGGCAAGCCACGCAATGGCGCGAAAGTTCGATTGGTCGATGGAAACGATTGCGAAGTCAGTCCGGGCGAAGTCGGCGAGCTAATTGTCCAGGCCGATACCCCGTGGTCGCTCAACAGCGGTTATTTCCGCGATGATGCAGGTACCGCAAAAGCCTGGCGGAATGGCTGGTTCCACACTGGCGACGCCTTTCGTGTCAACGAACATGGAGACTGGATTTTCTTCGACCGCATGAAAGATGCGATCCGGCGTCGCGGCGAGAATGTATCATCGTTCGAAGTGGAAGCGGAAATTGCCGCACACCCGGCTGTCAACGAAGTCGCTGTGATCGGCGTACCCAGCGACATGTCGGAGGAAGAAATCCTTTGCGTCGTCGCATGTGTTGATGGAATGGCGATAGATCCGGCGGAATTGATTGAATTCTTAAGACCGCGAATGGCCCATTTTATGGTGCCGCGTTACGTGCGCATCGTCCCGGCCCTGCCACGCACACCTACCGCAAAAATTACAAAGCATACATTGCGCGACGATGGCATCACGGCCGATACCTGGGACCGGGAAGCGGCGGGAATTGTCATTAAGCGTGAAAAGATCGGCTAGCCGATCTGCTTCCAAATATGAGACTTCTCGAATGACAGAGACCAATTCGATGCAGACCTATCCAGACGTCAAGCTTTTCATCAATGGCGAATGGCGCGATGCGCTGAAGGGCGAGACCATCGACGTCTCCGACCCGGCAACCGAAGAAGTCATCGGCAAGATTGCCCATGCCCGCAAGGAAGATCTCGATCTGGCGCTCGACGCTGCCGACAAGGGTTTTAAGGTCTGGCACGATACCTCGCCCTTCGACCGCTCGAAAATCATGCGCAAGGCCGCCGAGATCCTGCGCGAGCGCGCCGACAAGATTGCCTACATGATGACCCGCGAACAGGGCAAGCCGCTGGCCCAGTCGAAGATGGAAATCATGGGCGCCGCCGATACCATCGACTGGTTCGCCGAAGAAGCGCGCCGCACCTATGGCCAGATCATCCCGGCCCGCGCCACCGGCGTTTCGCAGCTGGCGATTAAGCTGCCGGTCGGCCCGGTTGCCGCCTTCACGCCGTGGAACTTCCCGATCAACCAGATCGTCCGCAAGCTGTCCGCAGCAGTTGCCGCCGGTTGCTCGATCATCGTCAAGGCACCGGAGGAAACCCCTGCCTCGCCGGCTGAACTGATCCGCGCCTTTGCCGATGCCGGCATTCCGGCCGGTGTCCTCGGCCTGGTCTACGGCATTCCGTCGGAAGTCTCCGAATATCTCATCCCGCATCCGGTTATCCGCAAGATCTCGTTCACCGGCTCGACGCCGATCGGCAAGCATCTCGCAGCGCTTGCCGGCCTGCACATGAAGCGCGCCACGATGGAACTCGGCGGCCATGCGCCGGTGATGATTTTCAACGACGCAGATATCGAGAAGGCGATAGAGATCACCGCTATGTCGAAGTTCCGGAATGCCGGCCAGGTCTGCGTCGCTCCGACCCGCTTCCTGGTCCAGGACGGCGTTGCCGACCAGTTCCTCGCAGGCTTCGTCAAGGCGGCTGAAGCCATCAAGGTCGGCAACGGCCTCGACGCCGACACGGTGATGGGCCCGCTCGCCAACGAGCGCCGCATCCCGGCCATGGAAGCGCTGATCCAGGACGCCGTCTCCAACGGCGCCGAACTGAAGACCGGCGGCAAGCGTATCGGCAACAAGGGCAACTTCTTCGAGCCGACGGTTCTCGCCAACGTGCCGACTTCGGCCAAGATCATGAACGACGAGCCGTTTGGCCCGATCGCCATCGTCAACCGCTTCTCGACCTATGACGACGCCATCGAGGAGGCCAACCGCCTGCCGTTCGGCCTCGCCTCCTACGCCTTCACCGGCTCGGTCAAGACCGCCCACGCGCTCGGTCGCCAGGTCGAAGCCGGCATGCTGACCATCAACCACAACGGCCTCGCGCTGCCGGAAGTGCCGTTCGGCGGCATCAAGGATTCGGGCTACGGCACCGAAGGCGGCTCCGAAGCCACCGCTGCCTACCTCGAAACCCGTTTTGTCAGCCAGATGAGCTGATGGTGCTATTCTGACTATAGCCGATTTCGAGACACACTCAGATTTTTTTCCTATGTGGTCTCCGCGCTGCTCCTAATCGCCTTGAAAGGAGTCGAACCGGCAATGATGATGGGAACTCAATAGCCTAAACTCTTCAACTGCCTGCCCAAAACGTCAAAGACGTCTTGATGTTTTGTCCCTTATAGGTTACATAAAACGATGTTCACGATTAGGCGGACCCGCGACTATGCGGAATGGATAAAGAAGCTGAGAGAC
>JBKBXP010000184.1:0-6581 GCA_046314035.1 Pseudorhizobium sp. | reverse complement strand
GCCACCAGGCTTCTCCGACGCGGCAAAGGAATCCCGGCAGGGGTCAGGTGCCGGCAGAGGCCGCAAGTAGTCTCTGGCCGCCGAAGATACCCCCTCCATTCCCCATCCTTCAACCCGCCCCAGACAATCGATCTGGGGCGTGCAGAACCGCAAACCTAGTCGAGCAGGTCGGCCGGGACCTTGCCGCCGTTTTCGGCGAGCTTGGCCATAAGCGCCTTGTGCAGCCACATGTTCATCGTGGCGGAATCGTTCTTGTCGCCGCTGTAGCCCAGTTCGTCGGCAAGTTCCTTGCGCTCGGCAAGGCTGGCGTCCATGCCCAGCGCCTTCATCAGGTCGACGATCGAATGCTTCCAGTCGAGTTTCTGGCCGCTTCTCTCGACCGCCGCGTCGAGGTTCGAGGCGACGTCCACCGGACCGGCCTGGGCCGGTGCCGCAGTCGCTGTCGTTGCAGTGGCTGGGGCGGGTGCCGCGCCGGCCATCGAAGGGACGGCCTGGCCGGTGCCGCCGACGGGTGCTGCCGTCGTCGCTGCGGGTTCAGGCGTCGACGGCGCCGAGGGTGACGGCGTGGCGGACGGCGTGGATGAGGCCGTCGCTGCGGCTGCCGGATGGCCGAAAATCGCGGCCTTGATCTTACCAAAAATGCTCACTGGCATTGCTCCTCGTTGTTGCCAGGAGAAACTAGGGCGGGCGGGGTCCGAGGGAATAGCGATGAAGCGGAAGCATGGGCCGCCGCCTCCTCGAAGCGGATGCCGGCCAAGCACTTGTCACGCCATGAGGTCAGACAGTCCCAACCGCAGTAGGGTCTTGCCAAAAACTGTGCTATGCGCGCCGGCCAAACAACAACAGGAGTATCCCCCGTGAGCGAACCGACCGTGGCCGAGGCGACAAACCGCATCTATGAATCGCTGCAGACGGACAATGCCGAGATCGACGCGCATATCGCCGCGCTGAAGGCCGCCATGGCACGCGAGGGCGTCAAGGAGGCCGTGTTCGATCCGGCGCGGCTGGCGCAGAACAACCGGTCCGGCCGCAAGCTGATGCAGGCCTATTTTCGCCAGCGCGGCGTGGCGGTGACCTTTTCAGGGGCCTGACGCTATTCCGCGTCCGCCGTGCCCTCAGAGGCCGTAGTACAGATAGATCGCATAGCATGACGCCAGGCCGACGATGATGTTCATCGGCAGGCCGATCTTGACGAAGTCGCTGAAGCGGTAGTTGCCGGCGCCATAGACCAGCGTGTTGGTCTGGTAGCCGATCGGCGTGGCAAAGCTCGCGCTGGCGCCGAACATGACGGCGACGACCAGCGCGCGCGGCTCGATGCCGAGCTGCTGGCCGAGCCCGATGACGATAGGGGTGAAGATCACCGCGACCGCATTGTTGGTGACGCATTCGGTCAGCGTCGAGGAGAGCGCGTAGACGATCAGCAGGGCGACGAAGGGCGAGACGGTGGCCATCACCGGCAGGATCGTATCGACGACGAGTGTCACCGCGCCTGTCTCCTGCAGCCCCTGCCCGACGATCAGCATGGCGAAAATCAGGATCAGGATCGCGCCGTCGATCGAACCCCAGGCCTCGTCGGCATCGATGCAGCGCAGGATGAGGATGGCCGGGACGGCGATCATCGCCAGGATGCCGATGTCCATGACGTTGAAGGCGGCCAGCACCACGACGAGGCCGAGCGCCAGAAGCGCCAGCGGCGCCTTGGTGGGACGGAAGGCGCGCGCCGTCGAGCGGGTGACGGAGACCACCTCGTTCTGGTGCGACAGTTCGTCCAGCGCTTCGGCCGTGCCTTCGAGCAAAAGCTTGTCGGCCGGGCGCAGGCGCACGCTGCCGAGATCGGGACCCGCCACGTGCCGGTGGCGATGGGCGCCCATGATGCGCACGCCGAAGCGACGGCCGAGCGAGAGGCTGGAGAGGAGCGTGCCCTGGCCAAGCCGGCCGGGCGCGACCACGGCCTCCACGACGATCCGCTCGCCGTTGCCCGTCACCCCCCGGCGCTGGCCGACGCGCAAGCCCTCAAGCGCGTTCAGCGTCAGCAGTTCCGCCGATTTCGACAGGACGATCAGCGCATCGCCCTTCTTCAGGACGATATCCTGCAGATCCTTGCGCACGACCTTGCCGTCGGAGCGGACGCCTATGATGCGTAGGCCGGGCTGCTTGAAATCGGCGATCTCGCCGATCGGCTTTGCCGTGTAATCGCCTTCGGTGAGCACCGTCAGCTCCGAGAGATATTCGGCATCGTTCTCGCTCACCAGATCGCCCCCCTCGTCGCGCCGGTCGGGCAGCAGGAAGCGGCCCAGCACCAGCATGGTGACGATGCCCGTTGCGGCAGCGACCAGGCCCACCGGCGTAATCTCGAAGAGGGAGAAGGGCTCCATCCCTTGCGCCCGCGCGACACCATCGACGAGAAGATTGGTGGAGGTTCCAATCAGCGTCAGCGTGCCACCGAGAATGGCGGCATAGGAGACCGGGATCAGAAGCCGCGTCGACGCGATGTCGAGGGCTGCGGCGAGCCGGATGACGATCGGGATAAGCACCAGGACGACGGGCGTGTTGTTCATGAAGGCGGAGGCGGCGAGCGCCGTCAGCAGAAAGACGCCCAGCGCCAGCTTCGGATAGCGCTTGGAGCGGTCGAGCACGATGCCGGCGACGCTTTCCAGGACGCCGGTGCGCACCAGAGCGCCGGTGAGGACGAACATCGCCCCGATCGTCAGAGGCGCGGAATTGGAGAAGACCGCCATCGCCTGGTCGGTCGGCACGAAGCCGAGCACGATGAACAGCGCGGCACCGGCGGATGCCGTGACGTCGGCCGGATATTTTTCCCAGATGAACATGGCAAACAGCAGGATCACCAGTCCCAGCGCGACCGGCGCCTCGTAGCCAGCAAGAAGCCCCATCATCATGTCGTCACGCCCCCAAATTTGCACAGCCCAAACGCCGAACCGACGTCTTGGGTCCACCGGCTGAAAAAGATTGTTGGTGCCGATAGCCGTCACGGGGGGTGGCGTCAAACGCGAGCGGCGCTTTGCCTCTGACCGGAGTGGCTCAGCCCGGCGAATTCCCGCAAACAAACCGCTGATCGTTTACATTCACCACGACAGGGACTCTGTTGCCGGAAAAGAAATTAAATTGATATAATCGCCCGTATCCCAGTGTGAACGGCAGAGCCTTCTCCTCGGCCTTCCTCTCCAGCAGAATTCAGGGCCCCAGCATGAGCTACCGGATCAATTGCCCGTTGATGAGGTCTCGATGAAGAACACGTTGCCCGGCCGGGACGACGAAACACGCCTTGAACCGCTGCTGCTGGCCCTTCCCGCCTTCAGAAACGCCGTGCATGGAGCAAGCGCTTCCAGCCTGCTGCTTGGTCAGCTCGCCGCCCTGGCGATGAGCATTGGCGCGCTGCTTCTCAGATTTCAGATCGATCCCTTCCTTCCCCCCGGCTTCCCCTACCTCACGTTCTTCCCGGCCGTCTTCATCACCGGCTTCATCTGGGGCATCTATCCCGCCATCACGTCGGCCGTGCTGTCGGGATCGGTCGCCTGGTACTGGTTCATTTCGCCGTCCGGCAGCTTCGTGCTGGACGCGCAGGGCGCGACGGCGCTTGCCTTCTACGTCTTCATCGTCACCACGAACATCGCGCTTCTGGGTCTGGCGCTCCACGCGCTGGGCGCCCAGGCACGATCGCGGCAGGCGCTTGCCAAGGCGCTACAGCTGCAAGAGGTGGTTTCCGAAGAAGTCGACCATCGACTGAAGAACATCATGGCGACGCTCAACGGCCTGATTTCCCTGCTGCAGAAGCATGTCTCCACCCCTGCACAGCTTGCCGAGAGATTACGGCAAAAAATCACCGCCCTGAGCCGCTCCATCGACCTCCTGCGGGGAGCGGCCCAGGGTGAAGAGATCACCGTCAGGGCAGCAATCCATGCGGTGCTGGAGCCGCTCGGCGTCGCGGACCAGAAAAGACTGACCCTCGACGGCCCCGACCTGGTGATTAGCGCGAACGGGATCATCCCGCTCAACCTCATCCTGCACGAGCTCGGCACCAACTCGCTCAAGCACGGGGCGTTCAGCGACCAGTCGGGCGTGGTGTCACTCACATGGAACGTGCTGCCGTCGGAAGGCGAAGGTGCAATACTGCATCTGGCCTGGGTGGAAAGAGCCGGACCGGCGACGGCACCCCCGGAACGTTCCGGTTTCGGAACGGAACTTCTGAACCGCATGAGCCTTTCGATGGGTGGCGAATGCAGGCTCGCCTACGAGCCCCAGGGCCTGACCGCCACGATAACGATGGATTGCGCGAACATGCTCGAGGGTTACTAAGCGGAGCTTGGCCTTGCCCGATGCTTCTCCAATCGACGGGACAACGTCACGGCATCGCATCCGCTATCCTTAACAATGCCGCGTAAATGACCTCAGGATCGTCGGGGGCAACCGCGTCGCGAACCAGAGTCTCAGCGCGCGCTGCACTCTTGTGTGCCTCTTGCACCACCGAACGTCCCTCTTGCGTCAAGTTCGTGGTGAGAACCCGGCCGTGGAGCGGGTGGGCCGCTCGTTTTACGAGGCCATCCCGTTCGAGGCCGACGACGATGGCCTGCATCGTCTGCGGTGTCACGAAAGCCTGCCGCGCAAGCTCCGCATTGGACAAGCTCTCGCTGCGCTCAAGTCCCGCCAGGACGGAGTACTGCGGTGTCGTCAATCCGATGGTTCGAAGCTCCGCGTCCAGATGAGCCCGCAATGCCTGCTGCGCCCGCTTCAGCGCATATCCCACTGACCGGTAAGTATCGTCTTCTGGCGGAACTGTGAGACTGGACATATCAGGGTCCTTACATTAGATACTATCAGGACCCTGATATATCGGGTTGCGCATGAAAAGGAAATATGCCCCATGCCTAGACTGATCGGACCTGATTTCATCTCAATCCAGACACGAGATCTGGATGCGGCACTCACCTTCTATCGCGATGTCGTCGGGCTGACGCCAGCTGCAAGAGCCCCTCCGGGCGCGATTGTCTTTGAGACGCAACCAATCCCGTTCGCTGTCCGTACCCCGACCCAGGAATTCGACGACGGGGACAGGCTTGGCCTGGGCATCGCGATCTGGTTTGGTTGCGACGACGCTGACGAGTTGCATGACCAACTTCGCACGCGCGACGTCACCATAGTGTTTCCGCCCAAGGACGGTCCATTCGGGCGATATTTCGCCTTCATGGACCCGTTCGGCTATACGATCACGGCGCATACGGTCCTGAAGAGCTGATCGCCGTTGCGGTCAGCCGACCGGCGTTGACGGAAAAGGGGGACTTTGACACTCTCGACCTCCACCCAAACAAGCGAGAGACCATGGAGAGACGGGCACTTTTTGCGGCGGGCGCACGGGCAGCTGCCGATCGGCTCCGGCTTTCGCCTGGAATCATCTCGGGCGACCATGTGTTTCTGACCGGCATGACAGGAAGCAGTCCGGACGGCACGATGCCTACAAACCTCGAAGATCAGTTTCGGCAGGCATTCGAGAAGATCGGTGCCGTCCTCGCAGAAGCCGGACTGGGTTTCGATTCGATCGTCGAGATGACCTCCTACCACATCGGTCTGCGGGAGCACTTCGACAGGTTCTGTGCCGTTCGGTCCGCCTATGTCGTGGATCCGTTTCCGGCATGGACGGCGGTCGAGGTCGCGGGACTGCGCAGAGAAGGCGCCGTCGTGGAGATCCGGGTGGTGGCAGCTCGGCCGACCGACTGACTGGACGCATCTGCCGGTGGACGGTTCAGCTCAAGGATAGGGAAAGTGGGACGGCCAGCGTGATCTCGCGGCAGCAACGTGACGTCAATCGGTCGCCCGACCCCGTTCTCAAGCTAACGGCAGTCGCGTCCCGGGACGCTTTTGGCAGAGCCGGGACAGTGTGTCCAACCGAAATCGGTGTCCAAGCGAAATCGGCATTTCCGCGCCGGTACATTGCCCTTCCCGTGACGTGACCCTATCTGGGCCCGGCCTGTCGGCGGCAGGCGCCAGCTTGCGGCGGACGGGGCGCTTCGACGGTCTCGCCGGCGTTTCCACATCCGTTTCCTCTATCCGCCGATCCGCCTGCCCGCGATCTGCGTAACCTGTCTGACAATCACAAGGCTGCCTGATGTTCCATCTCATGTTCGGCGTTCCGTGGCTCATCGTGGCGACGCGTTTCATCCTTCCGCTGCCCTGGTCATGGGCGCTGAAGATCGCGGTCGCGATCATCCTGCTGATCGCCTCCCAGTACCATTTCTTCAGCCGGCTTTCCTCCGGCTCCGTGTTTTCGCCCGAATTCCCGAGGCCGCTGATCCTGGCGTTCAACCTCCTGATCGGCGCCATGCTGATGCTGGCCGTCTTCCAGCTTTTGCTCGACGCCGTATCGCTTATGCTGCTGGTGTTCAAATGGTCCTTCCCGGTGGTGCCTGCCGGCGTCCGCTATGGGATCGGCGGGCTGGCGCTGGCGCTCTCGGCCGTCGGTGTCAGCCAAGCGGTCCGCGTTCCGCCGACGAAGGACATCGAGGTCACCATTGCCGGACTGCCGGCCGCCTTCGACGGCTACCGGCTGGTGCAGCTGACGGACCTCC
>JBKBXP010000183.1:0-6638 GCA_046314035.1 Pseudorhizobium sp. | reverse complement strand
GACACGCCGCACCGTCACACGTGCACTTCGCCATGGGCCAACTCGCCTTCGTCCGAAGCCTGGTGCATCGACGCGAAGAAGACGAAGCCATAGAAAACCATGACCCCCGCGAGCACGATCCAGCCGGGCAGCGGACCGAAGGCCGCGTTTTCCACGGCTTCGCGCCAAGTGAAGACGACCTCCGCCTGCTCGCCATCCGGCAGCAGCTTCGGCGTCGAGATCTTCAGGCCCCAGGCCAAGAGCAGGATCAGATACATCCACGAGTAGTTGCGACGGATCCGCCGGTACAGCGCCTCTCGATAGCTCATGAGGAAGCTCGGATCCCGCAGGCTCTTGGCGATCGCCTCCGCCCAGTTCGGCTCCAGCTCACTCTCCGGATAGAGCGCCTGGGCAAAGTAGTAGCGCTCCAGCTTGCGCACCCTGGCGCGGTAGACGTCGAAGAAGCGATAGCGACGCGCCTCGATCAGCAGCAGCAGCGAGACCAGCAGCATGGCAAACAGCACAACGCCGTGGTGCGACGACGACGTCGACAGCGACACCGACAAGAGGGCAGCAACCACCGTGATCGCCCAGTTGGTGGTCCGGTCGATGCGGTCGCGCCAGCTCGTCATCCGGCCGATCTCGCCGCGATAGTAGTGGATGATCATGTTGGATTTTTCGGCGGAGGTGATCGGCAGCGACGGCGCGCGCCGTTCGATGTTCTCCTCCAGGGCCGTCTGGACTGGATTAGCGGACATGATCTCTTCTCCCACGCGCCGGATGGCGAGCCGATTGTACAGGTTGAACGAGGCCGCACATCCCCATGTTCCGCACCGATGTTGGGCCTCGCGACATTGCCAAACGGGCGCTCTACGCCTAAACGGCAGGCTTACACGGAGTAGCACCATGAAGAAGATCGATGAAGAGGCGTTGGCCGAGGCCTACAACCGCGCACTCGGGCTCGAAAAGGCCGGCGACATCGATGCCGCCGTTGCAGCCTACCGGGAGGTTCTGGAGATCGATCCGGAAGACCACGGCGGCGCCGCCGTGCGTATCGCGTCGCTTGGCCGTGGCGACGCACCGCCCAGGGCACCGGATGCCTACGTCGAGACGCTGTTCGATCAGCACGCCGAAAGCTTCGAGGACATCCTCGTCGAGCAGCTCGGCTACGCGGTCCCCGTGATGGTGCGCCAGCGCCTGCAGGAGCTCGAGCTCGGACCGTTCAAGCGCATGCTCGACCTCGGCTGTGGTACCGGCCTGACCGGCGGCACGCTGCGCGACATGGTGGACGACATCACCGGTCTCGACATCTCGGAGAACATGATCGAGATCGCCCATGAGAAGGACCTTTACGAGACGCTCTACGTGGGCGAAGTCGAGGATTTCCTCGAGGACAATGACGACGAGCCCTTCGACCTGATCACCGCGACCGACGTGCTGCCCTATCTCGGCGCGCTGGAGCCGATGTTCTTCGGGGCTGCGGAAAACATGCTCGTCGGCGGCCTCTTCGTGTTCTCTTCCGAGACGCTGCCGGAGGCCGTGATGGCAGGCCGTCCCTATATGGTCGGACCGCACCAGCGCTTTGCCCATTCCGAAATCTATGTGCGCGAACGTCTTGCGGCGACCGGCTTCGAGATCGTCGAAATCAGCGGGATCAACGTGCGCATGCAGGACGGGGAGCCGACACCCGGGCATCTGGTCATTGCGAAGTTCAAAGGCTAGGGTCTCCGGACAGGAGGTCCCCCATGATGCCGCAGCGCTACTTTTTAGCCCAGGCCTACAATAACGCCTGGGCCAACCACCGCCTGCTGAAGGCCTGCAGGGCGCTGGACCGGGACGAGCTTGCGGCACCCCGCACGAGCTTCTTTCCCTCCATCATCCATACGCTCAACCACATCCTGACGGTGGATTGGTTCTACATCAGTGCGCTCGAAGGCCACTGTCTTGGCGCCCGGGCCTTCGAGCCCGAGATCCCGTTTACGCTGATCGTCGATCTCGAGCGGGAACAGCGCGCCGCCGATCGGCGTCTGATCGACCACTGTCGGCTGCTCGATCGCGACATGCTGGCGGCCAGAGTAGAAATCCCGCGAGACACCCATGTCCAGGTCGAGAGCGCGGATCGCATCCTGCTGCATCTCTTCCAGCATCAGGTCCACCACCGCGGCCAGGTGCATGCGATGCTCGCCGGCACCTCGGTGGCGCCGCCACAGCTGGACGAATTCTTTCCCGCTGACCCTTCCGAACAGGCCCGACGGCGGGCCGATTTCACCGAACTCGGCTTTACCGAAGCCCTCATCTGGAGCTGACCATGCTTTATTCCGTCGTACAGTCACTACACATCATATCCGATATCGTCTGGGTCGGCGGCATGCTGATCAATGCCTTCGTGATCGCCATGGTGCCCCCCACGATCCGACCCGGCGTCATCGCCGTGCTTCGTCCCTATGACCGACGCGTCACCACCGCAGCCCTTGCCGGCGCCTGGATCTTCGGCCTTATCCTGATCTTCGGCTTTGTCGGCTTCTCCGGCGGCTGGCTGCACCTGAAGCTTCTGATCGTCGTCATGCTCTCGGCGCTGCACGGCATGCAGAGCGCCTGGCTGCGCCGCATGGAGGCCGACCCGCATCTCGAGCCGCCGGCCTTCGTGCGCGTCGGAATGCCGATCGTGCTGGTCTCGGTCGTCGTCGTCGTGCTGCTGGCGGTCGTCAAGCCGTTCTAAAGGCCCCGAGCCTTGAGGCCTCTCGGCCTTTCCGGTAGGTCTGTCTTATCAATCGAGGAGGAAAAACATGGCGAAGGTGGCATTCATCGGTCTGGGCGTGATGGGGTTCCCCATGGCGGGGCATCTCAAGGAAAAAGGCGGTCACGACGTGACCGTCTACAACCGCACCGCCGCCAAGGCCGAGGAATGGGTGAAGAAGCACGGCGGTGCCTCCGCATCCACTCCCGCGGAAGCGGCTCGCGACGCCGAATTCGTCTTCACCTGCGTCGGCAATGACGACGACCTGCGGTCCGTGACGATCGGCGAGACCGGCGCCCTTGCCGGCATGAAGGCCGGTGCCGTCCTGATCGACAACACCACCGCCAGTGCCGAAGTCGCCCGCGAACTCCACGCGGCCGCCGGGAAAAAGGGCGTCGACTTCATCGACGCGCCCGTCTCCGGCGGACAGGCGGGCGCCGAAAACGGCGTCCTCACCGTCATGTGCGGCGGCGATCAGCCGGTGTTCGACCGCGCCAAGCCAATCATCGACGCCTATGCCCGCATGGTCGGCCTGATGGGGCCCGTCGGTGCCGGGCAGCTCACCAAGATGATCAACCAGATCTGCATTGCCGGCCTCGTCCAGGGACTGGCCGAGGGCATTCATTTCGGCAAGCAGGCAGGCCTCGACATCGAGAAGGTCGTCGAGGTCATCTCCAAGGGGGCCGCCGGCTCCTGGCAGATGGAGAACCGTCACAAGACCATGAACCAGGAGAAATACGACTTCGGCTTCGCGGTCGACTGGATGCGCAAGGATCTCGGCATCGTGCTCGCCGAAGCCCGCCGCAACGGCGCCAAACTGCCGGTCACCGCCCTCGTCGACCAGTTCTACGGCGACGTCCAGTCGATGGGCGGCAACCGCTGGGACACATCTTCCCTGCTGGCGCGCCTGCAAAAGAAGTAACAGTGCTCACGCCAGCTGCTCTACCAGCGCACCAACCGCGCCGGGTTCCAGCCGTGTTGGGCAAAGAGGGGCACATACTCCGCCGGTATGAAAAGGCGGTCCTCGGCGTTCAGCACAAGTGGGTAGCCTTCCGGAGGCAGCAGCGTCGGATCGTCTTGCTCTGCGGAGAGGTCGATGACCCAACGTGACGGCAGCTTCCTGTCTCCGAGCATGCGCAGCTCGAATGCTGGGACCTGCAGCGGGTCGGCGGGATCGTAGATTCCCAAGCCAGCGGCGCGCGCGTCTTTCGCGTCGGTTCTGACACGCGCCAGTGCCCCCTGCTTAGCCATGCGGCGTAAGGCCTTCGGCGGCAATGCGGCCTCGGTTACACTTGGCTGTCCCCGAAATGGATCGACATTCGGCCAGATGAAGAAGGGCGTGGCCATGCCCAGCGCTATCTGTCTTTCGTTGTAAAGCCGGGGCCGTCGCGCAGCGTCCTTCTCATCCGTGTTCACGAAGGCGAGCAGCCTCCCATAACTGTCGAAGACTTCGTGCGACAGCGCGACAAACAGCGGGACCGGGTCTGTTGCCGGCAGTCCGAGCGCGGCCCGATCTGCCTCGATCATGTCAATCAACGCCTGCCTTCCGGCCGCGGCGTGCTTTGCGTGATTGGCGGCGGCACCAGGTCGACACCGCGCCTCGAGGTTGTCGCGGACAAGATCATGCAATCCGCCTTCCGGAAAGGCCGGCCACATGCCGTCTGAGAAGGGATCGGCAAGATAGGCCTCCCAGAGGGGACCGTCGATCTTCTGGCTACCCTTGAAGCTCGTCGGCGAGATGGGCACGCGGTAGGCAATCTCTGCCGTGTCGCATCCGAGAAAGCGCATCGGCTGGCGGCCACTAAACTCTCCGCCAAGCCCGTCTCCGTCATAGACGCGTTTTGCAATATCGCCGGACAGAACCGGATGACTGCGAAAGAAAAGCGTTCGACCGCCTCTCTTGACCGACTCGATAAGGCTCATGCTCCCACCCCCCAAGTTTCGGAACGAGGATAGGCACAAATTATGACAATCTCAACTCTGCCAGTCGGGTGCCGGCCGAAGGCAGCTGGAGCTGTTGTTCAGTCCTCGCCGGCCTTCTGGTTGTCGAGCGTCATGTAGTCGAGCGGCAGTTCGGTCGTGTACTTGATCTGCTCCATGGCGAAGACGGAGGAGACGTCGCGGATCTCGATCTTGGCGATCAGCCGCTTGTAGAAGGCGTCATAGGCGGCAATGTCGGGGACCACGACCCGCAGCAGGTAGTCGACGTCGCCGCTCATCCGGTAGAACTCGACGACCTCGGGGAAATCCACCACCACTTCGGAAAAGCGCTTCAGCCATTCGACGGAATGGCTGGCGGTGCGGATCGAGACGAAGACGGTGACCTTGGTGTTGACCTTGACGGGATCGAGCAGCGCCACCCGGCGGCGGATGACGCCGTCTTCTTCCATGCGCTGGATGCGGCGCCAGCACGGCGTCGTCGACAGTCCGACCTTCTTGGCAAGATCGGCCACGGCCAGCGTCGAGTCTTCCTGGAGGATACGGAGGATTTTGCGGTCGAGACGATCCATCACACGGTCCTTCGAAATGATTTTCTCCTGCATAGCTCCATTTAGCACAATTACGCGCATTATGTTTCAACGCGCCAGTCTATCCACACCCTCTTTCAGGAAGGGCAGAACCTCCTCCTCGAACCAGGGGTTGCGCTTCAGCCAGCCGCTGTTGCGCCAGCTCGGATGGGGCAGCGGCAGAATGCGCGGCCCCTCGTTGGCAAAGGCATACTCGCGAAAATTCCGCACCGTCTCGGTCATGCGGCTGCGCCGGCGAGCGCCGAGATGCCAGTCCTGCGCGTATTGACCCACGGCCAAAATGAGTTCCACCTGCGGCATGGCGTCGATCACCGGCCGGCGCCAGAGGGGCGCGCATTCACGCCGCGGCGGCAGGTCGCTGCCCTTGGCGTCATAGCCCGGAAAGCAGAAGCCCATCGGCACGATCGCGAAACGGTCGCGGTCGTAGAATTCCTCGCGCGTCACGCCGAGCCAACCGCGCAGCCGGTCTCCCGAGGCATCGTCGAAGGGCAGCCCGCTCTTGTGGACCCGAAGTCCCGGCGCCTGCCCGGCGATCAGGATTTTGGCCTTGCGCGACAGCACGGCGACGGGCCGCGGCAGATGTGGCAGGCGATCCTGCGGACCGCGGGCCGGACCGTCGACACAGAGACGGCAGGCGGAGATCGCCGCACGCAGGGCGTCGAGCCCGTCGTCCGGGCGGCTTTCCGCCGCATCTCCTGCCCTTGCCTCGCTCACGCGCCGAACAATCCCTTCAGCCAGGCCAGAAAACCTTCCGCGGCGGCCGGGTCGTCCATCATCCCGTGCCGGACCCGCCAGTCGCGCGGCCGCTCGAACGTGCCGGCCCAGAGCCCCTGCGCCGCATCGCGGGCCTCACGCTCCTGGGCGGTATAGTCCCCGGAGGCGACGGCGAAGCCGAGGCGCACCAGCTCGGCGTTGATATCGAGGTCGCCGTCCCGGCAGATCACCAGCAGGCGCTCGTAGCGGTCCCGGCTCGATCCGCGGCAGACCGCCGTCACTTGCGAGGTCAGGCGTTCCAGCGCCGCGCGAGCCGCCTCGCCGCAGTCCCAGTCGCGACCGCCGTCATCCTGGCAGACCTGGCGTGCCTCGGGTGCATCCAGCCCCTCCAGCCGCAGCCGCTCGGCACCCACGGCCAGCGTATCGCCGTCGATGGCCACGAACGGACCGTCGAGGGTCACGGCGGCGACATCCTCGAGCTTCGTAGCAATCAATGCGCCGAGCACGACGAAGGCGAGAAGCAGGCCGGAGCCGCGCAGCTTGCGAAATATCGATGTCACGATCCGGCCCTAATCACGAACAGAAGCTTCAGGAAAATGGCAAACAAATCCTTGCATGGCAGCATCTTCTTAAGGATTCCCCACTAGGCTCACAACCATTGGGGACATCGATCCAGTGGT
>JBKBXP010000182.1:0-6662 GCA_046314035.1 Pseudorhizobium sp. | reverse complement strand
ATGTCTTCGGCCTTGAGGCCGGCCTGCTGGAACAGCTCCTTGTTGTAGTAGAAGCTAATCGTGCCCATGCGATAGGGTACGGCATAGACCTTGCCGTCATAGGTCAGCCCATTCAGGGCCGCCGGCTTGTAGTCCTTGGCCCAGGCGCCGTCATCGGCATTCATCGCTTCGGTCAGATCCATCAGTGCGCCGGTCTGTGATTGCTGGCGCAGCACGCCGCCACCCCAGCTGTAGAAGAAGTCCGGCGCGGCATCCGATTGCAGCAGCGTCGGCAGTTTCGCCTTGAAGGCCTCGTTTTCCAGGAACTGTAGCTGGACGTCGACGTCCGGATGCTCCTGCTCGTAGGCTGCGGCGATTTCCTCCCAGACCTCGATGTAGGCCGGAACGGTCTCCACATGCATCCACGTTACGACCGTCTGCGCAGAGGCGAAGCCGGCTCCGCTGCCGGCTGCAAGGGCTGTTAAAACGCCCAGATTCATGAAACGCTTGGCCCGTGTCGGTGCCGTCCTGTAGTCTCGCGTCATCCTGCTCTCCTCCCAAAGTGCATATTTATTCCCTGACACGTACAAAATCAGGGCAAGAACGCGCCGCTGTCAACCGGAAAATAATAAATTCTGCGGGAGCGCATTGACATACCGTAGTTTCTTGCCTCTATTTTGTCCGGATAACGAATATAATCATCACGATGCGAGCGCTCAGCCTTCCATGAAAACTGCCGACCCGGAACTGATGCGCGCCATCAATCGCTTCACCGTGCTGGACACCATCCGGCGCTACGGCCCGATTTCGCGGGTCGAGATCAGCGAACGCTCGCAGCTGTCGACCACGACTGTCTCGGCCATCACCGGCTCGCTGCTGGATGATGGCCAAATCTTGACCCGTCACGAGGGCGACATTCGCAATGCCGCAGCCCGTGGCCGGCCGCGCGTGATGCTGGAGTTGAACCCGAATGCGGCCCGCGTCGTCGGCGCCAAGATCGCCGCCAACCACATGGTCTTCGTGGTCAGCAATTTCTGTGGCGAGGTGATCTCGACGCTGTCGCTGCCGATCAGGGTCAACCGGCAGCCGGTCAGCGTCATCGCCGACCTCGTGGAGGATGGCATTCGCCGCTGCGTCGTCGATGCCGGGCTTGGTCTGCAGGATATCTCCACGGTCTGCATCGGATTTCCGGGCGTTGTAGAGCACCGCACCGGGCTTGTCCGTTCCAGCCCGATTGTTAGCGATCCGGACATCGATTTCGCCAGCGAGATGACCAACCGGCTGAACGTTGCCACCATCGTGGAGAGCGACGCACATGCCATCACGCTTGCTCACCACTGGTTCGGCAAGGGCCGCGACCTTGACGACATGGTTCTGGTCTCGTTGGAACACAGCCTTGGGCTTGGCGTCCTGCATGGCGGACAGCTGTTCCGCGGCGCCGGCGGGCTGAGCCACAATCTTGGCGACCTGATGATGGGAATTGGACTGCCGGAAACGGTCCGGCTGTCCGCGCTCGCCGGCGAAGCCGCCATCCTCGGAGAACAGACGCAGCAGGGCAGGTTTGCAGATGCCGTCCGACTAGGCCGGGGCATGGCGCTTGCCGAAACTCTGATTGCGGCAGAGGACAATGCGCTCATCGTGGCAGCAACCCGTGCCGGAGAAGCTGTCGGAATAGCCGTCGCCAACATCGTCACGCTCTTCGGTCCGCCGCGCGTGATCATCGTCGGCTCGAGCCTCTCGCTCGGGGAGTTGTTCCTGAAGACTTTGTCCGACTCCTACAGGTCCGCGATCCCCTCTTCGATCCGCGAGATCGCCGAACTGGTCTTCGACCCCTCGCCAGACGAGATGTGGGCGCAAGGGGCGGCGGTTGTCGCCCTCTGCGAGCTTTACGAGTCGCCATGGGGCACCACCGGCCCGGCTCCGGCGCCGCAGCCGGCAAGAGGCTGACAATTTTCATCGAGGCAATCTGGGAGGATTCATGAACACGGTAGGTATCGGCATCATCGGCTGCGGAAACATCTCGTCAGCTTACCTGAAGGCTATGGCCTCCTTCGCCATTCTCGACATCCGGGGCGTGGCCGATCTCAATCGGGAGCTTGCCGAGCAGCGCGCCGCGGAATTCGGCCTGACGGCGCGAACCGTCGAGGAGCTGCTGGCAGATCCCGCCATCGAGATCATCGTCAACCTGACGGTGCCGAAAGCCCATGTGGCGGTCGCGATGCAGGCGCTCGACGCGGGCAAGCACACCTATTCGGAAAAACCGCTGGGGATCAACTTCAAGGAGGGCCAGGCGCTGGCGCAAGCGGCCAAGGCGAAGGGGCTTCGCATTGGCGCCGCCCCCGACACCTTCCTCGGCGGCTCGCATCAGACGGCGCGTGCGCTGATCGATTCGGGCGTGCTCGGCATGCCGGTCGGCGGCACCGCGACCTTCATGTGCCCCGGCCACGAGCGCTGGCACCCCAATCCCGACTTCTATTACGAGGTCGGTGGCGGCCCGATGCTCGACATGGGCCCCTACTACATCACCGACCTCGTCAACCTGCTCGGCCCGGTGTCGCAGGTGGCGGGCTTTGCCATCGCGCCCCGCAGCGAGCGACTGATCACCAGCCAGCCCCGCAACGGCGAGCGCATCCCGGTTCATATCCCCACGCACGTGGCAGGCGTCATGGCCTTCGATTGCGGTGCCGTCGTCCAGATCGGCATGAGCTTCGACGTCGCTGGCCACAAGCACGTGCCGCTGGAGCTCTACGGCACCGAAGGCACTCTGATCGTTCCCGATCCGAACCACTTCGGTGGTCAGGTCGAGCTCCTGAAGAAGGGGGGAAGCTTCGAGCCGCAGGATACGACCCAGCCCTATGCGGACGGCAACTACCGCTCGATTGGCGTCGCCGACATGGCGCATGCGATCCGCTCCAACCGGCCGCACCGCGCCAATGGTGACCTGGCGCTGCACGTGCTGGAGGTGATGGAAGCCTTCCAGCACGCCGCCGACAGCGGCACCACCATCAAGATCAACACGAAGACGGAGCGGCCGGCGCCCTTGTCGGCCTCCCTGAACGACGGCCAGTTGGCCGCCTGACACTGAAATCCACATTGGGAGGAGTTAAAATGCGTGAAGCCCTGATCGTCTGGGGTGGCTGGAGCGGCCACGAACCGGAACAATGCGCCGAAGTCATCAAGGACATGCTCCAGCAGGACGGCTTCAAGGTCTATGTCGAGCGCAGCACGGAAGCCTTCGCCGATCCATCGATCCACGACCTCTCACTGATCGTGCCGATCATGACGATGTCGAAGATCGAGAAGGAGGAGGCCAAGAACCTCGCCACCGCGATCGAGAACGGCGTCGGCCTGGCCGGCTACCACGGCGGCGCAGGTGACGCCTTCCGCGAATGCGTCGAATACCAGTTCATCATCGGCGGCCAATGGGTCGCCCATCCGGGCAATATCATCGACTATACCGTCAACATCACCCGGCCCGACGACCCGCTGATGGAGGGGATTTCCGATTTCCCCTACCACTCGGAACAATACTACATGCATGTCGACCCTTCCAACGAGGTGCTGGCCACGACGACCTTCACCGGCGAGCACGCCTGGTGGATCGACGGCGTCGTCATGCCTGTTGTCTGGAAGCGCCATTACGGCAAGGGCCGGGTCTTCTACTCCTCGCTCGGCCATGTGGCGCAGGAATTCGAGGTGCCGCAGATGCGCGAGATCTTCCGCCGCGGGGCGAATTGGGCGGCGCGATAACCACACTCACGACAAGGGACAAATTTTTGATCCCGTAGAGCAGGCACGGGGCAAGCTCGCGAATTAGAGCTTGCCCCGTGCCAGAACAGTATCAGCGTAAGACCCGCGACCGAGCACGAGGCACCGCGCCTGTGGTCGGTTCTTCCTCAGCCGTCAGCCACCACCTGGATCTGGGCGCCTGAAGAGAGGATCTCGCGCTTGCCGACGTGGTTGGGAGGCCCCACCAGACCCTCCTGCTCCATTCGCTCGACCAAAGATGCCGCGCGATTGTAGCCGACCGACAACCGGCGCTGGATGTAGGAGGTCGAGCACTTCTTGTCGCGCTGCACGATCTGGATGGCCCGGTCGTAAAGCTCGTCGGCACTGCCTTCGCTCGCCATACAAGACTGGTCGAAGACTGCAGGATCATCCCCTTCTTCCACGTGGCCTTCTTCGTCCTCCGTCACGCCACCAAGATAGGCCGGCTGCCCTTGCGCCTTGAGATGCGCGACCACCTTCTCCACCTCGTAATCCGAGACGAAGGGACCATGCACCCGCGCGATGCGGCCGCCGCCGGTCATGTGCAGCATGTCCCCCTGCCCCAAGAGATGCTCCGCACCCTGTTCGCCAAGGATCGTCCGGCTGTCGATCTTGGACGTGACCTGGAAAGAGATGCGGGTAGGGAAGTTCGCCTTGATGGTTCCGGTGATGACGTCGACCGATGGTCTCTGGGTCGCCATGATCAGATGGATGCCGGCGGCGCGCGCCATCTGGGCGAGCCTCTGGATCGCACCCTCGATCTCCTTGCCGGCCACCATCATGAGGTCGGCCATCTCGTCGACGATGATCACGATGAACGGCAGGGGCGAGAGGTCGAGTTCCTGGTCTTCGAAGAGCGGCTCGCCGGTGCCTTTGTCGAACCCGCAGGGCACGCTCACGAGAATAGTCTCTCCCTTGTTGCGCGCCTCGCCGACGCGGCTGTTGAAGCCGTCGATATTGCGCACGCCAAGCCGCGACATCTTGCGGTAGCGCTCCTCCATCTCGCGCACCGCCCATTTCAGCGCCAGCACCGCCTTCTTGGAATCTGTAACAACAGGGGTCAGAAGGTGCGGGATGCCGTCATAGACCGAGAGCTCCAGCATCTTCGGATCCACCATGATCAACCGGCATTCGTCGGGGCTCAGGTGATAGATCAGCGACAGGATCATCGTGTTGATTGCAACCGATTTGCCCGAACCGGTCGTTCCCGCAACGAGAAGATGCGGCATCTTGGCCAACTCGGCGATGACGGCTTCCCCGCCGATGGTCTTGCCCAGGCAGAGCGGCAACCGGTAGTCGGTCGCCACATAGTTCGCGCTCTCGATCAGTTCGCGCAGATAGACCGTATCGCGCACCTGATTGGGGAGCTCGATGCCGATGACGTTGCGTCCCGGCACCACCGCCACGCGGGCCGAAAGAGCCGACATGGATCGCGCGATATCGTCCGACAGGTTGATGATGCGCGATGACTTGACGCCGGGTGCTGGCGCAAATTCGTAGAGGGTCACGACGGGGCCTGGGCGAACGTCGATGATCTCGCCTTTCACCCCGAAGTCTTCCAGCACGCTTTCCAATAGCCCGGCGCTTTGCTCCAGCGCCTCCTGGCTCATGTCCTGAGATTGGCGCAGGCCCGGGGACTGCAGCAGGTCGACCGACGGGAATAGGTAGTCGTCCGCCGCGCGGACGCTGGTGGGTGCCAGCCCCAACGCGTTGCGGCGAGCAGAACGGCGAAAGCTCTGTACGTCTTCGGCGGGCCTCGACGCCGAAGCCACGCTCGCGGGAGGTGCAGCCAATTGTTCTGCCCGGGCCGAAGCCGCCGCCTGGACGAGTATGGTGCGAAGCTCGACCTGCCGGTAGAGATGGACGGCTGATTGCCCCGTCTCGTCGCCACCGCCTGCGGGAGGCAGGACTTCAGGGGCCAGGACTGCGGGGGGCAGGGCTGCAGGGGCGTCGCATGGCACCGGCTGCCGAGTTAGGTTCTCCTGCAGTTGGCGGTCTGCTTTCACCGTCACAGAAGCCGCTGGCTGGCGTTTCGCAGCGGCGATCCCCGAGGGAGACACCTCGGCATCCGACATCCCAAGGCTGATCATTTCCCAAAGCAGGTGATCCGGCATCGCAGGAAAGGCGCGTTTCGGAGGGGCGACATCCTGGAGAACTGCCACAGGGTGAGCAACATCCGGCGCCGTCCCGGCAACGCGAACAGGCGCGGCTTCAGGCAGTTCGGCGTAGTGATGGCTCCCGGCAGGTTGCGTCTGGGTGCTCGGCACTGACCTGGCTGACGCAGCAGCGCTTGCCATTACCAGACCAGCAGTCCGCCCCTGCAGCGAGCTCGCGAGCCGCATTTGCAGAAGGCTGACCGGCGAGCCGACAATGGCGGGCACGGGTTCCGGCGAGGAGATCGCGATCCTTGTCCCATCGACCTGATCGACGACAGCCAGGACTTCAGCCTGCGGCTCGGACCATGGTTCGACGGAAGGCATGGGTAGGGCGAGGTCAGGTCCAACGACCTGGACAGGTGCCGGCTCGAGACTACGAGCAGAACGTCCCGGCGTTCGGGTAAACCGCACATTCGGTTTCAAGACGAAGGGTCTTTGCCAGCTCGGAAGCTGATCCGGATCCAGAATGATGGCATCCGGCGACGAGACAGCGGTCTCGTGAACCACCGTTGTTTCGACGGGGGAGCCAGACTGTTCTGTGGGAAGGATGGAGGCAGGATAGAGGGATTTTTGCATGTTACGCAGGACCGATCAACAAGCTGTCACACCAGACCCGTTAATAGAAAGAAAACCTTAATCAGGTGTTTCCGACCCTGCTAAATTCGGACCAGTGACGCGATATCGATCGATCGCCGCAGTCGGAGCCTCGAGCTCCAAGCCGCGCCGGTGCGAAACGGAAAAATCCGTTGTAGGCGTTTG
>JBKBXP010000181.1:0-6691 GCA_046314035.1 Pseudorhizobium sp. | reverse complement strand
TTCTTCAACCTGCCGGACCTGGTGCGGATGAACCGGCTGATGGCTGCATCCGCTGGGCTTGCTGCAATCTCCAACGCCGCCCTGCTGCTGGAACCCGGCCCGGTCGCGGCAACGCTTTGCCGGATCGCCACCGGCTTTGCGCTGGCTGGTGTCTATCCGCCGGCATTGAAGCTGGTCTCGACGTGGTTCGTCACCGGTCGCGGGCTGGCCTTTGCCGCCGTCATCGGCGCCATCACCGCCGGCTCCTCCCTCCCTCACCTCTTTCGAGGCGCCGTGTCTGGCATTCATTGGCAGACGGTGGTTGTCCTTTCCAGCCTTGCCGCTCTTGTCAGCATGGCAGGCTTCCTGTGGTTTGCCCGGGAGGGCCCTTATCCCTTCGGCAAGGCACTCTTCGACCCGCGCCAGATCGGCAGGGTCCTGCGCGATCGCAACGTCGCCCTCGTCAACCTGGGCTACCTCGGTCACATGTGGGAACTCTATGCCATGTGGGCCTGGCTGCTGGCCTATCTCAGCGCAGCTTATGAGCAGAACGCTGTCGGAACGGCCACGGACGCGTCACTCCTGACGTTCGCTGCCGTTGCCGCAGGCGTCGTCGGCT
The DNA here is from genome assembly GCA_046314035.1 of Pseudorhizobium sp. Taxonomy (GTDB): domain Bacteria; phylum Pseudomonadota; class Alphaproteobacteria; order Rhizobiales; family Rhizobiaceae; genus Neorhizobium. The sequence continues at coordinate 6,093 of JBKBXP010000181.1, read as the reverse complement.
GCTTTGCCGGCGGCGTGTTGTCCGACCGCTTCGGCCGCACGGCAACGACGGCCGGCATGATGATCGCCTCGGGCACCTGCGCATTGCTGATCGGCTTCGTCTTCGACGGGCCGCAGTGGCTTCTCGTGCTGGTCGTGATCGTCTGGGGGATCACCATTATCGGCGACTCGGCGCAATTTTCCGCAGCGGTCACGGAACTCGCGGATCGCAGCTACATCGGTACCGCCCTGTCGCTGCAGATGGGCATGGGTTTTGCGCTGACGATCCTGATGATCTGGCTGTTGCCACATCTGGCCGAATGGCTGGGCGGCTGGCAATGGACCTTTTCGATCCTCGCGATCGGCCCTTTCGTCGGAGCGGCCGCTATGCTGATCCTGCGTCGCCGCCCGGAAGCCGAACGGCTTGCCAATGGTCGTCGGTAGCCCTTAGGCGACCCTGCTTCGGGAAACAGCTGGAGTCTTGGCGACGGGATCGACACGGTCGCGGGCAAGGCGCTCGGCGCTCCGGGTCTTGAAGCCGCGCAAGGCCGTCACAAGACGTTCGACCGCATCCCGGAGTTCTGATGTTTGTGTGGACGTTTCACGCACCATTGACGAATTCTCCTGGGTGATGGCGTCCATCCGGCTGAGCGAGCCGTTCACCTCGCGAAGGCCCTGCGACTGCGTACCGGCCGCGGCAGCGATAGATTTGACGATCGTGTTGATGTCGTCGATGCGCAGGGTGATCTGGTTCAGCGCATCGCCGGCGCTGTTGACGAGGTCGACGCCCGTCTGGACCTGGCGGCTGCTCCCGGAGATCAGATCCTTGATCTCCCTTGCGGCATCCGCGCATCGTTGCGAGAGCGCCCGCACCTCCTGCGCCACCACCGCAAAACCGCGCCCCGCCTCGCCCGCACGGGCAGCCTCGACACCGGCATTGAGCGCCAAAAGATTGGTCTGGAATGCGATCTCGTCGATGACGCCGATGATCTTGGAGATCTCGGCCGATGATTTTTCGATGGCGCCCATGGCCGAAACGGCCTGCTTGACCACCGGCCCGGATGCGCGCGCTTCGGTGAGCGCCACATCGACGGCGGAAGAGGCCTTGCTGGCGCCCTCGGCGGTTTCCGCCACGCTGTTGGTCAGCTCGTGCAGCGTCGCCGAGCTGGCCTCCACACCCGTCGCCTGCTCTTCGGTCCGTCTGGCGAGATCCTTGGTCGCCTGCGAAATCGCACCCGAACTGGTCAGGATCTCCTCGCCGGCGTGACGGACGGTAGCGAGTGTCGTCCGCAGCGTCTCGACGCTGTCGTTGTAGTCGTTTGCCATCCGCGCGAAGGTCTTCGGCATATCCGACGGCAGCCTAGTCTCGAGATCGCCCTTGGCGAGACCGCTAAGGACATGGTCGAGCGCCTCGAGCGCCGCCTCCTGCTGTCTCTCTCCGGCAAGGCGCGTCTCTTCGGCCTGAAGCCGCTCCGCCTCTTTCACCTCCAGGTAGGCGGACAGGGACAAATCCATGTCCAGCATCGCCGCCTTGACGACGGCGCTGATGTCCCTGGCGAGGCTGGCTGAATTGTTTCTGCCGAAGCGCGATTGCGGCCGGCTTTCGACAACCGCATGAATGAGCTTTTCGAGGACCAGAGCATAACCGCTGACAAACCACTGCGGCTCAAGGATCGCCTCTGCGTGGCCGGAGCCGATCGCCTGCGCGCCCTCGATGTAGCGTTCGTCCAGGTTGGCGCCCGCGATCATCTTCCAGTGCTGGAGCTGGCTCGCCTTGGCCGCGTGGATATGAGTGGCGTGGGGAACGGACCGCGCGGCTTCGGGCGTGGTCTTCACTCTGTCGTAGAGCTGATCGAGTGCCTGTGGAAGTGCAGCCTGGAGAACCGGCGACAAGGCGCGGATTGCCTGCTTCGCCTCTTCATCGAGCCCGATAAATTCGAGTCGCTTCTGCAGCGCCTGATTGCCGTCCATCGCCATCCGCTCAACAATCTCCACGTGGTGCTGCGAGAGTTTGAAAGCTGGCGGTGTAGGAACGGTTAAAAATCTTTCTTGGAAAATGAAGATCTCGATACTTGATCACATTATTGACTGAGGCCCAGTGTTGGGCACTCCGATGCCGGCACCGCCAGAGGCTTGCATGTTATTATGCGCTTGTATAACAACATGCGGAACGACCATGACCGCCTGAGTATCGATGAGGAGACCCTATGCCCAGCCGCAGTTTCTTGTGGTGCTTTCGTTGACGACGGCCCGCAGATCCTATCACCGGGCAAGCGAATCCGAGCGCCGGGAAGAGCTCATTGTTGCGACCCTCGACTGCATCGCGGAAGTGGGGATCCAGGGCGCGACGGTGCGCCAGATCGCTGCTCGCGCCGGCGTCACCGGCGGCCTGATCCGCCACTACTTCTCCACCAAGGACCAGATGCTGCAGGCGGCCTACCGCAAGCTGATGAGCGGCATCACCGAGATCACCAAGTCGGCAGCCGAGGGCGACAGCGCCTGTCTGCGGCTGCGGCGCTTCATCGTGGCGAACGTCACGCCTCCGGTGACAGACAGCCGGACCCTCACCCTGTGGGCGGCCTTCATCAGCCACATCCCGCTGGATCCCGCCTTTGCCGCCATTCACCGGGAAAGCTACATGAGCTTTCTCGCCGAGCTGGAGGCGCTGCTGTCCGCCTTCTTCGCCGAACGCAACCGCGACGTCAGCGCCGCTGAAATCCGCACCCACGCCATCGCCCTGAACGGGTTGATCGACGGTCTCTGGCTTGAGGGGACGCTCGCTCCGGATCTGTTCAAGGACCAGGAAATTGCCGAGACGGCGATCATTTCGGTGGAGGCCCTGTTGCGGCTTGCGCCGGGTGAGCTGTCCTAAGACCGAAAACAACAAAGGAATGACCATGCGCTACGCCTCCATCACCGACCGTCTCGCCGATCTCGGCTCCGGCCGCTGGTCCGTCCATGCCGAAGCGCGCCGCATGAAGGCGGCAGGCGAAGAGATCATCGAACTGACGATCGGCGAACCGGATGTGGCGCCCGACAAGGCACTGCTCGATGAAGCCGCCCGTGCCATGTATGCCGGACGTACCCGCTATTCCAACGGCCGCGGCGAACCCTCCGTCCTCAAGACCCTGGTGGACAAGTATTCCAAGCGCCGCGCCGACGTGACGGCGGAGAACTTCCTGTGCTTCCCCGGTACGCAGACAGCCCTTTTCACGGTCATGGCGGGCCTCGTGGAGACCGGTGACGGCGTGCTGGTCGGCGATCCGCTCTATGCCACCTACGAGGGCGTGATCGCCTCCACCGGCGCGCATCCCGTCTTCGTGCCACTGCGGCCGGAAAACCGTTTCCACATGCAGGCGGAAGACCTGGAGCGGGCCATCACGCCGGAATGCCGTGTCGTCATGCTGAACACGCCGCACAACCCGACCGGCGCGGTGCTGACTGCCGACGAGATCCGCGCGATTGGAGAGGTCTGCCGCAAGCACGATCTCTGGATCCTCTGCGACGAGGTCTATGAGCAGCTTGTCTTCGACACCACGGAGTTTGCCTCGCCTTTCGACATGCCGGAGCTTGCAGAACGGACGATCGTCGTGTCCTCCATCTCGAAGTCCCACGCCGCACCCGGTTTCCGCAGCGGTTGGGCCGCAGGTCCTGCGGAGTTCTGCGCCAAGCTGCTTCCCGTGTCGGAAACCATGCTGTTCGGGGTGCAGCCCTTCATTGCCGACATGACGGCCATGGCCCTGTCGCAGGACTTCCCGATGGCGCCGACGATGCGTGAAAACTTCAGCCGCCGCGCCCTGATTGCGGAAAAGGCGCTTGCCGGCACCAACCTCGTCAAGCCTATGCTGCCGGAAGGCGGGATGTTCATCCTGCTCGACGTCTCGGCGACGGGACTGTCGGGGACGGATTTCGCCTGGGAGCTGCTGCGCCAGGAAAAGGTGGCGGTCATGCCCGGCGCTTCCTTCGGCGCGCAGGCCGCAGGCTTCCTGCGGATCTCGCTGACGGTGCCCGACGATGTCGTGGTGACTGCAATGCAGCGGATCGCCAGCCTCGCCGCCCGCCTTGTCTCGCCCTCGGCGCAGCCGGCATCAGTGCGGGCCTGACGCGCGGCAGCCCGTCAGTCGGCGCTGAAATTCTTCAGCCGCTCTTCCAGAAGCGCGATGGTCGGCACATCGGCGTTGGCAAAGGCAAACCGGAGATAGTGCTCCTGGCCTTCGCCGAAATACATGCCGGGAATGCAGACGACACCCGCCCGCTTCGCCAGCCGTTCGGCAACCGCTGCGGAGTCGAGCGACGGGAACGGGTGGCGTACAAAGGCGAAATAGGCACCGATGGCATCGATCCGCCAGTCCGGCACCTGTGCCAGCGCCGCCTTCAGCGCCTCGGCGCGCCGGCCGATCTCCTGCCGGTTTTCCTCCCGCCATTCGGCGAGCATGGGAAGCGCCCTGGCCACCGCCGCCTGCGCTGACCGCGGCGCGCAGATCTGCAGATTGTCCATGATCTTGGCTATCTGCTCGACGGCTTTGGCACCGGCGGTGATGGCGCCGAGCCGATGGCCGGGAATGCAGAAGGATTTCGAGAAGCTGTAGAGACCGATCAGCCGGTCCTCCCAGCCGTCCTGCGCAAAGAGATCATGCGGCGCACGACCGGCCTCCGGCAGGAAATCCCGGTAGGTCTCGTCGAGGATCAGCCAGATGTCCCGGCTCCGGCAAAGCTCGAAAACCTCGCGCAGCAGATCGGCCGGATAGATCGCGCCCGTCGGATTGTTCGGCGACACGAGCGCCAGCGCCCGCACGTCCGGCGTGATGGCAGCCGCAAGCGCCGCGACTTGCGGCACGAAACCGTCTTCCGCCGCGCAGGCGACGGTGCGGATCTTCACGCCCATCATTGCCAGCGTCGTCTCGTGGTTGAAGTAGAAGGGGTTGGTCATCAGCACCGTCTGGCCGGGCCCCGCCACCGCCATGGCCGCGCTGACGAAGGCCTCGTTGCATCCCGAGGTTACATGGATGTTCTCGCTGCCGATCCCGGCACCGTAGACCTTGCTCACATGCGCCGCATAGGCCTGGCGAAGAACCGTCTCGCCTTCGATCGGCCCATAGCCGCAATAGGCGGTGGAGCCGGCCATTTCGCCAAGCAGCGTCAGCATGTCGGGATGCGGCGGATAACCCGGCACCGCCTGCGACAAATCGATCAGCGGGCCGCGGGACCCGTCGTAGGCGCGTCCCCATGCAAAGACGGAGGGCACCGGAGGCGGCGCAAGTTTTTCGACGAGCGGATTGAAGGCAGGCATGGGCATTCCAGGGATCGGTGGCCGGATACGGCAGGGGAGCGATTGATTTGCCCACTCATTTACCAGATTATCGCAACTGGCAAGGGATGGGATTGGAACGGAAGGACAGCACATGGCCGACGAGCCCATGCAGACCGAAGACACGAAACTCACCCGCACCAAGCGAAAGTGGGCGGAGGAAGGGCGTTTTCTCACCGGCCGGATTTCCCGCCCGGGCGCTGAGGACAGGCTGCCGCCTGGTCAGCATCTGGTGAAGAACTGGCCGGTGCTCGATCTCGGCCAGCAGCCGGAGGTGTCGACGGCGCAGTGGCGGCTCGACGTGCGCGGCCTCGTCAACAATCCGCTGTCCCTCGACTGGAACGGCTTCCTCGCCCTGCCGCAGGCGGAGCTTCGCTCCGACATCCACTGCGTCACCACCTGGTCGCGCTACGACAACGACTGGACCGGCGTCTCGACGCGCGATTTCCTCGATGCCGTCGATCCGAAGCCTGAGGCGACGGCGGTGATGCTGACCAGCTACGACGGCTACACCACCAACCTTTTGCTCGATGATTTCGCCGCCGAAGACGCGGTGATGGTGCATCGCTGGCAGGGCGAACCGCTGACGGCCGAACACGGCGGCCCGGTGCGGCTGGTCGTGCCGCACCTCTATTTCTGGAAGAGCGCCAAGTGGCTGAAGCGCATCGATTTCCTGTCCGCCGACAGCGCCGGCTTCTGGGAGCAGAACGGCTATCACATGCGCGGCGACCCCTGGGCAGAGGAGCGCTACTCGGAGGATTGAGGCGTGCCCCGAAGCCCGAGGCTCAGGCGTTCTCGCGCAGGAAG
>JBKBXP010000180.1:0-6717 GCA_046314035.1 Pseudorhizobium sp. | reverse complement strand
CCGGATTGCGGAAACAGTGATCTGCTGAGAACCGATCAGCCGCCGATCGGTCCATCGACGGCAGGTGCCGGCTCCCCGCTCCAGGTCAGTCGGTAGACATCCCCCTGGCGCACCGACTGCACCGCCGCCGGCCGCAGCACGGCAAAGCAGGTGCCGCCGGCGTGGCGGACGGACGGGTAGAGAATGCCGTTCAGCCCTTGGGCACGGGCCCGGTCGGCCAGCAGGTTGCCCACCGGGTATCCTACCCGCGTGTCCGGCGCCAGCGCCGGGTGATCCGACCGGTTCTCCAGGTCGAGGAATTCCCCCGACAGGCTGCAGAACATTTCCGCATATTCCACGACCGCACGAAACTCTCCGGTGCGGGAGAGAAAGTCTGTCATGTGGAAGGTGATTTCCGCAAGGCAGGTCTCGACCGCCAGCGCCGCGTACCAGGCGCCGCGGCTCTCGCCGTTGAAGCGGCCCGGCTCACGCGGCTTGGCGTAGGCGAAGCTTGCATTGATGAAATGCGCATGCGGCACGTCGTAAACCAGTTCCTGCGCGGAAAGACCGGAGATCCCGGTCGTTTGCGCCATCGTCCGGCTGCTTGTCGCGCCTTCGATCTCGGCCAGTTGAGCGAGTTCGTCCTCGTTATCGACGAGAGGCGCCAGGACCGGCTGCCTCAGCCGCGCTGTCGAGACCAGCCTCACCGTCTTCGGATGGGCGACGGTGACGACCGGGATGCCATCGATGTCCAACTACAGTCCTCCGCGAACCGCATCGACGTAGCGGCGAACATCGAGCATCAGCGGGATGCCGCCATCGATCATGGCGGCAACCGGGGTGCGGCCCTGGAAGATCGGGCCGGAATTGGACAAGAGCAGCCAGCGGTCGGCCATGGCATCGGCAAACAACAGATGCAGGCCCTTGTAGATACCCGTGAGGATCGAGATGCGGGTCATCTGGTCCTGGGTCAGCGACCGGGCCCGGTCCTGCGACTTCAGGCGCTCCCATGTGCTGACGGAGACGCCGAGAAGGGCTGCGGCCTGGCCGGCAGTCAGTCCCCATTGCTCCACGAGACGGCGGTAGGCCTTGAGGGCCGTCCCGGCGAGGCGGTCGCGATCAGCCTCGGCCGCAAATCCCTGACGCGGTGCGGACACCGTTTGCACAAGTACCAATGGATCGGCCATCAATTGCCTCCGTCATCTGACGGTTACTACATATGTTATTTGAATGGAACAATCCAGTGGCGGTGGAATCAGGCACTAGCCGCGCCATCCCTCCAGAAAGTTGAGCCGCTCGACACCGGCAAATTTCGCCACCCGCAACAGCTCGGCTTCGAGCTTTTCCAGCCGACCGCTGGAGGCGCGCACGCCGGGCTCCAGCCAGAGCCGGCGGATGTCGAGGCTGCCGGCCTTGCGGTCGGCCTTCATGTCGATGCGGCCGATCATCCGGTCGCCCTCGATCAGCGGGAAGACGTAGTAGCCGTATTGCCGCTTCGGCTCGGGCACGAAGATCTCGATCCGGTAGCTGAAGTCGAACAGCCGTTCGGCGCGGTTGCGGTCACGCAGCAGCGGGTCGAAGGGGCTGAGCACCCGCACCCGCGCCGGCGGCTCCGGGATGTCTCCCAGATGCGTCGGGAAACCCGTGAAGGCGAAGGCGGCACGGGGGCGGCCGCCTTTGACGCTTTCGACAATGACCTCCGTCAGCTCTTCCCGATGGCTCTCCACCCAGTCCTTTGCCTCCTGCGGGGTGACGAGCGCCCAGAAGGCGGCAATTTCGCCATGGGTCGCAAAGCCCAGCCGCTGAAGCGCGCCACGGCAGGCCCAGTCGACGAATTCCGCGTGATCGACCTCCGGCGCATAGTGATGGGCCGGCAGCACGCGTTCGGTCAGGTCGTAGATCTTCTGGAAGTTGACGCGGCCGGCGATCGCCAGCTTTCCCGTGTGCCAGTAGTATTCCAGTGCCGTCTTGTTGGGGTGCCAGTTCCACCAGCCGCCGGACTTGTGCTCCTCGGCCTTCATCTCGCGCGACATGATCGGACCGCCCTCCGCAATTCGCCGGTAGGTCTCTTCGAAAGCACTATCGAAGTCCTCGCCGTGCCATTTGCGCCAGCGCTCGCCGATCACCGCCTCGCGCCTGACGAAGCGGTGCTTCCAGTAGCGGAAGAAGGCGGCCGGAATGATCGAGGCATCATGCGTCCAGTGCTCGAAGAGTTCGCCGTCCTTTTCCAGGAGCTGCTGCAGATGCTCGCGACGGTAGGTCTGGCTGCGGGAAAACAGGATCATCTGATGGGCGCGGTCGACGGTCGCGATACTGTCTATCTGAACGAAGCCGAGCTTGTCGATGAGTCCCAGCAGTCCTGCCTTGTCGAGGCTGCGCGAGGGCGGCAGGGAGAGACCCTGCCGTTCCAGAAAGATTTTTCGCGCCTGTTCGTTGCTCAGAAGAATCGTCATACGCCAAAGACTAGGCGGAAGACGGGACAACCGCAATGTTCACGGTCTGTTTTGCATTCCCCTCCCCGCGCATCCGGTTTATAGCAGCCGTCGAGGAATGAGGGGCAGGCGTGGATATCCGTTTCGAACAGGCCGGCGCAAGCTTTGAGGGGCGCCTGGCGGTGGAACCGCTGACGATAGCGCTAACGGAGCGGCGGATCGGCATCATCGGGCTGAACGGCTCCGGCAAGACGACGTTTGCCCGGATGATCAACGGGCTGGTGACGCCGAGCACGGGCCGTGTCACCGTCAACGGCGTCGATACCGTGGATGATCCCGAGGCGGTGCGCAGCCAGGTGGGCTTTATTTTCCAGAACCCGCAGAACCAGATCATCCTGCCGATCCTGCGCGAGGACATTGCGCTCGGCCTGAAGAGCCGGCGGCTGCCGGCGGCGGCGGTGGAGGCGGCCGTCCAGGCCATCCTCGGCCGCTTCGCCATCGGGCATCTGGCAGGGCGGCGCGCCCATGAGCTTTCCGGCGGCGAACTGCAGCTGGCTGCACTCGCCTCGGTGCTGATGACGGAACCGCAGATCGTCATCCTCGACGAGCCGACCAACCAGCTCGACCTGAAGAACCGGACGCTCGTCGAGGCGACGCTCGATGGACTCGACGAGAGCGTGATCGTCATCAGCCACGACCTGGCGCTGATTGCCGATTTCGACCGCGTGCTGCTGTTTCACGAGGGGCGGCTTCTGGCGGACGGGCTGCCTTCGGAGGTCATCGCACGCTACCGGGAGGTCGCGGCGGCATGAATTCTCTCTACGTCGAGGGCGACAGTCTTCTGCACCGGCTGCGGCCGGGTCTGAAGCTGCTGCTGCTGCTGGCGGTGAGCCTTGCCCTCTTCCTGACCCGCTCACCGCTCGTCCTTGGCTGTGCCGCGGCGGCCAGCGCGCTTCTCTACGCCTCGCTCGGCATCGGCTGGCGGCAGAGCTGGATACGCCTGCGGCCGATCCTGCTGACGATCGCGATCGTGGCGCTGGCGACACTGCTGCTGGAATCGGTGGAAGACGGGGTCGTCGCGCTCTTGCGCCTGACGACGCTGATGCTGGTGGCGGCGGCCGTGACCGCGACGACGCCCGTCGGCGCCTTCATCGATGCCGTCACCCGTGCGGCCCTGCCGCTGGAAAGGCTGGGTCTGGTCAGGGCTTCGGACATCGGGCTTTCCGTCGGTCTTGTCATCCGCTTCGTCCCGGAGGTCATCTCCCGCTATCAGGCGCTTCGCACGGCGCATCAGGCCCGCGGCCTGAAGGTGCGGCCGACGACGATGATCGTGCCGCTGATCATCCAGACGTTGAAGTCCGCCGACGAGATCGCCGCGGCGATTGACGCGCGCGGCATACGCGGGCAAAAACGCCCGCACAAATCCTAGGAGCATACCCATGTCGACACGCGACCTCGTCCTTGCCGCCCTCTTTGCCGCCATCATCGTGGCACTCGGGCTTCTGCCGCCGATCATGCTCGGCTTCATTCCGGTGCCGATCACGGCGCAGTCGATGGGCGTGATGCTGGCGGGCGTCATCCTCGGCGCCCGCCGCGGCACTGTGGCGGTCCTCCTCGTTCTGCTGCTGGCCGCGATCGGCCTGCCGGTGCTGTCGGGCGGCCGTGGTGGTCTGGCCGTCTTCGCGGCGCCGACGACCGGCTATCTGATCGGCTGGGTGTTTGCCGCCTTCGTCACCGGCGCAATCGCCGAACGTCTGGTCCGGCCGTCACAGGGCGCATTGGCGCAGGGCCTCGGCTTCTTTGCCGCCGCCGTCGCCGGCGGCGTGGTGGTGCTTTACGCCTTCGGCGTGACCTATCTGGCCGTCGTCACCGGCATCGGCTTCGGCAAAGCCTTCATCGGCTCCATGGCCTTCATCCCGGGCGACCTGATCAAGGCCGCCGTCGCAGCGCTTGCGGCGCGTGCCGTGATGGCCGGCTACCCGCTGCTGCCGGCCCGGGCCTGATCACTTCACCGCCTGATCACCGCACCGGCTCGATCTCGATCTCGGTACCGGCATACCAGTCGGCGACGGTGCGGATTTCCGCATCCGTCAGCCCGGCGGCAATCTCCGACATCACCGGGTGCTGCCGCTTGCCGCCGCGAAACGCCTTGAGCTGCGTGGCGATGTAGATCGCGTTCTCGCCGGCGAGATGGGGCGCATCCTCGATGACTGCTAGGCCGTCCGCCCCGTGACAGGAGACGCAGGCTTCCGGCGGCGCCTCTCCGGCGGGACCGGGCGGCGGACGGGCCGTCACCGTCTGCGCCGCGTACCATGCGGAGAGATCCGCGATCTCCTGGTCGTCGAGCCCCTTGGCCACCACGGACATCATCTCGTGGGTCCGGACCCCGTCTCGAAAGGCGGTGAGCTGGTGGCTCAGATAGGCAGCACTCTCGCCGCCGATATGCGGGGCGATGGGAATGCGAGCTTTCCCCTCCAGTCCATGACAGGTGCGGCACATGCCCGCCTTGCCGCGGCCGGCCGCAGGGTCTCCCACCGTTGTCTGCGCCTGCGCAGAGGACGACAAGATGCACTGGGCGAGGAGAACCCCGCCCAGTGCAAAGAGCCAGTGGCCGCGCATCAGCTGCCCTCGTACCAGATGCGGTAGAGGGCGCCGGCCAGGTCGTCGGAGACAAGCAGCGAACCGTCGCGCAGCTGTGCCACATCCACCGGGCGACCCAGGTATTCCCCGTTCTCGTCGATCCAGCCATGGGCGAAGGGCTCGCTGGTGGCTTTGCCCTCCTCGTCGATGTAGGTCACCATGACGCGGGCACCGACCGGCGTGGTGCGGTTCCACGAGCCGTGCTGGGCCGAGAAGATGGCGTTGCGGTATTTGTCGGGGAACATGCTGCCGGTGTAGAAGGTCATGCCGAGATCGGCGGCATGGGCGTCCATCTCGACCGCCGGCATGACTGCCTCGACCGGCACTTCCTGGCCTTCGTATTCCAAGGTCCGCACCGATCCGCCACCGTACCAGGGATGTCCGAAGTTCTGGCCGGCGGCCGTCTGGCGGTTGAGCTCGCCGGGCGGTATGTCATCGCCCATGCCATCCACCTGATTGTCGGTGAACCACAGCTCGCCGGTTTCCGGGTGGAAGTCATGGCCGACAGAGTTGCGGATGCCACGGGTGTAGACCTCCCGTCCCGTCCCGTCGGTGTTGATGCGAATGATGCCGCCGATGCCCCACTTGTCGAACTCCTCCAGGCTTTCGGCGGGGGCGACGTTGAACGGCTGGCCGAGCGAGATGTAGACCTTGCCATCCGGCCCCACCTTGCAGACGCGGGCGGTGTGGTTGAAGCTCTCGTGCTCGGGTGGGATCAGCTCGCCCTGCTTGATCAGGTTGAAGGCTGCCACGTCCGGGCTCTCGTAGAAGAACTCGGCGGCCGGGAACAGCAGGACACGGTTCTGCTCGGCGATGTAGAGGAAGCCGTCCTTGGAGAAGCACGGGCCATTGGGGATCGAGAAGGTCAGCGACGGCGCGAAGTCCTTCACCTCGTCGGCGACGCGGTCCTTGTTGCGGTCGGTGACGGCCCAGACCTTGTCCTTGCGGGTGCCGACGAAGGTGACGATCCCCTGCGGCCCGACCGCCATGTGGCGGGCATCGGGTACGACCGCATAGAGCGCGATCTTGAAGCCCGGCGGCAGCTCGATCCGCTCCAGGTTCTTCTTGATCCCGTCGGCGTACTCGCCTTTCTGTTCGATCATTGTGAATTGCGTCGTGCCGGTGGACTGGAAATTCGACAGCTTCTCGAGGTTGTCGGGCACGGCAGGCGTTTGCGCGTGAGCAAGGCTCGTCGCAAGGGCGAGCACTGCCACGGATGACAGCAGGTGTTTCATGATTTCCTCCCAGATTATTTGTTACGTCATGCGCATGCGCACGCCACGCGTCGGAGGCGTGCCGGAATGCATTCTTGTCATGTCGTCATAAATCAGGATGCGGTGGCGCAGATGCCTCCCAACACGCGCCACCAGAGCAGTGTAAGGACCGAATTCTTCGCGTGTCAATTCGAGATTTCGTTCCGGCAATCCGGAAGACTGGGCGCGCCGGCGCGAAAGGCGGGCGGCCTGGTCACATTCGTTCGTAGCAAGGGCTTCACGACCTCAATCGAGGAACTGGTAGAGCCAGTCGCGCAGGTCTTCGGGGAGCTTCACCGGCTCCTGCTTCTCCCGGTCGCAGGCGGCCCAGACGCTTTCGGCTTCCGCGACCTCGTCCGTGCCGCGCGTCATGCGCACGAGGAAGCCCGCGGACTTGACGCCGATCTTGCTGA
>JBKBXP010000179.1:0-6770 GCA_046314035.1 Pseudorhizobium sp. | reverse complement strand
GCCGGGCCGGGTTAGCTTCCCACCGCCGATTCATCCAAGCTGGCTCAGCGAGCGATTGCCGGACCTTCATTTGCCAGCGCAGTTCCCGTATGGCAATCCTTTGCAACGCCAACTTTGCAAGCAATGTGAGGACGCTGTCGTGGGAGAGGAAATTTGGTTGACGCTGGTCCATGAGTTTTCAGACGTTCCAGACGCATCCACCATCACGCGCATTACGGTGCGCCTCATGATCGCGGCGGTGCTGGGCGGAGTTCTTGGCTACGAACGGGAGCGCAAGGGGAGAAGTGCCGGGGTTCGCACGCACATGCTGGTCGCTGTGGGGGCAGCACTGTTCGTTCTGGGGCCGTTGCAAAGCGGCATGGCTGTCGCTGACTTGTCGCGCGTGCTGCAGGGCATCGTGCAGGGGATAGGATTCCTTGGCGCCGGTGCCATCATGGTTCGTTCGAGGCAGCGCCAGGTGGAGGGGCTGACCACGGCCGCTAATATCTGGGCAACAGCCGGAATTGGTGTGATTGCGGGTCTAGGATTGGAAGCAACCGCCGTGTTGTCCACTGCCGTCGTCCTCGTTATCCTGGCAGCGGTTCCTCTCATCCTGCCAAAGCTCCCGCAAGACAACCCGGATTAGACCAGCGAAGAGTTCAAAACTCTGAGTCACCTTGCCCGTTGTTGGCTGTGTTGCTCCAGTACATCGATTCAGGTGGTGAACTTGGCGGCCGCTGCAGCGACTTCCGCTCGCATGGCGTCCAGCGATCCGCGGAGCACGCGGATGTCGGCGCTCAAGGCGGGTGCCGCATCCTGTTCCTCCCAATAGAGGAGGGTGTTATGCCACCCCGTCGTCGTCTCAATGAGACCACGCATGCGCTGCATGGTCCGCTCGTCGACGTGGATTGCAGCCCGTTCGGCGTTTTGCGCGAGCTCGACCAAATCATTCGCTTCAACCCCCCAAATCGGCAGGGCAGCGCGAAGCTTGAGGATCTGGGCGTTGATGTCGTCTACCTGGTTCTTTTCCATACCAGCTATATGCTCTGTTTCCAGGGCCAATCAATGGCCCGGGAAAACTAAAGACTGAAGCGCCGTAAAGCGCCATCGTTCTCGCCGACGTAGCTTCTATTCACTCTCCTGCTCGGCCATTAGTTCGCGAGACGACGCAGCACCTTGCCCCACCGGCGGCTTTCCTCCTGCTGCCCCTCAAACCACGCATCCAGCCCGCAATAGGCGACAGCGATCGCAGCCTCAGGTCCAAACAGCGCGACCGCGTCTGCAGCGGCCTTCTCTTCAAACTGATTGTCGGCCTGCTCTTGTTTCTTGTCTCGTGCCATCTGTTTTCCTCCTCAGGACTTCCCGATACCTTGCAAGATGCTGCCGAGAGCGATTTTGATCGCCTGGCGTTGCGCCAAATCTGGCCGCTTTCCTACCATGGGTGGAGCCAGGTTTCACCCATGTCTGGCGCTTAGAGCTTCGAGTGGGCGGGGCGCTTCCAGGAGACCACGGTGCTTAGCATGAGAGCTTCATGACGGCAGCAACCGGAGACCTGACCGAAGCCTCGGTCCCGCATACAGTGCCGTACAGCGTTCCAGGATCTTTTGGAAATTGCTGGAAAGGCGGGTTACGATCACGCGACTCGTCCGTTACTCAGATCGTCGGCGGTTGCAGCGGGTGGCGACGCTGCGGCCGGGTCATAGAGGCCGATTCCCCGCTTCGGAATCCCGCCTGAAGCCGCCGCTAGCGCGCACGTGTGGATCAAGCCAAAACTGACGCTGCGGTCGGCAGGGGCTCGACTTGCCGTGGGAACTCCGCAGCGAACCCCAGGTTCGGCGTCGGAGGTCAAAGCGGAGCCTGTCATGGAAGATCCCCGTCACTGTCGGCATCTTTGCGTGGATATGCAGCGTATGTTCGCAGAAGAAACGCCTTGGAACGTGCCCTGGATGCAAAAGGTCCGGGAAGCTGTTGCCGTGCTTTCAGATGCGCATGCGCCTGAAACGATCTTTACAAGGTTCATACCGCCCCAGGCCGCTTCCGAGGCTCGGGGGACATGGCAACGCTACTACCAGAAATGGCCGATGATGACGCGCCAGTCCCTTGGCGATGCGATGGTGGACATCCTACCGGAACTGCGTGCGATGGTGCCGCCGGCGTTGGTATTCGACAAGCCTGTCTATTCCCCTTGGCTCGACGGTCGGTTGCACCGCTTCCTGCAACAGCAGGAGGTCTCCACTCTCGTCATCTCAGGCGGCGAGACAGACGTCTGCGTCATGGCTGCTTTAATGGGCGCAGTGGATCTCGGTTACTCAACGATCCTGTTGAAGGACGCCATCTGCAGCACCTCGGACCAGACACATGACGCTTCGCTCAAGGTGTTTGGAACCCGATTCTCGACCCAGATCCACATCTCTACAGTTGACGACGTGCTGAGCTGGTGGCGATGAAAGGTCCCAGCGCATGGTCGCTGACGACTCGCTTTCCGCTGGCCGACGATGACAAATGTGCTGCTCTACAGGAGAAGACAGCCCTCAACACCCGCGTTTACCCTGAGGTTTCTTCAAGGAAAGGCAGATGCGATGTGGGTGCGTTCATGTGCCGAGGGCAGAAGGTAAGATGCTCCCACTGCGGTCAAAAACACCATGGTCGTAATGTACGCATCTTGTCTATCTCCGGCTCGGATCGTCTGCTGCGGGCCCGGAGATGACGCCCGTGCGGGCCAAACCAACAAGCTCGCGAAGGTGGCCTGCATTGGTGCAGCGTCACGATCTCCTGGGGGTGGAACCCGGGCATCTGGAGAAGGTTTCGAAGACAGTCATCAATCAAGAGGAGAGATTGCCATGAGCAACCAGCAGCCCGACATCATCAGCGCGTTAGGCGTTACCTCGACCTTTGATGCTGGAGTGGAGGTTGAGCGTCGCATATCCTTCCTTTCCAGCTACCTGCGTAGATCCTCCATGAAAGCCCTCGTCCTCGGCATCAGCGGCGGCGTTGACTCAACTGCGGCAGGGCTGCTCGCGCAGCGTGCGGTGGAACGCCTGCGTGACCAGGATTACCAGGCGCAGTTCCTTGCGGTTCGTCTCCCCTACGGCGTGCAGGTAGATGAAGCCGATGCCCAAAAGGCTTTGGAGGTGATCCGGCCCGACCGCGTTGTCACTGTGGATATCAAACCGGCCGCCGACGCGGTTCTGGCCGAGCTCCGGCGCGATGCGTCTGATCTCTATGACGATGCGCGCGCCGATTTCCACCATGGGAATATCAAGGCGCGTCAACGAATGATTGTGCAGTACGCGCTGGCGGGCGCCGCCGGCGGTCTGGTGATCGGCACTGACCAAGCCGCCGAAGCTCTGATGGGATTTTTCACCAAGTTCGGAGATGGTGCGGCCGATATTCTGCCGCTCGCGGGACTGAACAAGCGCCGTGTGCGGGCGGTGGCTCTTCACCTTGGCGCTCCACGGGAGCTGGTTGACAAGGTTCCGACAGCGGACCTGGAGAGCGATGCGCCGCTGCGGCCTGACGAAGATGCCTTTGGCGTTACCTACGAGGAGATCGACGACTTCCTGGAGAACAAGCCCATTTCTCCGATCTCCCGGGACCGTATCCTGGCAACGCACCGGGCAAGCGCACACAAGCGCGCCTTACCCGTCACACCGGAATAGCATGAGGGCCTGCCAACCCTGGTTTGGCTTTGGCGGCAGCCAACCCCGTATTCCGATTTTCCGGGTTGGTCCGAAGAATTGGCATCAAGGCGCAAGTTTCTTAAGCTTTCCCTGATGCAATCGGCGCATGACCAAGCGCCCTCGCAAGCCCGCGAAACCCCTGCTGATAGATGATCTGCCGCTGCAGAGCGGCAGGGTGCGGACACGTAATCCGCAACAGCCGGAACTACCGTTCGATCCGATGCCGGAGCGCATCGAGCCTTGCCTTGCAAAGCTCGCCAACAGACCGCCGCAAGGTGACGAGTGGTCCTATGAGCTGAAGTGGGACGGCTATCGTCTGGCGGTTCACATTGAGCCGGGCAGGGTGCGGATCATCACCCGCGGCGGCCATGACTGGACCCACCGGTTTCCCGGCATCGAGGCTGCGGCACGGGACTACATGCCGAACACGATGATCCTCGACGGTGAGGCCGTGGTTCTCGATGAGAAGGGACGGTCCGACTTCGGCAAGCTGCAGAACTCCCTTGGTGGTCGCGGAGGCAAGCTGGCAGCTGGCGAGGCCATTCTCTATGCGTTTGACCTGCTCTACCTCGACGGTCATGATTTGACGACGATGGATTATGACGCGCGGCGGGCACTGCTGGAGGATGTTGTGTCGCCCGATCAGAAGGGTAGCATCAGACTTTCGGAAGAATTTGTCGTCGAGCCAGATCTTCTGCTTGCCCATGCCTGCACCCACGAACTCGAAGGCATCATCGCCAAGCACCGGGACCGGCCCTACCGGTCAGGCCGCAGTGGTGATTGGCTAAAGATCAAGTGCGTGCAGAGCGAGACCTTTGTCATCATCGGCTATGAGCCTTCCAAGGCAGTTTCAGGCGCAATTGGCAGCCTTCTGCTCGCCGGGTTGAGAGGCGCCGACTTCGTCTATGTCGGGAGTGTCGGTACAGGGTTCAGTCATGAGCAGGCGCGAGACCTGAAGAAGCAGCTCGACAAGCTGAAGACGACTGTTCCACCCCTAGGCTTGCCAGGAAAGAGCATTGTCCTGACGACACCCGCCCTCCTTGCCGAGGTCGAGTTTCGCGCCTGGACCCATACAGGGACACTTCGGCATGCCTCGTTCAAGGGGCTTCGCGAGGCGGAAGACCGGGCGCAGATTTGTCAGGTGCCGAGCTAGAACGAAGGCGATTGGCGTCGTCGTCATCCTCGCGCTAACCGTTGCTGTGTCTGCCACTACTCACGCGCCCAGTAAAACTCCCCGCGTGACAGTTTCTTGCGGTACTTCACGTCGCCGGACATCGACGCCCCGTGCAGCTGGAAAACATTCTTTGCCAGATCCACCCCGAGCATATCGTTCTTCTGCCGAACTCTCTCTTTTGTGGCTTACGCCACTTCACCTTGGCATCCTGCGATGCCGTTAGGGAAGGGCGGCAACACTCGGTCTTTACCGGGGTCTTCCTCACTTTGCGTGGTTAACAAATCGTTGGCAGTCATCCCGGATGGACGGGGATGCGACTGCCTTCGTTCCGGGCCTGATAGCCCCTTCGGCCCATCCCTGATTGAACCCATGCTTTGAGCGCAAGGCTGGCCTGAGCGCCTGTGCCTTATCGACGGGCGTCCAATGGCCTATATTCTAATCAACGAAACGACGTCGGAACCGAAGAGAGGTTGCTGGTGTCAAGAGACCTCGCGAAAGGGGATTATTATGAACGTAGCTCGCTCCTTCAATAACTGGCGCAAGTATCGTCAGACCGTTACTGAACTTGGCCGCATGAGCTCGCGCGAACTTCAGGACCTCGGTATCGATCGCGCCGATATCCGCAGCGTTGCTCGCCAGTCGGTCGCTCGCTAAACGGCTTTTTCCTGCCCATTTAATTGATGCTACGCCCGCTGATGACGCGGGCGTTTTTGTGTCCTGCCGCCGCGAGGCATTGTGCTGGAGGTCGCTCTCATCAGGATTAGGTCGTGCATTTTCCGCAAAGCTGCACTGCAGCAAAGGCTATTTAACGTGCGGAGAAAATGGGTATCTTGGTTTTCGTCGAAGCGATGCACATCCTCCCGCAGCGCTTCGAATTCAGATCGCCCACTCCTCCTCCCAAGGGGCGTCTGTCGGAACAGCGGCACTCCTCCTCCCAGCCGTTGCTCGGTTCTTTTCGGAAAGCCTGCCGCACCTCCTCCCGCGGCAGGCTTTTTCGTTTTCACGGCCGTCACATCAAAGGCCGAGATCAAACTGCGGTTCTTGCCCGCTGTCTTCGGTGTTGAGCGATGATGGGGTGACTCTTAAGTGCCGGACTGGACGTTCAGACGGAAACACCGAGGTTAGCAGGGTCTCTCGTCTAGCCCGTGTGCCAGTTCGCTGTCACATCTTCAACATCTTGTTTAACCAATGAGATTGCTGCGAACTTGATGGAGCGGCGGTTCGGTTCCCTTTCAATGCGTTCACCTCCACCTTATCAAGGTTGCTACCGCACCATCGAATGCTTTCAGCACATCCCTAATCCTAGTCTGCGCTGGTCCACAGGGATACCTCCTAGCCCGCCACTTCAGCAGCGGCATGCTGATCACCCGCTTGAGCATGGGTCTGTTTCCCTGCCTATCACGTGGGTTTCAGCCTCTCCCCCGCAGGATGAGTGATTACCATAGGTGGAGCCAAATTTCAGCCCTCTCTGGTGCTTAGAGCTTAGAGGTGGTGACCTCCCGCGGGAGCGTCGGCAGGGCCGCAACTTTCTCGATCCGCTCCAGCTCCAGCTTTGCAGTATACGGCTCTTGCGAGGAAGACGAGTGTTCCCGATGACATGGCCATGGCCCGACCGCGCAAGTCTCGCATCCAGTCGCGACGACGTCTCAGACAAAATCAGGGGTCTTTCCCCTTCTCATCGGGCTCACTCAATTTCCAGGCACCACTGAGGGCGATGGACGCGCAGGTACGTTCAGCCTCTTTGCGTTTTGCAAGGCGCGCTCTTCTGCGACGCCGGCCATGATCCGGTTCTCGCGACCGGGAGTTGTTTTAGCGTCGAACACCGTCCACGTTCCGTCCTCTTCCTGTTGCACACGATATCTCCCGCTGGCGTCGTCCATGGTTCCTCCCTGGACGGTGGTAAGGTCGAGTTGAGCTCACCGTGGGCTTGGCAGGGC
>JBKBXP010000178.1:0-6787 GCA_046314035.1 Pseudorhizobium sp. | reverse complement strand
GTCATGCATCTCTCGGGGGACCCGACGCTTCTTCTGGTCCCCCAGGATGCCTCCGCAGAAATGATCGCCGAGCTGCGTCATCAGCTCGGCTTCGACCGGCCGATCCATATCCAGTATCTCGACTATCTCTACGGGCTCACCCAGCTGGATTTCGGCATTTCGGTTGTCCAGCGCGTGCCGGCTCTCGACATCGTCGCGTCTCGGCTGCCCTACACGATCCAGCTGGCGGCCGGTGCGCTCCTTGTCGCCATCGGCATCGGCATCCCGGCGGGCATCATCATGGCCACCATGCGCGGCAGCTTCATCGAGCGCATCCTGACCGCCATCGTCGTCACCGGCCAGAGCGTGCCGACCTTCCTGTCGGCCATCCTGCTGATCTTCATCTTCGGCGTCACCCTTCGCTGGCTGCCGACCTCCGGGGCGGGAGAGTTTTCCGCCATGATCCTGCCGTCGATTGCGCTCGGCGCGCTGTCGATGTCGACCTTCGCGCGCATGACGCGGATCGCGATCATCGACGAACTCGGCAAGGATTATGTCCGGGCGGGTCGCGCCCGCGGGTTGTCGCTCGGGCAGGTGGTCTTCCGTCACGTGCTGCGCAATGCCTCCATTCCGGTCATCACCATCGCCGCGCTGGAAATCGGCAACCTGCTGGCTGGTGCGGTGATCATCGAGACCGTCTTTGCCTGGCCGGGCATCGGGCAGCTTGCCATCCAGTCCATCCAGTCGCGCGACTTCCTGGTCGTCCAGGTGATCGTGCTGCTGATTTCGTTCGTCTATGTGCTGACCAGCGTGCTCGCCGACCTCGTCTATGTCGTCGTCGATCCACGCATCCGTCTGGTCAAGTGAGGAAATGCCCGTGATCGCCAGCGCCCGTGCCGTCCGCCAGCGTCTCCGTCGCGTTCCGCTGTCGGTGATCGCCGTCTCCATCCTCCTGGCGGTGATCATCCTTCTCGCAGTCTTTGCTCCCTTTTTCGCGCCTGCCGATCCGAACAACCAGACGCTTCTGGCCCGCCTGAAACCGCCGGGTTTCTCCTATCGCGGCATCACCTATTGGCTGGGAACGGATGACCTCGGCCGCGACCTGATTTCCCGCACGCTCTACGGTGCCAGGATCTCGCTCGGCGTTGCCGCCCTGTCGGTCGTTGTCTCCACTCTCGTGGGCGTGACGCTCGGCATGCTCGCGGGATGGTTTCGCGGCTGGACGGAGACCATCATCATGCGGCTCGTCGACATCATGATGTCGATCCCGGCCATCCTGCTGGCGGTCCTGACGGTCGCCGTGCTCGGCCCAGGCTTCCTGAAGCTCGTTCTCGTCCTCGGCCTGACGCGCTGGCCACGCTATACCCGCGTCGCCTATGCCCAGACGCTGCAGGTATCGAACCTGCCGTTCATCAAGGCCTCCGAGCTTGCCGGAGCGGGTGCCGTACGCATCCTCTTCCACCACGTCCTGCCCAATATTGCCGGTCCCCTCCTGATCGTGGCGACGGCGGAGTTCGGCCTGATGATCCTGATGGAATCGGGCCTCTCCTTCCTCGGCCTCGGCATCCAGCCGCCGTCCGCAAGCTGGGGTTCGATCATGAGCGTCGGTCGTCAGTATCTCGAGCGCGCCTGGTGGATCGTTGCAGTCCCGGGCGTCTGCCTCTTCCTTCTCGTCTTCTCCGTCAATGTGCTCGGTGACTGGCTGCGTGACCAGCTCGACCCGCGCTCCCGTTCCCGCTGAGGTACCCCATGGAATTCCAAGACAAGACAATGGTCATCACGGGCGCTGCCGGCATTTTCGGTGGCTGGACCGCAGCCTATTTCGCCAAGCGCGGGGCAAAGCTCTGCCTCAGCGACATCCGCATGGATGCGCTTGAGAAGGTGGCGGCCGATCTCAATCTGGATCCTGCCACCACGCTGCTGCATGCGACCGAACTGACGAGCGATACCTCCATGCTCGATCTGGTGGATCTTGTGCGGCGCGAGTGGAGGGCGCCGGACATTCTCGTCAACAATGCCGGCATCTACACCCGCTTCAGCCTGCTGGAGATGGAGTTTGCCGACTGGGACCGCGTCTTCGGCGTCAACCTGAGGGCGCCCTTCGTGCTGACGCGCGAAATGGCCAAGCTGATGATCGCCGAGGGCAAGCAAGGATCGGTGATCAACATCTCCTCCGGTGCCGCGCGCAAGATGAACCAGAATTCGGTGCCCTATTGCACCTCCAAGACCGCCATCGAGCGCCTGTCGAAGGGGTTCGCCATGGAGCTTGCCCACCACGGCATCCGCGTCAATATCGTCGAGCCGGGCTTTGCGCCGGGCAGCGAGGTTTCGGCGCTCGACGACGCCTATGTGCAGAACATGCTGAAGAACATTCCGCTCGGACGCGCCAGCGGCCCGGACGATGCGCCAGGCGCGATCGCCTATCTCTGTTCCGACCAAGCCGCCTTCATCACCGGCGCTGTCCTCAGCGTGGATGGCGGCAATTCGATCGGCAACTACAAGCGACCCGAGCCGGCCGCGCCGGCAAGTGCGGGCTGAGGAGTATCGGATGGACATGGACCCGCGCCCGCTGCTGTCGGTTGAAGACCTGACCATCGAGATCGACGGTGCCAATGTCGTCGACGGAATTTCGTTCACCGTTGCTCCCGGGAAGGTGATGGCGCTGGTCGGCGAATCCGGCTGCGGCAAGTCGCTGACCTCCTATGCCATGCTCGGCCTGCTGCCGCCGGCGGCCAGGCAGTCGGCCGGGAGTGTGCGTCTCGGCGACCGTGACCTCACCGCCTTGTCCGAACGGCAGTTCCGCAAGGCGCGCGGCAAGGAGATCTCGATCATCTTCCAGGAGCCGAGCGCCTCGCTCGATCCCCTGACGACGGTTGGCGCCCAGATTGCCGCCGCCTATCGCACGCACCACAAGGTGTCGCGCGCCGAGGCCTACGCCAAGGCGCGCCAGATGCTCGCGGACGTCGGCATTCCCGATCCGGACCACCGCCTGCATCAGTATCCGTTCGAGCTGTCGGGCGGCATGTGCCAGCGCATCATGATCTCGATCGCGCTGATCTGCAGCCCCCGCGTGCTCGTCGCCGACGAGCCGACGACGGCGCTCGACGTGACCATCCAGGCGCAGATCCTCGACCTGATGAAGAAGCTCGTTGCCGATCGCGGTACGGCGATCGTAATCATCACCCATGACATGGGCGTGGTCGCCGACATCGCCGACGACGTGGCGGTGATGTATGCCGGGCGTATTGCGGAACTGGCGCCCGTTCAGGCGCTTTTCGCGACGCCCAAGCACCCCTATACGGCCCTGCTGCTTGCCAGCGTTCCTAAGCTCAGCGACGCGCCGAAGGCAGACCTTGCAACGATCGAGGGCCGGGTCCCGACGCCCAACGAATTCGGGGCCGGCTGTCGCTTCGCCGACCGCTGTCCGCTGGCGACCGAAAAATGTCGGGTCGAGCAGCCGCCGCTCTTCGACTGCGGCGGCGGCCACCGCTCCGCCTGCTGGCACATCGACCGCATGGCCGAAATCCGTGAGATAGCCGCATGACCGAAAACCTGCAGAATGTTCTCGAACTGCGCGATGTCGCCGTCCACTTCGGTGGCCGCGGCGGGCTTCTCGGCTCGTCTGGCGTGGTGGTGAAAGCCGTCAACGGCGTCGATCTCGACATCAAGAGGGCCGAGACCGTCGCCCTCGTCGGTGAATCCGGCTGCGGCAAGTCCACGCTCTCCAACACCATCGTCGGTCTGCAGGCGCCGGTGTCGGGAAGCGTCAGGATCAGCGGCGAAGAGGTGGTCGGTGCCGATCGCCGCAAGCTCAACGACATCCGCCGAAAGGTGCAGATGATCTTCCAGGATCCCGCGCTGTCGCTTGACCCGCGCTCGACCATCGGGGCGACCATCGGCGAGCCGCTGATCGTGCGCGGGATTGCGCGCGGCAAAGCGCTGAAGGAGCGGGTCGGGGAGTTGCTGACCCAGGTCGGGCTGCGGCCGGAACATGCCGACCGCTATCCGCACCAGTTTTCCGGCGGCCAGCGGCAGCGCGTTGTGATTGCCCGGGCATTGGCGCTGGAGCCGGATCTCCTGATCTGCGACGAGCCGGTCTCGGCCCTCGACGTCTCGGTGCGGGCGCAGATCCTCAACCTCCTCGTGGCGCTGCAGCAGCGCATGGGTGTCTCCTACCTCTTCGTCTCCCACGACCTCAGCGTCGTGCGCCACATCTGCGACCGGGTGGTGGTGATGTATCTCGGCCGCTTCGTCGAAATCGCCGACCGCGACACCTTCTTCGCCAACCCCAAGCACCCCTACACGCGGGCGCTGATGTCGGCGGTGCCGGAGGCCGATCCGGTCGTGCAGCGCGGCAAGCAGCGCTTCATCCTGCAGGGCGAGCTGCCGAGCCCGGCCAATATCCCCTCCGGCTGCGCCTTCCATACGCGCTGTCCGCTGGCCACCGAGATCTGCTCCAAGGTGCGACCGGAACTGACCCCGCGTCCCGACGGCGCCCGCGTTGCCTGCCACCACGCCTGAAAGACATGCCATGACCGATCGCGCCACCGAAGAAACCATCCGTCTTGCCGGATTGAGCGCCGAGGCCGAGATCCGGGTCGACCGATGGGGCATCCCGCACATACGGGCGGCGAGCGAGTCGGACCTCTTTTTTCTTCAGGGTTTCAATGCGGCACGCGACCGGCTCTGGCAGCTCGACCTCTGGCGCAAGCGCGGCCTCGGCCTGCTGGCGGGCGATTTCGGCCCCGGCTATCTCGCTCAGGACCATGCGGCGCGCCATTTCCTCTATCGCGGCGACATGCAAGCAGAATGGCTTGCCTATGCGGATGACACGCAGGCGATCTGCACCGCCTTTGCTGCAGGGGTGAACGCCTATATTGCGCTCTGCGAACGGGAGCCCGAGCGCCTGCCGTTGGAATTTTCCCTCTTCGGCACCCGCCCCGCCCAATGGCAGCCGGAAGACGTGGTGCGGGTCCGCAGCCACGCGCTGACCCGCAATGGCGTCTCCGAAATCCTGCGCGCCAATGTCATGGCGATGGCCGATGCCACCACCGATCTCCTGCGGTTCGAGCTCGACCCGCCGGTGGAGCCGAAACTGGCGGACGGGCTTTCCTTCGCGGACATTCCACTGGAGGCGGTGAAGCTCTTCAAGCTCGCGACCGCGCCGGTGACCTTCGAAAAGGAGCGGCTTGCTGCCAGTCTCGCCGACGCCTGGACCTGGACGGAGGTGACGGATCTCGGCGAGGTGGTTCAGCGCAGCGCCGAAGAAGGCTCCAACAACTGGGCCGTCCATGGCTCCCGCACTGAGATCGGCCGGCCGATCCTCGCCAGCGACCCGCACCGCGCCCATGCCGTGCCTTCGCTGCGCTACCTTGTTCACCTGGAGGCACCGGGCCTCAACGTCATCGGGACGGGCGAGCCCAGCGCGCCGGGCGTCTCCATCGGTCACAACGACCGCACCGCCTTCGGCCTCACCATTTTCGGGGCGGACCAGGAGGACATCTACGTCTACGAGACGAAGGATGGCGAGCCGGACCTCTACCGCCACGCGGAGGGCTGGGAGAAGTTCGAAAGGGTCGATCAGGGCTTTGCCGTCAAGGGCCATCCCGTGCAAGTGCTGACGCTCTCGTTTACCCGCCACGGGCCGGTGCTGCACGAGGACAAGGCGCGCGGCCGCGCCGTCGCTATGCGCACCGTCTGGCATTGCCCGGGGTCGGCGGCCTATCTCGGCAGCCTGTCCTATATGCGCAGCCCATCGGCTGCGGCATTTGCGGATGCGCTCGGCCATTGGGGCACGCCATCGGTCAGCCATGTCAGCGCCGATGTGGACGGCAATATCGGCTGGTTCACCGCCGGCTTCACGCCGGTGCGCCGCAACTGGCAGGGCCTGTTGCCGGTGCCGGGCGACGGCAGCCACGAATGGGACGGCTTTCTGGCGCCGGAGGAGTTGCCGCGCAGCTTCAATCCCGCCGCCGGCTTCGTGGCCTCCGCCAACGAAATGAACCTGCCTGCCGATCGCGATCCAGCCGCGCCCTCCATCGGCCACGAATGGGCCGAAGGCAGCCGGGCAAGACGCATCAAGGCCGTCCTCGGCGCCGACGAAAGCCATACGCTGGCGGCGTCCATGGCGCTGCAGACGGATGTCTATTCGCGGCCTGCCGGGGTGATCGTCACCCTGCTGCAGGAAATCGCCTTGCGGCTGCCGGCCAAAACGGCCGAGGCCCGCGGATTTGACCTCTTCCAAGGCTGGGACTACCGCCTCGAGGCCCACAGCGCCGCTGCCGCGCTCTTCGAGGTCTGGTGGATGAAGCATCTGCGGCCCGGCCTTCTGGCCCGCTTCGCGCCGGACCAGACGGTGCGCCAGCTTCTGCTGCCCGGTGATTTCGACCGGCTTCTCTCGCTGCTCCAGACGCCCGAACACTTCTGGAGCAATGAAGAGCGGGACGCGCTGATCCTCTCGACCCTGACGAAGGGTTGGGAGGATTGCGCGGCCCGACTTGGTCCCGACCCGTCCGCCTGGCGCTGGGGCGACCTGCACCGGGCGCTCTTCGAGCATGCGGCAAGCCGCGTGAAGCCCGTGGCCGATGCCGAGTGGAATGTCGGTCCGCTGCCGGTCGGCGGCAGCCGCTCGACCCCGATGCACGCAGCCTACCGGCTCAGCGATTTCGGCGTGAATGCCGGCGCCTCCGTACGGCTGGTCATGGATGTCGGGTCCTGGGACGACAGCGTCTGCGTCAACACCCCCGGCCAGTCGGGGGATCCCCGTTCGCCGCATTACGCCGATCTGTCGGCCCCATGGTCGCGCGGG
>JBKBXP010000177.1:0-6804 GCA_046314035.1 Pseudorhizobium sp. | reverse complement strand
GTCGAGGCAGGCGTTCGCGCATACATGGCGTTGAACGGCGACGAGGCCGCCGGCAAGAAGATCGAGATCGTGCTGCGCGACGATGCCGGCACTGCCGACCAGACGCGGCGCATTGCCCAGGAACTGGTGGTCAACGAGGGCGTCAGCATGCTGATGGGCTTCGGGCTGACACCTCTGGCGATGTCGGTGGCGCCGGTTCTCAACCAGGCGAAAATTCCGGCCATCATCACCTCGGCAACGACCTCGGCCATCATGCCGCAGTCCGAGTATTTCGTGCGCACCAGCATGGGCGGGCCGCAGTCGGCGGTTCCCGTGGCGACCTGGGCGGTGGAGAACGACCTGAAGCGGGTGGTGACCCTGGTGACCGACTACGGCCCGGGTCATGACATCGAAAAAGGCTTCGTCGACCAGTTCAAGAAGGAAGGCGGGGAGATCGTCGAGTCGGTGCGGGTGCCGCTGCAGAACCCGGACTTCGCGCCCTTCCTGCAACGTGTTCGCGATGCAAAGCCGGATGCCGTGTTCGTCTTCGTGCCTTCGGGTGTCGGTTCGCTGTTCATGAAGCAGTTCGTCGAACGCGGCCTGGCGGATGCCGGCATCAAGCTGATCGCGACCGGAGACGTGACTGACGACGACCTCCTGAACGGTATTGGCAGCGCCGCCATGGGCGTCATCACCGGACATTTCTACTCGGCCAACCACGACAGCCCTGAGAACAAGGCCTTCGTCGAGCAGGTCCGCCAGACCAACAACATGCGCCCGAACTTCATGGCGGTCGGCGGCTATGATGCCATGCATCTGGCCTATGCGGCTCTGGAAAAAACCGGCGGGGAGACCGATGGAACGGAGCTGATCGAGGCGATGAAGGGGATGGAGTGGACCAGTCCGCGTGGACCGATCATGATCGATCCAGAAACGCGTGATATCGTCCAGGACATCTACATCCGCGAGGTCAAGGAGGTCGATGGCGAGCTCTACAATGTCGAGTTTACCAAATACGAGAAGATCCGCGACCCGAATACGGCCAACTGACAGATTAAGACGGCCGGTCGAACATGACCGGCCGCCCCACTGGTGAGGGCCAATGCTGACCATCCTGTTCGACGGCATCGCCTATGGCATGCTTCTGTTCATCCTGGCTTGCGGACTAACGATCACGCTCGGCTTGATGAATTTCATCAACCTTGCGCATGGCGCCTTTGCGATGACCGGCGGCTATGTGACCGTGGTGATGATGAACCGCTACGGCATCGCCTTCTACTGGTGCCTTCCGGCGGCCTTCATCGTCAGCGCCGCGTTGGGAGCGGTTCTGGAGCGGACTCTCTACCGACGGCTCTACCAAGCAAGCCATCTCGACCAGGTGCTGTTTTCGGTCGGCCTGGTGTTCATGTCGGTGGCCGCTGCCGACTACATCATGGGGGGACAGCAGCAGCTGATCCAGCTGCCGCCCGAACTCTCGGGTCGTGCCGAGTTCTTCGGGGTCGGGATCGGTCGCTACCGGTTGTTCACCATCGTCATCTGCGCTGCCCTGGCGCTGACGTTGCAGCTGATCCTGGCCAAGACCAGGTTCGGGAGCAGGCTTCGCGCCGCGGTCGACGATCGCCGGGCGGCGGTGGGGCTCGGCATCAACGTTTCGGCCGTCTTCGCGCTCACCTTCGCCTTCGGTTCCGGCCTTGCCGGCCTCGGCGGCGCCATGGGAGCGGAAATCCTCGGCCTCGACCCGAATTTCCCGCTGAAGTTCATGATCTATTTCCTGATCGTGGTGGCAGTCGGCGGCACCACGACGGTGAGCGGGCCGTTCCTTGCAGCCCTGCTCCTGGGCATCGCCGATGTGGCCGGCAAATACTACGTCCCGGCCATTGGTCCCTTCGTGATCTACGGACTGATGATCATCATGCTGATCCTGCGCCCGTCGGGCCTTTTTGCGCGAGGTGGGCGATGAACGTGGTCGCACGGGAAGCCGTTTCTCCGGTCGAGGGAGGTCAGGAGGATCAGGCGCGCGCGCTGCGGCTGATGCGCCGGCGAAGCCGGATTCGCTTCTTCGAGTTCATCATCTGGCCGGCCGCCGTTGCCGCGATCTTCTTCCTGCCGTCAAAGATGCTGATCCTGACCGAGATCGCCATCCTGGCCCTGTTTGCCGTGTCGCTGGATCTCGTGCTCGGCTTTGCCGGTATCGTCTCGCTCGGCCACACGGCCTTCTTCGGGGTTGGAGCCTATACGGCCGGCCTGTTTGCGCGGCACTATTTCGCCGAACCCGTCACCGGCCTTCTCGTCGCCGGCGTGGTCAGCGGCATCCTGGGCTTTGCGACGAGCTTTCTGATCCTGCGCGGTTCCGACCTGACGCGGCTGATGACGACGCTAGGCATTGCCCTGATGCTCGGCGAAGCCGCCAACCAGATGGGCTGGCTCACCGGCGGCGCCGATGGCTTGAGCGGTTTCAGCCTCGGCCCGATCCTCGGGCTGTTCGAGTTCGATCTCTGGGGCCGCAACGGCTATATCTATTGCCTGACCGTGCTGTTCATCACCACCATGGTCGCCAGGCGGATCGCCTTTTCGCCGTTCGGCCTGGCGCTGAAGGCGATCAAGAGCAATCCAACCCGGGCAGCACTAGTGGGGGTCCCGGCACGGCGCCGTCTGGTGATCGTCTATACGATCGCCGCCGTCATGGCGGGCTTTGCGGGTGCGCTCCTGACCCAGACCACCTCCTTCGTGTCGCCCGACGTTCTCGCCTTCCACCGGTCGGCGGACGTGCTGCTGATCCTGGTGATCGGCGGCACGGGCTATCTCTACGGCGGGATCTTCGGCGCCATCGGCTTCATCTTGCTGAAGGACTGGCTCTCCGTCGTGACGCCGCAATACTGGATGTTCTGGATCGGTCTGCTGCTGGTGATCCTCGTGCTTGTCGGACGCGGGCGGATCGCGGGTTGGATCGAGTATATCCCGCAGCGCCTGACGGCTGCGATGGGAGGAAAACCATGACGGTCGTCCTGGAAACCCGCGGACTGCAGAAGCGGTTCGGTGCCTTTCTGGCCACCAATGATGTTTCGCTGACGGTGGAGCAGGGCGCGCGGCACGCGTTGATCGGGCCGAACGGCGCCGGCAAGACGACGCTGATCAATCTGCTGACCGGCGTGCTGCAGCCGAGCGCCGGCCAGGTTATTTTGCAGGGGGAGGACATCACCCGTCTCCCCTCCCACCAGCGTGTCAAGAAAGGGCTGACGCGGACGTTCCAGATCAACCAGTTGTTTGCCGACTACACGCCGCTGGAGACCGTCACCCTGGCCATGCTCGAGCGGGAGGGGCTTGGCAACAGCCTGTGGTCTTCCGTCGCCGGCCATGCGGATCTGATCG
Organism: Pseudorhizobium sp.; assembly: GCA_046314035.1. Classification (GTDB taxonomy): domain Bacteria; phylum Pseudomonadota; class Alphaproteobacteria; order Rhizobiales; family Rhizobiaceae; genus Neorhizobium. The sequence continues at coordinate 3,456 of JBKBXP010000177.1, read as the reverse complement.
ACGAGGCTGCAGCGCTGCTTTCGCGCTTCGGCCTTTTGCCGGTCATGCAGGAGCGGACCGACAGGCTTCCCTACGGCAAGCAGCGATTGCTGGAGATCGCGCTTGCCTTCGCGTCGAAGCCGCGGGTGCTTCTGCTCGACGAGCCGGCGGCCGGCGTGCCGGAAGACGAGCGCCACGAAGTGCTGTCGATCGTGTCCGATCTGCCGGGAGATGTGACGGTCGTGCTGATCGAGCACGACATGGATCTTGTGTTTTCCTTCGCCAGCCGCATTTCGGTTCTCGTCGCCGGCGCACTCTACGCCGAAGGGACGGTGGCCGAGATCGCTGCCGATCGGGGCGTCAAGGCCGTCTACTTGGGAGAAAGCGTATGACTGCGCCGCTGCTCGCGACGCGCAAGCTGGTGGCCGGATACGGTGAAGCCGCCGTATTGGTGGGGATCGACCTGACGCTCGAGGAAGGGCGGACACTGGCGCTGCTCGGCCGCAACGGAACAGGCAAGACGACGCTTGTCGAAACGATTGCGGGGCTCACCACTCATCACGCCGGCACGATCCACCTGATGGGGCAGGACATCACCCGGATGCGGGCAGACCGGCGGGTCGCGGCCGGGATCGGATGGGTGCCTCAAGAGCGCAACATCTTCAAATCCCTGACGGTCGAGGAGAACCTGACGGCAATCGCCCGTCCCGGCGTCTGGACGGTCGATCGGACCTATTCCATGTTTCCGCGCCTCAAGGAGCGCCGGCGCAACCTGGGCAGCCAGCTTTCCGGTGGCGAACAGCAGATGCTGGCCGTTGCCCGCGCGCTGATGGTCAACCCCCGTCTGCTGCTTCTCGACGAACCTCTGGAAGGTCTCGCACCGATCATCGTGGACGAGCTTCTGGCGGCGTTGCGGCAGATCGTCGACGGCGAGGGCATGTCGGCGATCATCATCGAGCAGAAGGCGCGCAAGGTCCTGCCGCTGGCGCATGAGGCGATCATTCTGGATCGTGGCGCCATCGTCTACCAGGGTTCGAGCAGCGAGCTGCTCGCTGACGAGGCGGCGCTCGGGCAGCATCTCGGTGTCGAAAAGGTGCCAGTGCGGGCTTAGACCGAGAACGTCAGCTTGATTTTGATCAAAGCCAGCTGGATGCTCCCGGCCTAGGTTCGCCGCGCTGAAGGCAGCCTTCGCTTTCTAACCGGACCTTCCTTTGTCACGGCAGGTTGGGCATGGGGTCGGCGCAGCGGCGCCGATGACATCCCGCCTATAACCGGAAGAGACCCGACATGATCGCCGACCGCATCCGCCGCCCCGCGCTCCTCGACAAAATCACTACGGCGGAGGCCGCGGCCGCCCTGATCCAGGACGGCATGATCATCGGCATGAGCGGCTTTACTCGGGCCGGTGACGCGAAGGCCGTGCCGATCGCCATGGCGGAGCACGCCAAGACGGATCCGTTCAAGATAACCCTGATCACCGGCGCTTCGCTGGGCCATGATGTCGATCGCATCCTGACCGAGGCGCATATCCTGGCCCGGCGGATGCCGTTCCAGGCCGACCGGACGTTGCGGGCGGCCATCAACCGCGGTGAGGTGATGTTCATCGACCAGCATCTATCGGAGACGGTGGAGCACCTGCGCTCGAACCAGCTCGGGCCGATCGACTATGCGATCATCGAAGCGGCGGCGATCACCGAGGATGGCGGCATCGTTCCCTCGACCTCCGTCGGCAACTCCGCAAGCTTTGCGGTTCTGGCCAAGAAGATCATCATCGAGATCAACCTCAGCCAGCCGGCCGAGCTGGAGGGGCTGCACGATATCTATTTCCCGGGACGGCGTCCGTCGCGCGTGCCGATCCCGGTCGTCGCCTGCGACAGTCGTGTCGGTTTCCCCTATGTGCCGATCGACCCGGACAAGATCGTCGCAATCGTCATCACGGACGAGAAGGACAGCGCGTCCTCGATCGAGGTGCCGGATGCCGACACGGATGCAATTGCCGGCCATCTGATCCGATTCTTCGAGGACGAGGTGGCCAAGGGCAGGCTTGATCTGACGCTGCACCCCCTTCAGGCCGGGATTGGCTCCATCGCCAATTCTGTGTTGAGCGGGCTTGCCGACGGCCCGTTTCACCATCTGCGCATGTACAGCGAGGTGCTGCAGGACAGCACCTTCGACCTCTTCGATGCCGGAAAGCTCGTCTTTGCCTCCGGCTCCTCGATCACCCTGTCGACCGCCTGTGCGGAGCGGGTCTTTGGTGATTTCCACAAATATAAGGAACACATCGTCCTCAGGCCCCAGGAAATCAGCAATCACCCGGAGGTCATTCGCCGCCTGGGCGTCATCGGCATCAACACGGCGCTGGAATTCGACATCTACGGGAACGTCAATTCGACCCATGTCGGCGGCACGCATATGATGAACGGCATCGGCGGTTCAGGCGATTTTGCACGCAACGCCTATCTGTCGATCTTCGTCACCAAGTCTCTCGCCAAGGGCGGACGGATTTCATCGGTTGTCCCGATGGTGCCGCATGTGGATCATACCGAGCATGACGTGGACATTCTCGTGACCGAGCAGGGCCTGGCGGATCTTCGCGAGCTGGCGCCACGCGAGCGCGCTCTGCAGATTATCGAGCACTGCGTTCATCCCGATTTCAAGGAAGCGATCTCCGATTACTTCCGGCGGGCCTGCGATCGCGGCGGCCACACGCCACATCTTCTCGAGGAGGCGCTGTCCTGGCATGAGCGGGCCCGGACGGGAGGCACGATGGTGCCAACCGCGTAAGTGTAGCGTTAAGGCAATCGTCAGCCTGCATCTGGTAATTTTGGGCTGAAGCCCTAATTTCCTGCGGTCATGAAGCCTGTCGCGAGATGCCAAGTTCGTCTTGAGCCGGGTGGACGACGTCAACGCCGCCCGCCTGGGACCTTTCCATGACCGCATCCGCGTCCGCGACCGCATTTCTCAACCATGACGGCGAACTTGCCCGGCTCATCGCCGCCTTCGACTGGAGCCGCACGTCGCTGGGGGATATCAGCCGGTGGCCGCAGGGTACCAAGGCCGTGGTGTCGCTCATCCTGCAGTCGCCGGTTCCGATCGTGACCCTGTGGCACGAGGATGGGGTGATGATCTACAACGACGCCTATTCAGTGTTTGCGGGCGGCCGGCATCCGCAACTTCTCGGCTCGAAGGTTCGCGAGGGCTGGTCTGAGATTTCAGAGTTCAACGACAACGTCATGAAGGTCGGGCTGTCCGGGCAGACCCTTGCCTATACCGACCAGGAACTGACGCTGCACCGTCGTGGGGTCCCCGAGCAGGTCTGGATGAACCTCGACTATTCGCCGATCATGGATGATGCAGGCGTGCCCGTCGGCGTCATGGCCATCGTCGTCGAGACGACCGGCAAGGTGCGGGCCGAACGGCAATTGCGGGGGGAGCGCGAGCGACTGCGCAAGATGTTCGAGCAGGCGCCGGGGTTCA
>JBKBXP010000176.1:0-6879 GCA_046314035.1 Pseudorhizobium sp. | reverse complement strand
AACATGCTCGATGCGCTGAAGAAGCTGCGGCCGAACGATCGTCCGCCGCATCTTATCCTCAACCAGGTCGGCATGGCCAAGCGGCCGGAAATCGCCCCGGCGGACTTCTTCGAGCCGCTGGAGATCGAGCCGATCGCCATTCTGCCTTTTGATGCCCTGATGTTTGGAAATGCTGCCAACAGCGGTCGCATGATTGCCGAGATCGACGCCAAGTCGCCGGCGGCCGAGACCTTCTCGCAGATCTGCCACATCGTCACCGGACGCACGGCGATGAAGAAGGCGAAGAAGGGCGGACTGTCGAAGATGCTGGGAATGCTGGGCCGCAAGTAGTCTGGACGGTGGTTGCACCTGAAGGCCCGATGAAGACTGGATGAACGAATGTTTGGAAAACGCGGAAACGAAGGATTCGGGAAAAGCAGCGGCGGCGGCAGCGCGGTCGATGCGGCACCCGTGGCGCCGTCTCCCGTCGCCCCGAAGCCGACCGGGCCGGAGGTCTTTGCGGAGCCCGTACAGGAACGCAATGGTTCGCGCCAGCACGTCGCCCCGCCGCCGATCGCACCCGCGCCTGCCGCTCGCAAGCGGCCGGTCCGGACGGAACACTACTATGACACCAAGAGCCAGGTCTTCTCGGCCCTGATCGACACGATCGACCTGTCGCAGCTCGCCAAGCTCGACGGCGAGAGCGCGCGCGAAGAAATCCGCGATATCGTCAACGATATCATCACCATCAAGAACTTCGCGATGTCGATTTCCGAGCAGGAGGAACTGCTCGAGGACATCTGCAACGACGTGCTGGGCTACGGCCCTCTGGAGCCGCTGCTGGCCCGGGATGATATCTCCGACATCATGGTCAACGGGGCCGGCCAGACCTTCATCGAAGTGGGCGGCAAGACGCTCGAATCCGAGATCCGCTTCCGGGACAATTCTCAGCTCCTGTCGATCTGCCAGCGCATCGTCAGCCAGGTTGGGCGACGCGTCGACGAATCCTCGCCGATCTGCGACGCGCGCCTCCCCGATGGTTCGCGCGTCAACGTCATCGCACCGCCGCTCGCCATCGACGGCCCGGCCCTGACGATCAGAAAGTTCAAGAAGGACAAGCTGACGCTCGAACAGCTCGTCAAATTCGGATCGATCACCGGGGAAGGTGCCGTCCTTCTGCAGATCGTCGGCCGCGTCCGCTGCAACGTCGTGATCTCCGGCGGTACCGGCTCCGGCAAGACGACCCTGCTGAACTGCCTGACCCGCTACATCGACGAGGACGAGCGGATCATCACCTGCGAGGACACCGCCGAACTGCAACTGCAGCAGCCGCATGTCGTCCGGCTCGAAACCCGCCCGCCCAATATCGAAGGCGAAGGCGAGATCACCATGCGCGATCTGGTCAAGAACTGCCTGCGCATGCGGCCCGAGCGGATCATCGTCGGCGAAGTGCGCGGACCCGAGGTCTTCGACCTCCTGCAGGCCATGAACACCGGCCACGACGGCTCGATGGGTACCATCCACGCCAATACGCCCCGCGAATGCCTGAGCCGCATGGAATCCATGATCGCCATGGGCGGCTATGCACTGCCGGCCAAGACGGTGCGCGAAATCATCTCCGGCTCGGTGGACGTCATCATCCAGGCCGCCCGCCTGCGCGACGGCTCCCGCCGCATCACCCATGTCACCGAAGTCATCGGCATGGAGGGCGATGTCATCGTGACCCAGGACCTAATGCGCTACGAGATCGAGGGCGAAGACGCCAACGGCAAGCTGATCGGCCGGCACATGTCGACCGGCATCGCCAAACCGCACTTCTGGGATCGCGCCCGCTATTACAACGAGGAACGCCGTCTGGCCGCCGCACTGGATGCCATGGAACAGACGGCGGGGTAGGGGCAATGTTCGGTCTCGATACAAATGTCCTGCTGATCGTGGCGCTGGCGGCGGTGTCTGCCGGCGCCGTCAGCTACGCTTTGCTGTTTTCGCGCATCGAGACGGAAAACAAGACCAGCGCCCGCATCAGCCGGGTGAAGTCGGCCGAATCCGACCTGTCGAAGGTCAAGGCGGCGCGCGACCGGGTCCAGGAGATGTCGAAGCGCCGCAAGTCGGTGCAGGATTCGCTGAAGGACCTTGAGAAGAAGCAGGAAGAGCGCACCAAGAAGATGGGCGACGGCAGCCTGAAGACGCGCCTGGCCCAGACGGGCCTGCCGCTCACCATGCCGCGTTTCTACATGATGAGCGCCGCTCTCGGCGTCTTCGCGCTGGTGGCGGCCCTGCTGGCCGGCATTCCCTTGATCGCTGCCGCCGGTGCCGCCTTCGTGGCGGTGGTCGGGCTGCCCCGCTGGATCGTCGCCTTCCTCGTCAAGCGGCGCCAGAAGAAGTTCATCACCGAGTTTCCCAATGCGCTCGACGTCATGGTGCGCTCCATCAAGTCCGGCCTCCCGCTCAATGACGCATTGCGCCTGATTGCCGCCGACGGGCAGGAGCCGGTGAAGACGGAATTCCGGCGGGTGGTCGAATCGCAGCAGGTCGGCCTCAGTATTCCGGAAGCCTGCGTGCGCATGATGCAGACCATGCCGCTGCCGGAAGTGAACTTCTTCGCCATCGTCATCACCATCCAGAGCCAGGCCGGCGGCAATCTCTCCGAAGCGCTCGGCAACCTCGCCAAGGTTCTGCGCGAGCGCAAGAAGATGAAGGCGAAGGTGCAGGCCCTGTCGATGGAGGCCAAGGCCTCGGCCGTCATCATCGGCGCGCTGCCCTTCATCGTCGCCACGCTCGTCTACCTGACCTCACCGGAATACATGATGATCCTTTTCACCGACCCGCGCGGGCACATGATCATGCTCTTCTCGGCGGTGTGGATGTCGATCGGCATCTTCGTCATGCGCAACATGATCAACTTCGACATCTAGGGGGCTGGTAGTGAAAGATCTCGCGACGACACTGACGGATCCGGCCCTGCTCTTTGCGATCTTCGTCGCGATCGCCGTCTTCGCGACCTTCTTTTCGCTGGCGAGCCCCTTCCTCGAGCGCGGCAACCTCGACAAGCGCATGAAGGCGGTCTCGACGGAACGTGAGCAGATGCGGGCCCGCGAACGGGCAAGGATGACCGCGGAAGCCTCCAAGGCGACGCTTCGCACGCAGAACAACCAGTCGGTGCGCAATATCGTCGAGCGCTTCAACCTGCGCCAGGCGCTGGTCGACGATAACACCGTCAACCGGCTGCGGGCCGCTGGTCTGCGGTCGCAGAACGCGTTGAACATCTTTCTCGTCGCGCGCTTTCTTCTGCCCTTCCTGTTTCTGGCGCTGGCCATCGTCTGGATCTTCGTGATGGGGAATCTCGCGGAGCGGCCCTTCGCCATCCGCGTACTGGCCGCCATTGTGATCGCTTATGTCGGCTTCTACCTTCCCAACATCTATGTGACGAACCGGGTAACGAAGCGGCAGCACTCCATCAAGCGCGCCTGGCCGGACGCGCTCGACCTGATGCTGATCTGCGTCGAGTCGGGGATTTCCATGGAAGCGGCCATGCGCCGGGTGGCGGAGGAGATGAGCAGCCAGTCGCCGGAGCTTGCCGAGGAGATGGTGCTGACGACGGCCGAACTCTCTTTCCTGCCGGATCGCCGGATAGCATTGGAAAACCTCGGCATCCGCACCCAGCTCGATTCCGTCAAGAACGTCACCCAGGCCCTGATCCAGGCGGAGCGCTACGGCACGCCGATTGCCCAGGCGCTGCGGGTGCTGGCCCAGGAAGGCCGTGACGAACGGATGAACGAAGCGGAGAAGAAGGCATCCGCCCTGCCGCCGAAGCTCACCGTGCCGATGATCCTGTTCTTCCTGCCGGTGCTGATCGCCGTTATCCTTGGCCCAGCGGGGATCCAGGTCTCCGACCGCTTCTAACTGCTCAGCTCGGCAGCCCGAGGACTTTTTCAAAAAGCTCCCAGCTCTCGTCCATCGGGTAGGCATAGCTGACGAATGGAAGGCCGACATGGCCGTAGAGAAGCGAAAGCTGCCATTCGGCGGTCTCTTCGTCGACATGCGCGATCTGTTGCAGGTAGATGACCGAGGCAAGTCCGGTTCGATCCGCACCACCCTGGCAATGGATCAGCATGGGTTTGGGTGCATCACGCAGCAGCGTGATGAGCTGGAAACTCTCCTCGGCAGTCAGTTGCCTTCCCGCGGACATCCGGAAGTTGATGTGCTTCACGCCGAGCCGCTGGGCGACCGCTGTCTCCTGCTTGTACCAATCGAGATCGCTTTCTCCGCGAAGATTGACCACCGATTTGATGCCGTAGGACTGAATGTACCCTTCGAGGGCAGAAGGCGTTGGCTGCGCAGAACGATAGAGCTCGCCATCGATGACCTCGTGGAAGTTTCCGGTCAGATGCAGAAAGCCGATATAGGAGCCGACCAGCAGTGCTGAGGCGAGCCCCAGCCTCAGCGACCATTTCAGAATTCGCCGCATGACATCCGTTACCAGTCCAGCTTTGGAGTTCGGGAGAGGACTGTAGCGGATCTTGCTGCTTGTCGTCTAGTTGACTGCCGGCTTGGGTTTGCCGTTCTTGTCGGCAAGCTTCGCCCAGGAATTCTGCTGCGACAGCATCGAGCGCAGGTAGCTGACATTCGCGTCGGCCTGCTGCTGGGAGAGCTCGCGCTTGGCGATTGTCTCGGCCTCGGCGAAGCGGCCCTGAAGGCCGACGACCAGTGCCAGGTTCTGGCGCACGCGGCTGTCGGCAGCGGGCTGCTGGGCAGCATTGCGCATGTAGGTCTCGGCCGTGCGCAGATCTCCGGTCAGGACATAGGACATGCCGAGATTGGACATGATGGTCGGCTCGTTGGGCTGCGTGTCGAGTGCCATGCGGTACTTCTGACGGGCCTCGTCCGAGCGGCCAAGCTGGTCGAGGACCGCACCTTCCGCGGAATAAAGCCGCCAGTCTGGGCGGTCGGGTGTCTGGGCGCGCCGGATGGTTTCCAGCGCCTGCTCAAGCTGGCCGGCTGCCGCCTGCGCCTTGCCGTATGCGGAAAGCACGTCGCGATCCGTCGGATGGGCGATCACCACCTGCTGCATGACTGCAAGAGCCTGCACGTGCTTGCCGGTCATGCCAAGCACCTGGGCATAGCGAAGGCCCGCATTGCGGTCCTTCGGATTGCGCTCATAGGCGGCCCCGATCGACCGCTCGAGGCCGTCGAGCTGGCTGGTGCTCATGGCATCTATGGATGCCGCGGAAGGCTGGATCGAGCCGGTGGTGGTGCCGTCTTTCTTCGTGGCGCAACCCGCAAGCGCCATGGCGATAAGGACAGCGCCGGTTGCCTGTGCAAAACCGGCCTTCCGGATCTGGAGCGTGGTGCTTCGGGTCATGACACTCATTCTCGTCGCTTGGATATGCGCCGCGATCGGCATCCTCCGATGGCGCATTGCTCCGTCTAGCAATAGACTGTTAACCCTAACAGACGGTTAAAGCGCTGATTCCTCACGAGAAGGTTCCCATGTCCAGCTATCGCTACATCGATCGTCCGCCGGTTCTGACCGAGAAGTCGGCAGCCTCCCGTCCCGTCTATGCCGTGACGGCGGCGGACATGGAAAACGGCACCATAGATGCCGCAGCGCTGGCCTGGGCACGGGCGACAGGGTTTGCGGCCGACGCCGGCAGCCTGCTGCTGGTTCCCGGCGCCGACGGCACGCTGGTCGCAGCCCTCTTCGGCCTTGGCAATGATCCGGACGCCGCGCTGTCGGCCGGAAAACTGTCGAAACTCCTGCCGGCCGGTGACTGGCATGTCGAGAGCTCCTTGTCCGCTGAAAAAATTGCGCTTGGCTTCGGTCTCGGAAGCTACAGCTTCGGCCGCTACCGGCAGGACAAGCAGAAGCAGGTGCGCCTGGCACTGGTGGACGAAGTTCGTACCGACGTAGAACGGCAGCTGGCCGGCGCCTTCCTGGCGCGCGACCTGATCAATACGCCGACCAACGACATGGGGCCGGAAGACCTTGAGGCAGTGTTCCGTGCGCTCGGTCAGCACTACGGCGCGAAGGTCACGTCCATCGTCGGCGATGATCTTCTGGCGCAGAACTTCCCGCTCATCCACGCCGTGGGGCGCGCCAGCGCCCAGGCGCCGCGCCTTCTCGAGATGCGCTGGGGGCGGCAGGGCGCGCCGCAGGTGACCTTGGTCGGCAAGGGCGTCTGCTTCGACACGGGCGGGCTCGACATCAAGAGCGCCTCCAACATGGCGCTGATGAAGAAGGACATGGGTGGCGCCGCGAATGTCCTCGGCCTCGCGCTAATGATCATGGATGCGGGATTGGACGTCGGTCTGCGCGTGCTGGTGCCGGCGGTCGAGAACTCCATAGCCGGCAATGCCTTCCGTCCGGGCGACATCTATCGCAGCCGCAAGGGCCTGACGGTGCAGATCGACAACACCGACGCGGAAGGCCGCCTGGTACTCGCCGATGCGCTGGCCTATGCCGACGAGACGCCCCCAGACCTGCTGATCGACATGGCCACGCTGACGGGGGCGGCGCGCGTGGCACTGGGTACCGACATCGCCCCCTTCTTCACCGATGACGACACGCTCGCCACGCGTCTGTCGGAGATCTCCCGCGAGGAAAACGATCCGATGTGGCGCCTGCCGCTCTGGCCGGGATACGACAAGGATCTGAAGTCGCGCGCCGCCGACATCACCAATGCGCCCTCCGGCGGCATGGCCGGTTCGATCACCGCGGCCCTCTTCCTCAAGCGCTTCGTCGGCAAGCGGACACGCTGGGCGCATTTCGACATCTACGGCTGGACGCTGTCGGAAAAGCCGCATGCTCCGGTCGGCGGGGAAGCCTTCGCCATCCGGACGCTCTTCCGCTACGTTCGCGATCTGGCCGGTCAATGATCCGGTAAGGGGTTCGGCCTAGGA
>JBKBXP010000175.1:0-6891 GCA_046314035.1 Pseudorhizobium sp. | reverse complement strand
TGCTGCCGCCACTTTCGCAAGTCCCGCCACATCGTCCAATAGGCCAAGCAAGCCGATGCTCAAGGCAGTGTCTCCTGTCTTCGATCAATTGCGCTTAAACGGATTGCTGTTGCTGCTGTTCCACCGGGAGGGCTGTGTCAACGGGTGCTTTGGAGAAAGGTACACCAGACACTTTAACATTTTCGGTTTCCAATTCGTCATTGCCTCTAGACAATCAGCAGTAACTGGCCGACTTGCGCCGGACGGGACAGCACGGGCTCTCTTGCTACGCTGGCGCCAGGATCAAAGGCGGCAGCAGAACCCGTGAATGGGGGACCGCTCGACCCCGTCAAGCGTGCCAGTGAGCTTCTGAGTTGTTTTGCAAAGGCATGAACGAACCACCCCGAGGCTATGGCGATTGATGAAGGGAAAGCGGAGGCATCCATCTCGTTTGACCCTCAAACGCCTGCTTGAAGCACGAAGGACAGGAGCATCCGTCCAGCGGAATTGCCGGGCGGATGCTCCTTTCGGGGTTTCCTAGCAGTTAGTTGACGACCTCAACCACAACCCGCGTCTGCGGATCAACGATGACACGCCGTTCATTGACCACCGCATAGGCATAGGTGGGGGCTTGCGGAACCGTCGTGAGCACGACCGTCTCCGGAACGGGCTTACCGATGACGATTTCCTGTTCGACGACCATTGGGGTGGTCGGGACAGGCTGCTGCTCGACGTAGGTGATGACCTCACGCGGGGGCGGAGCAATTGCCGTGCCAGCGATGGCGCCGACGACGCCCCCGACAGCTGCACCCACTGGACCGCCTACAATGGCGCCTGTAACAGCGCCACCAGCAGCGCCGTTCACGGTGCCCTCCTGTGCAGATACGGCCGGAGCGAAGAGTGCAAGCGTGGTTGCGGTGAGGAGGATAATTCGGGAAGTCATGGTTTTTTCCTTTCTGGTTGTAAAAGCTCACGCGCGTGATGGCGTCTGAGCATGGCGCGGGCGTAAAGGGGCTAGTGGCCTTGCGCCTGTGACAGGAGACTCGACCGTCGGAATGCCATCCAAGTCGACTTTGCCCCAGCCGCCGCCGAGCCGCCGCAGATATCGCCTCCGGCGTTGATGTTCGGCCGATCCCGATGGGTCATGGGTATCTCCTTCGTGTGCCGCACACCTGCCCCATGCGATGGGCCATGGCGGTAGGTCCAGAACGAGGCCCGCCAGTCCTCGTTCCGTCTATTAGGCTTCAGGCGGTGGAGACGTCAGACCTTTGTGCAGCGGCACCCGACCATGGTCTGATCGTGCAAAGGCATAGGTCCGGTTACCGATCAAGCGCGGAACAGCATCCGCAGTCTTCCTGTTTCAGTCACATCATCCGGCTTCCCAAGGAGGACAATTATGGAGAACAGCGTATTTCAGGCTCGGTGGCTGCTTATACCACTGGCGGGGTTGTTTGTGGGCTTTACAGTTCTGGCTGCAGCAAGCGTTTGACAGCCAGCTCCCTGCGCAGCCCGTCCCTTCCTGCGCAGGCACTTGGGCCCCGCAATCGTCCCACGATCGCGGGGCCTTTCTTTTGGCACCACTGCGGCCTAGATGGCTGACAGCTGCCACTGTGAGGTCCATGCTGGACACGGCAGGTCGTTGCTTTGCCGGGGAAGCTGCGAGGACAAGGGAGGTTGAGGCCATGAGCTCGCGTCGACAGTTGATAATGGGTGCCGGGACAGTTTTCGCTGCTGCCTTTCTAACGCCCATGCGTGTGTTTGTAGGCCATGATCGTTTCAATGTGAGGCCCGCTACGGCCGCCGCGCAGGGTAATAGCAACGGCGGCGGCAATGGTGGCGGTAACGGCGGCGGCGGTAACGGCGGCGGCAACGGCGGCGGCAACGGTGGCGGCAACGGCGGCGGCAATGGTGGCGGTAACGGCGGGGGCAATGGTGGCGGCAATGCAGGCGGTAACAGTGGCGGAAACAGTTCCAGAAGTGATGCAACTGGCGAGAATGCGCCCAGTGGTGCCCGTAGTGGGGGAGGCGCGCTGAGCGAAGGGCGCACCACCGGATCGTCGATCACTGTCCGTCATAGCAACGGCACGACCGAGCGTATCGTCGATGGACGATATGAAATGCGCGACGCCCGCAACCGGCAAATCGTCAATCGCAGTGCAACAGCGTCAGACCGTGCTCGGCTAAGGTCGATGCGTCGCTGAGGACGAGGGTACTGTCGCATCGCGTAGCGCAAGTGCAGCCTCTGTTCGGTTCGTCACGCCAAGCTTGGAAAAAATCCGTGTCATGTGGTGCTTGACGGTCTTTTCATGGAGGTCCAGAGCAATGGCAATGCGCTTGTTGCTGAGCCCGGAGGCCACAAGGTTCAAGACATCCTGCTCTCGCTGCGTGAGATCCGCCAAGGGATCTTTGCTCTCACCGTCACGCGACAGGCTCGCCCAAAGGCGAGCCGACAGATTGGGAGCAACGTAGGTTTCGCCAGACGCGACGGTCATCACCACATCTGCAAGTGCCTGAGAGCCTATCCCCTTGAGAACATATCCACGGGCGCCGCGCTTTAGAGCATGGGCGAGGTTTTCACTGGCTTCCGATACAGTCAGCATGACGATCTTGGCTGCCGGGTGGTTTTGCAGGACACCCTCTATGGCATCCAGTCCATTACCCGGCATGGAGATATCCAGCAGTAAAACGTCCGGTGCAAAGTCGGTGGCGATCGCGATTGCCTCTTCCCGGGTTGCGCCTTCAGCCACGATCTCAAGCCCCGGAACCTCTGCCAAGCTCCGGATCACGCCTTCACGAAATAACGGATGATCATCAACCACAGCGATACGAATCCTGCTCATGATGCCTGCTCCACTTCCTCTGCGTTGATCGACATGCGCAACCGCGTTCCTTGTTGAGAGCTTTCGATAGTGTAGCTGCCACCCAGGCTCTCGATCCGTTCCCTCAAGCCAGCAAGACCTAGTCCTTCCGGTCGTATCTTTCCAAGGTCGAAGCCCGGACCCTTGTCCTCTACCTCAACGACGACTGCGTCGCAGTCAAAACTTTGGGCTACCCTTTGGCCGCGACCCTTGCCGTGACGAAAGCCGTTATTGAGAGCCTCCTGGACAAATCGGTAGATGCAGATCTTTGCCGAGGGCGACAGGTGTCGTGATCCGGCCGAAGCTGTGAGGCTGACGGTGGCGCCTGTCCGTTGCCGGTGGGCACTCACCACTCGCTCAAGCAAATCCGGAAGATCGACAGTCTCTATGTGGGGGAGAACCAGGCCACTGCAAATGCTGCGGATGTCCTCGATCGCCTCATGTAGGCGCTCTTTTATGCCCTCTAGTTCTTCCTCGCGGGCGCCAGGTGGCGTATTGGCCGCGACAAGTAAGGGACTATCGATCCTCAATGCTGCGTAGGCAACCAATTGCGCCGGCCCATCATGAAGATCAGCCCCGAGCCTGCGCAGGTAACTTTCATTGAGCGCCGTCGCGCGTTTGGAGGCCCGTTGCGCGCGGGCATGAAGCAGACGGTTTTGCTCCAGTAGGTCCGACAATTCCGCGACCCTCTGGGTCAGGGCCGCCTGTTGAACTTCGATCGTGCGGCTGCCGCGCAGCACGATGGCAGACAAGGACAGAAAGAAGATCGAGATGACGGCAGCAACCGCCAGCCAACTCCACAGGCGTGCCTGTGAAAGGCTTTGCTGGAAGCCGTCGGCTGCTTCGTAGAACTCTGATACCGCGACAACTTCGCCCGACCAAGGCTGCAGAATTGGGTTGTAGATCTCCAGGAGCGGCCTACCCAGAGCTCGCTCAGCGGTACTTTCTTCGTCATCTGGCACTTCGAATTCGGCCACCATCGTGCCCGAGAAGGCTCTTTGGAGACTGTCGCTTGGCCTAAATTGCTTGCCGACCAGATCTTGATCGGTGGCGTAGAGAATGGTTCCGTCTGCCCGCCACAGGCGAAATGACATGACACGTTCCCCGAGGGCGCCCTGCCCGAACGTCTCGTCCAGTGTGCGACTGGTCACATCGTCAAGGATATCCGTCGTCTTTAAATCAGGCAGCAGCGGTGCAATCACGCTGTCGACATACATGGCGGTGGTCGCAGCGGAGTTGCGCGTGACAGCATCCTCGATCAGTGTCGTGACGAAGGCCCCAACAATCAGCATCGCCGCCAATGCAACAAATCCTCCCGCAAGTAGGAACTGCCGAGCTAGGGATTGTTTATGCCAACGCGCAAATATTTTAGACAATCGTGCGTCACCAGTTTCTTAATCCTGCCTAAATATTGCGTCTCTTTATGGCGTCAATGCCAACTTCGAGAATCCAGCCGCCAGATCCGCGTCGGAAAAAATGCAGTTGTGCAACTTCATATCCAGTGGCGACGCAACCGTTGGCGCCTGGCGGATAAACGGACGCGCCGATACCAACAGGCAGGCATTCGCTTTGTTTGCAAGCGCGCGCCTCCAAGACGCAGCTTTGAGGGCGCGGTCGCCATTTCAGATCGATTACCTTGGGCGCAACTTCCGGCTTATGGCAAATCTGTTGGTCAACGCACGCCCGAATGCCACAGACAACACCATCACGATGTAAACACGTCGCATATCCAGCTACCAAACCACACGTCGGGGAGAGGGTGGGGCGACACGCGGTGGTGGACGGGTTTAATGTAAACGAGCGCTTGCGGCGTTGCACACGGGGCAGGAAGCTGCCGCTCCCAAGAGGCGAGGGGATCGAGGGAAAGGCCGTCAGCTTATAAGCGCTTTTAATTGTTGTTCGTCGCGCACGCCCAGCTCGTAAAGCTGAACGAGCTCCTTTGCAATCGCTTCGGAATCCGACTTTTCAACGTTACGAATGCCGCAAACTTCGTCGTAAACCTCCTGCAGCAGCTGGAGATCTTCGGGGGCGAAGGGAAGGTTCGTTGATTGTGTCATTCCTCCAGTTTGGAGTGCTCGACATGAATCAGGGATGAACGTGAACGCTATACGTTCGCAGATGAGGGCCGGGAGGAGCTATCTGGTGATCGGCCTTTCGATCAGGCCGATTGGCGGCCTTGTGCCAAAGTCGCGAATTCGATCGCTTCCAAGCTGCGCCCTGGTCTACGCCGATGAATGACTTCGGCCTTGTCGGGTCCGGTGATCGTCTCCGCAAGGGCGTTAAAGGCCTCAGCGTCCGGGCTATTGCTTGTAAGCTCGAGCGCTGACCGAGCCCAGTCTTGCGGGAAATGCGCTGCAATGCTGCTGGCAAGCTTGCTGGCCGATGTTGCTTTCGAAGAGAGCCGCGGCACGAGCGAAGGGGTCACCGCGGCCGCCAAGCAGAGAAAGCCTCGCGGGTCGAAGTCTGCGCTTCATGCATCCTTTCCAGGTCTTTTGCGTTCCCGGTTGCAGCCAGTAAGCGGCAGCGACGAGAGTGCGGGAGTTATCGATGACAGTGAAAAACACCAGCAGTAGCGTCAACGGCGAAGCCGAGCGCAAACCCCTCACGGCGCCGCGACAGCGGCGCGCCGAGGGCAGCGCCAGTGCAGCTGATGACCTCGTGGCGGCACGGCGAGATCTTGCGCAGCTGCGAAACCAGGTTGTTGAGCTGGACGCGCGGATCACCGCCATCCGACGCGAGGCCGCCGCCGAGACATTGGCTCGGCCGTTCCCCGATACAGACTGGTCTCGTCTGGCAACCTCGCTTGCCATGACGTTCCTGGTGAGCACGGTCATGCGGCGTCTGCGGCTCGGGTTGCTCGGTGCCGCGGTCGCTCCGATTTTGGCGGCGCGGCTCAATCACCGTCTGCGGCTGATGTGGTGACCAGAGACTTTGCCTGTCGCCTATGTCAATGGGCGCGAATGCGTCCGGCCCCGGAGTGAAGCTATGTTGGCGCCACGTCAAGGTAACAGGGCGCTAGTCTGTGCGCCGCCATCTAGAGGTTTGTGGGTGATTGCAGGCACCGTGGCGCGTGAGCGTAGCAACAGGTCCCCGCTATAGCTGCTTCGATATCACCCTCCGCTGGCCGCTCCGTCAAGACCTTGGCAAACAGGACATTGCCCGCTTTTCGTCAGTCTGATGAGGGGTGTCGGCGTCAGCCTGATCGTCCGATCCGAGCCGGATCATGGTCTTTTGCATGATTGCGAATCGCAATTGAAAGCGACGATGTCGACTGTCGATGGACGCAGCAATCGGTCGCCCCGACGACGCGGGAGCGAAGACGCCAGGCTGGCACCGACCCGTTTTGGTGCGGGGCAAGCGCAATTCAGCACTGGATCTCCCCTGACGCAGAGACTTGGAGCGATCTCAGTACCGTATGTAATGGCAGGCGGTAAACTTTCGGGCTGACCGACGTTGGGCGATCAAGCTGCGGCATTCGGTGTATAATGAAGGTGATTGGGGGAAGCTCTTTTCATCTGACAGTGTAATACCGCGAGACACTGTGGATTGCTCGTAGGTCCTCCCCTTCAAACATTTTGGTTAACCTCGAAGCGACACAGGTTAGGTCGTTGGCGAAGCGTTAAGCCCGTCATGATAATCGTCATCCTGCTTCGGGTTTTCCTGATAAGACACGCCGGTCGAACAAGATGGTGCATGACTTCATGACGCGACAGCATCTTGCCGACCCTGATGCAGCCAACCACAGCAGTGAGAGCGGTGGACCGTGCATGATGCACAAAGTGACAGATGCCATCTATGTTGATGTGCCGCGCGACCCGCGTGTGCAGCCCGATGCTGCACTTCAGGCTCTTTACCGGTCGCACGCGCAGGATACGCGCAGGCAGACGACCAGGCAGGGCCTGTGGATTGCGGTTCTGGTCTATGTGCTGTTTTCGATCAGCGATATTCTGCTCATCTCCGATGTTGCCCGTTTCACGGTCACAACGCGGTTTGCCATCTCCGCGATCATGCTGTTGGGCATGGAGTTTCAGGTTCGCCGTGGCGGCAGCGCCGA